>NZ_JBIASS010000006.1:462893-501382 GCF_042890955.1 Streptomyces sp. NPDC001933 | reverse complement strand
TCCCGTGATCGGGACAACACAACACGAGAGCGGAACGACCGGACGGAATAAGACCGGTCGTTCACAGCGTCCTCGCTGTGTAAATTGCCCACCGGGTCAGTGACCCCGTGGGACTTTCAAAGGAACCTCCAACCTGCCGAAGCAGGCCGGGGCATCAACATATCTGGCGTTGACTTTTGGCACGCTGTTGAGTTCTCAAGGAACGGACGCTTCCTTTGTACTCACCCGCAGAACACTCTCTGGGGCTTTCCTCCGGGCTTTTCCCTTCGGTCTTGCGTTTCCGACTCTATCAGACTCTTTCGTGTCCGATTCCCGGTCGAAGCGGGATCCTGCTTTTCGCTTTCCAGTTCTTCGCTTTCGCGTTTCCCTTTCCGGCGAGTCCGACTCTATCAGATCCTTTCGGGCCTGATTCCCAGTCAGCGGGGTTTGTCTTCCCGGCCGTTGGGCCGTTCCGACGTTCCGAACTCTAGCGGATTTTCCCGGCGACTCATAATCGGGTCATCGAAATCAATTTCGGCATGCCGAAATTGTCCCGAGTGGGAGATCGTGCTGAGTTTGGTTGCCGCATTCGCGGCGGGATCGGTTGTCGCAGAACCGTTCCGGCTCCGTGACAACTCGAAGAACCTTACGGATCGGCGGGGGGGTGTGTCAACCCCGCCAGGTCAAGCCCTTTTCTCACGTGTCGGACGCGGGTTCAGCCCAGGTCGGTGAGGCGGCCGCCGGCGTCCGGCTGGGCGTGCTCCACGCGGCGCAGGAGGCGGATCAGCATGTCACCGAGGCCGCCGCGCTCGTCGGCCGTGAGGTCCTGGAGCAGGTCCTCCTCGAAGTCGGTGGCCATCCGCATCGCCTCCAGCCACTTCGTACGCCCCTCGTCGGTCAGCTCGACGATCACGCGCACCCGGTTGTTCTCGTCCCGGTCGCGGGTGACCAGGCCCTCGCCCGCCATGCGGTCGATGCGGTGGGTCATCGCCGCCGGGGTGAGGCCCAGGCGTTTCGCCAGCTCTCCCGGGCCCAGGCGGTACGGGGAGCCGGCCAGGACCAGGGTCTTGAGGACCTCCCACTCGGCGTTGCTGATGCCGAGGGCGGCGAGCTGGCGTCCGTACGCCACGTTCATCCGGCGGTTCAGGCGGCCCAGGGCCGAGACGACCTGTTCGACCTGCGGGTCGAGGTCGCGGAATTCGCGCTGGTAGGCGGCGATCTGCTCGTCGAGGCTCGGCTCCTGCGGTCCGGGCTGCTCGGGGGTGTCAGGCATGGCGGGAAGTATGGCACGCCTCCCATAGCCGTCGAAGTCCTTCGGTCTGTATTGTTGAGGTTCTAACTTTAGTGTTAAAGTCTTCGGGTTCGAGTCGTTTGGATGGCTCGGCGTATCGCTTCGAGACCTTGAGGTAGGTGAGTGTGACCAGGGAGATGGGTGCAGCACTGCGGCGGATCCAGCTGGGGAGCGCGCTGAGCGCGTTCGGGCTGGGGTTCACCGTTCCGTATCTGTACGTCTATGTGGCACAGGTACGTGATCTTGGTGCTGGCACCGCGGGAGTCGTACTGGCGGTCTTCGCCATGGCGGCGCTGGCCGTTCTGCCGTTCACCGGGCGTGCGATCGACCGGCGCGGGCCGCTGCCCGTACTCGTCGTCGCCTCCGGCATCGCCACCCTGGGCGCCGTCGCCCTCGGTCTTTCGTCGGGCGTGACCGCGTCCGTGCTGTCGGCCGCGGTGCTCGGCGCGGGTACGGCGGTCATGCAGCCGGCGCTCGCGACCATGCTCGTGTTGTGCTCCAGCACCGCCACCCGTACGCGCGCCTTCGCCATGCAGTTCTTCCTGCAGAACCTCGGGCTCGGCGTCGGCGGACTGGTCGGCGGGCAGATCGTCGACACGAACCGGCCGGAGACCTTCACCCTGCTGTTCCTCATCGAAGCCGCGATGTTCGTCGTGCTCGGCGTCATCGCCTGCACGGTGCGGCTGTCCCGTACGCCCGCCATCGCGGACGCCAGGCCGACCGACGGGTCCGAGGCGACGGGCGGGCTGCGGGCGCTGCTCTCGCACCGGGCCATGGTGCAGCTGTGCGTGCTGGGCTTCGTGCTGTTCTTCGCCTGCTACGGACAGTTCGAGTCCGGGCTCGCGGCATACGGCACCGAGGCCGCCGGAATGCAGCCCTCGACGCTCGGCATCGCGCTGGCCGCCAACACGGCCGTCATCGTCGTGGCGCAGTTCGTCGTGCTGCGGCTCGTCGAACGCCGCAGGCGCAGCCGGGTCATCGCCTCGGTCGGTCTGATCTGGGCGTTCGCCTGGATCGTGGCCGGTTACGCGGGGCTGGGGCACGGCAGCCAGACCATGGCGACGGCCGCGATGATCTCCACGTACGCGCTGTTCGGGCTCGGTGAGTCGATGCTGTCGCCGACCGTGGCCCCGCTGGTGGCCGATCTGGCGCCGGAGTCGATGGTCGGTCAGTACAACTCCGCGTTCGCCCTGTGCAAGCAGCTCGCGCTGGCGGTCGGTCCGGCTGTCGGCGGGCCGATGGGGGCGACGCTGCACGGGCCGTACATCGTGACGTTCGTGCTGTTCTCGCTGGGCATCACGGCGCTGGCGCTGCGGCTCGGCCAACGGCTCACTCCCGTACAGGACCAGCCTTCGCTGGAGACGGTGCCCTCCAGGGTGGTGGCCGTGTCACTGCCGGATGCCGAGCCCGGCTCCGCTTTCGCCCCTGCCCCTGCTTCCGCCTCCGCGGCGGCCGCTGCTCGCTGATCGGCCGGGCCCTGTCCGTGACAGGGCCCTCACTGCGGCAGGGCGAATTCGCACCAGACCGCTTTGCCGCCGCCCGGTGTGCGGCGGCTGCCCCAGGACGAGGCGATCGTCGCGACGATCGAGATGCCGCGGCCCGCTTCGTCCGCCGGGTCGGCCCGGCGGCGGCGCGGCAGGTGGTCGTCGCCGTCGGTCACCTCGATGATCAGGCGGCGGTCGGTGCGCCGCAGGCCCAGCCGCATCGGCGGGGTGCCGTGCTTGAGGGAGTTCGCGACGAGTTCGCCGGCGGCCAGGACACCCAGGTCGCAGAGCTCGACCGGGAACCGCCACGAGGTGAGGACCCCCGTCGCGAAGGCGCGGGCGCGCGGGGCCGCTTCGATGCCGCCGAGCAGATCGAGCGAGGCGTTGTGGAACAGCTCCGCGCTCGCCCCCGTGCGGGCGGGGTGCTGGACCACCAGCACCGCCACGTCGTCGTCGTGCTCCGCGGTCACGCCGAGCGAGCGGATCAGCCGGTCGCAGACCACCTGTGGTGAACCCTTGGCCCCGGAGAGGGCGCGTTCCAGCGCGGCGACGCCCTCGTCGATGTCCTCGCTCCGGCGCTCCACCAGGCCGTCCGTATAGAGGACGGCGGTGGAACCGGGCGGCAGCGCGATCGTGCCCGAGGTGTGGATCCAGCCGCCGGTGCCGAGCGGCGGCCCCGTCGGGTCCTCGGCGCGGTGGACCGTGCCGTCCTCGTGGCACACCAGGATCGGGAGGTGGCCGGCGGAGGAGTAGACGAGCCGGCCCTCGTTGGGGTCGTGGACCGCATAGGCGCAGGTGGCGATCTGGCTGGCGTCGATCTCGGCGGCGAGGCCGTCCAGCAGCTGGAGCACCTCGTGCGGCGGGAGGTCGAGCCGCGCGTAGGCGCGTACGGCCGTACGGAGCTGGCCCATGACCGCCGCGGCCCGCACCCCGCGGCCCATCACGTCCCCGATGACCAGGGCGGTGCGGCCCGCGCCGAGGGTGATGACGTCGTACCAGTCGCCGCCGACCGCGGCGTCCGTGCCGCCGGGCTGGTAGGTGGCGGCGATCCGGAGGTCGTCGGGCTGCTCCAGCTCCTGCGGGAGCAGGGAACGCTGGAGGGTGACGGCCGTTTCACGGTGGCGGCGCTCGCTGGCGCGGAGCCGTTCGGCGGCCTCGGCGTGGTCGGTGACATCGGCGGCGTACACGAGCACACCGCTCTCGCCCCCTCGGCCTCGGCCCCTGTTGTTCTTGCTGTTCTTGTTGCTCGTACCGGCCCTGTTCGGCAGGGTGCCGTCGTCGTCGCTGTCCCGGTGTACCGGGGTGCAGGTCACGGTGTACGAATTGCCGCTGCGGACCTTGCGGGACTTGACCGTACGGGGAGTGCCGCTGCGCAGGACCTGGTCCATGAGGGGCAGCAGGCTCAGCTCGTCGAGCTCGGGCATCGCCTCGGCGGCGGTGGCGCCGGCCGGGCGGGGCCCGAAGGCGGCGGCGTAGGCGTCGTTGACGTACGCGATCCGGTGGTCGGGGCCGTACACCAGGGCCACCAGGGCGGGCAGCTGGCCGAGGATGTCCCGGGCGGAGAGGTCCTCCAGGGCGGGGCCGGCCGGCCGGGGAGCCGCACCGTGCGGGTCGTCCAGCGGATCGGGGCCCGTACCGGCCTGCGGGTCGTCGTCCGGCGGGCGGGGGCCGGTCTCGGGCCGTGCGTACTCGGCGCGGGCCGAGGGCACGGAACTGCGGTCGTCCCGTGCGGCGGCGCGGCGCTGCGTTCCAGGTAGGCGGGCGCTCCAGCGCGTGAAGTTCACGGAATTTCTGGCCTCGTGTGTCGGTCTGGTCCGCTCTCGCGGGCTGCTCACTGTCGGTCACTGCCGGCCGGGTCACTCTGTGCAGATGTGGGCCCACCTATGGTCACACGTCCAGTGTGACGGACCGTACTGACAGTTGTCGGTACGGTCCGCCGCCTGGCGGGCGGCCGGACGGGTCGACGGTCCGTCAGCCGCCGTTCCCCGTCGGGCCGTCGGGCCCGGAGCCGGCATCCGGCCCCGGCGAGTTGCCGGGGCCAGGCGGGGTGTCCCGGCCCGGCGGGCCGTTCGGACCGGGGCGTTTGCCGCCTGCGGCGAGCTCGAACTCGGCGCGTGGGTGTTCCAGCGAGCCGAGGGAGACGATCTCGCGCTTGAAGAGCCCGGCGAGGGTCCATTCGGCAAGGACTCGTGCCTTCCGGTTGAACGTGGGGACACGGCTGAGGTGGTACGTACGGTGCATCAGCCAGGCCGGATAGCCCTTGAGCTTACGGCCGTAGACATGGGCGACGCCCTTGTGGAGGCCGAGCGAGGCGACGGAGCCCGCGTAGCTGTGCCGGTACTCCTTCAGGGGCTGTCGGGCGAGGGACGCGAGGATGTTCTCGGCGAGGACCTTGGCCTGGCGCACCGCGTGCTGGGCGTTGGGCGCGGTCTGCTTGCCCGCTTCCTCGGCGGTCAGATCGGGTACGGCCGCGGCGTCCCCGGCGGCCCAGGCGTGTCCGACGCCCTCGACGGCGAGTTCCGCCGTGCACCTGAGCCTGCCGCGTTCGTCGAGCGGCAGATCGGTCGCTGCGAGGACCGGTGCGGGTTTGACGCCCGCGGTCCACACGAGGGTGCGGGTCGGGAACCGGGAACCGTCGCTCAGGACGGCGATCCGGCCTTCGCAGGACTCCAGCCGGGTGTCGAGGCGTACGTCGATGTTGCGGCCGCGCAGCTCACGGATCGCGTACGTGCCCATCGTCTCGCCGACCTCCGGGAGGATGCGGCCGGACGCCTCGACGAGGATCCACTTCAGGTCCTCGGCCTTGATGTTGTGGTAGTACCGCGAGGTGTAGCGGGCCATGTCCTCCAGCTCGGCGAGGGCTTCGACGCCCGCGTATCCGCCGCCGACGACGACGAAGGTGAGCGCGGCGTCGCGGATGGCGGGGTCGCGGGTGGCGGAGGCGATGTCCATCTGCTCGATGACGTGGTTGCGCAGCCCGATGGCCTCCTCGACGGTCTTGAAGCCGATGCCGTGGTCGGCGAGGCCGGGGACCGGGAGGGTGCGCGAGACGGAGCCGGGGGCGAGGACGAGTTCGTCGTACGGGATCTCGACCGCGCCGGTGCCGTCCTCCCCCGTGGCGAGGGTGGTGACGGTGGCCGTGCGCTTGGCGTGGTCGATGGACTGCGCCTCACCGATCACGATCTTGCAGTGCGCGAGGACGCGGCGGAGCGGCACGACGACATGGCGCGGTGAGATCGAACCGGCGGCCGCCTCGGGCAGGAACGGCTGATACGTCATATAAGGCTCGGGGGTGACGACCACGATCTCGGCCTCACCGCTTCTGAGTCTCTGCTTCAGCTTCCGCTGGAGACGCAGCGCTGTGTACATCCCGACGTAGCCGCCACCGATGACGAGAATGCGCACACCCGGTGGGGGGCCGGGGGGTGTCCCCCCGGAATCTGAAGCCATCACCACCCCATGACGCAACGTGCTCAAGGGTTTGTCCACAGGCTCGACAAATTGTGTGACCGGAGGTTCCGGATGGGCGGTGACCGCAGGGCTCGGCAGGGATGCGCAAGCCGCGCAGGTCAGGGGTTGAGGCGGTGGTTCCGGACGGCGGCCGAATCAGTGACCAACCGGTCCTTGCGCCGATCGGGGGGCGCTCCGTGCGGAACTACCCCCTTCTGAATTGAGCCGGGCTCAACTATGTTCGTATGTCGTCGGGGTGTCGGATGGGGACGATGATCCACTCCCCGGCTCAAACGGCGGGAAGTCTCCGGGGGGAGACGTCATAACCGGGGGAACAGTTATGCATATTCAGGATTCTTGGCAAGCTTCGGCTGCGGTTTCGTCCCATTCGTCCGATGAAGCAGGGCGAAACGGAGCGGTGGGAACGGTCGGGACAGTGACGGCCAGTTCGGTCGGCACGGTCGGATCCGGCGGAGTCAATGGGGCAGCCGGTGCGACCGGGGCTGCCGGGGGCTCTGGGGCCTCCGTGGTCTCCGGGGCGAATGGCCGCTCGGCTCCGCTGCGCGTGGATGCGCAGCGGAATCTGGAACATGTCCTGCGGGCCGCGCGCGAGGTGTTCGGCGAGCTGGGGTACGGGGCTCCGATGGAAGACGTGGCACGCCGCGCCAGGGTCGGAGTCGGCACGGTGTACCGGCGCTTCCCGAGCAAGGACGTGCTGGTCAGGCGGATAGCCGAGGAGGAGACCTCCCGGCTGACGGACCAGGCCCGGACCGCGCTCGGCCAGGAGGACGAACCGTGGTCGGCGCTGTCGCGCTTCCTGCGTACGTCCGTGGCCTCGGGTGCGGGGCGGCTGCTGCCGCCGCAGGTGCTGCGGGTCGGCGTCGATGTCGACTCCGACGGTTCCGATGGCTCCGTTGGCAATGACCTGGCGGTGGCCGGGGAGTCTGTGGCCATACCGGGCTCGGCATCGGGTTCGGGATCGGGATCGGGCGCCGATCGGGACGAGGCCCGGGTGCCTCAGCAACGGCAGAGCGCCGGCCAGGCCGACCTCCGGGCAGCCGACGAGCGTTCCGCCGCGGAGACCGGCATCGCGGACGACGACACGGGAGCCGGCGAGCTGCTGGAGGTGGTCGGCCGCCTGGTGGACCGGGCACGGGCAGCCGGTGAACTGCGTCGTGACGTGACGGTCGCGGATGTGCTGCTGGTGATAGCGACGGCGGCTCCTTCGCTGCCTGACGCGGCACAGCAGGCCGCCGCTTCCAGCCGGCTCCTGGACATCCTGCTTGAGGGGCTGCGCTCCCGGCCGGTCACCTGAGTCGCCCGATCGGAGCGTGCGTGGGGGTCGGTGAGCCCACGGCGCTTGTGGTGCGCGGGCGCGGTGGCCAGTGCCGCTGCGCCCGGCGCCCGGCGCCCCGGCGTGCCGCGAACTGCCAGCTGCGTGTCGCGTGTTGCGTGCTGCCTGCCGCGTCAGGCAGCTGCTGCGGTCCGGGCGGTGGGGGCGGGCGACACGAATGGTTGATGTGGCCCGTTTTGGTGGGGTCTTGGCCGATGGTCCGTCATCGCCCGAAGTTTGTCGCACCGACGTACGCGGCCGTCTCTCGCACTGCCGGAATGCGTGCCCTCTTCCCGCCCCAGCACGCCCGGCGCTCTCGAATCGCGGACTGCGGCGGCAACTCGCACACGCAGAAAGCGATTACTCAGCTTTCCCCGAATGAATGGCCGCTAGTACTCGCATTCGGAAAAACGCCCCGGATGAGTGGTTGCGGAGGCTGAGAGGCCGACGTGATTGCGCCATGTGGCACCCTTGCCCGATATTCGGGTCCGACAGCGCATACGGGGGCTACCGCGATGAGCGGTGACGGGCAGCAGGAAGAGTCGTTCGACGACGTCTCCGTCGTGGGCGGTGTCACGGAGACCGGTGGGCCGGCCGCCAGGCAGGTACCGAGTCAGGCCGGACCCGGGTGGACGAGCAGTGACAGCGAGGGCGGTGCCGTCCTGCCGGGTCCGTGGCCGGCACCGGCCGATCCCGGCCCCGAGGCCGATGTCGCGGTGCCCATGCAGCGGGAGGGCGGCAGCAGTGGCGCCACCGGCGCCTCCGGCACCGCACCCTCCGACGCCGATCTGATCCGGCAGATGCGGGACGGCGACGACCTCGCGTACGAGGAACTCTTCCGACGGCACTCCGACGCGGTGCGGCGCTACGCGCGCAGCTGCTGCCGGGACGCCCACACGGCCGACGACCTGACGGCCGAGGTCTTCGCCCGCACACTGCAGGCGGTACGGCGGGGCAAGGGGCCCGAGGAGGCCGTACGGGCCTATCTCATGACGGCCGTCCGCCATGTCGGCGCCGCCTGGACCAAGACCGCGAAGCGGGAGCATCTGGTCGACGACTTCGCGGTGTTCGCCGCGCAGGCGTCCCAGGCCTCCCAGGTGTCGGACGCGGACACGCTCGATCTCGGTGCCGATGTGCTGGCGATGCACGAGGCCGAGCAGTCGATGGCCATGCAGGCGTTCCGCAGTCTGCCGGAGCGCTGGCAGGCGGTGCTGTGGCACACCACCGTCGAGGAGGAGTCGCCCAGCGAGATCGCCCCGCTCTTCGGGCTGACCGCCAATGCCACGGCGGTGCTGGCCAGCCGGGCCCGCGAGGGCCTCAAGCAGGCATATCTCCAGGCGCATGTGAGCCAGGCCCTGACCGCGGGCGGCGACTGTGCGCGTTACGCCGACCGGCTGGGCGCGTACGCCCGTGGCGGGCTCCGTATGCGGGCCGAACGCGGCCTGCGCGGACACCTGGAGGAGTGCTCGAAGTGCCGGCTCGCCGCGGGCGAACTGGCCCATGTCAACGCCGGGATTCCCGCGCTGCTGCCGGTCGCGGTCATCGGCTGGTTCGCCGCCGGGTACGGCCTCAAGGCCGCCGGGATCGTCGCCGGGGGCGCGGCGGGAGCCGCGGGCGCGGGTGCCGCCGCGGCGGCCACCGGAGGAAACTCCGGTGGCACGGCCGGTGGCGCCGCCGCCTCGGAGGGACTCGGTGCCCCGGCGAAGGCCGGCATCGCGGCGGCGGTCGTCGTGGCCGCCGCGGCCGGGCTGGTCTGGGCACTGGTCGGCGACGACCAGCCGAAGCCCGAGGCCGGGCCCGCGACGAAGCCGGCTGTCGTGGCGCCCCCTGCGCCGACCCCGCCGCCCAGGCCCGAGCCGAAGCCGAAGCCGCCCCCGAAGCCCGCTCCGCCCGCGCCCCCGGCGCCGACCCCGCCGCCCGCGCCCGAGCCGAAACCGACACCACCCCCGAAGCCCTCTCCCAAGCCGAAGCCACCCGCGCCGAAGCCCAAGCCGACGCCCACGCCCACACCCACGCCCACCAGGACTCCGCCCCCGCCGCCCCCCGCGCCGATCGTCTATCAGGTCAGCGAACTCAACTACTCGCTCCTGGGCGACCACACCGAACCGGAGGTGGTGCTCGGCGAGAGCAGCTGGGTCTGGCAGCGCTCCAACGTGTCGATCGGCGGCACGACATACGCGCACGGGGTCACCGTCAACAGCAGTTCCTCGGTCACCATCCAGCTGAACAAGCAGTGCACGCGGTACGAGGCGATGGTCGGGATCGACGACATGACGATGGGGCTCGGTTCGGTGCGCTTCTCCGTTTTCAACGGCGACGGGGCACGGCTCTGGCAGTCACCCGTGATGAACGGCGACGACCCGGCCGTGCCGGTGGGCGTCGGTATCGACGGTCAGAGGAGCATCCGGCTCGTCGTCGAGCGCGCCCGCCCCGGTGGAGTCATGGCCCTCGCCGACTGGGCGGATTCGAGGATCAGTTGCCGGTGAGCCGGTCCGGGACGAGGCCGGAGGTGAAACCCGGCGCTTCCACGTGCCCCGGAGCGTCCCCGCGTTCCAGGACGTCCACGCACCCAGGCGCCTCCGGGAGTTCCTCGGTGATGCGGGTCAGGAGCTCGATGGCGTCGTCGAGCGTCAGCGCGCGGCCCGCGGCGCGTTCGGACTCGTACAGCTGAGGGCCCAGCTCCTCGCGGGCCTGCCGCTCGGCCTCGTCCACCTCGGCCTGTTGCACCTCGGTCCTGGGGCCGGACAGGCGCCAGCCGTCCGCCGCCGCCAGGATCCGTACGGCGGCCCGGTGGTGGCCCACCTTCGGCAGGGCGGTCGCCACGCAGTCCGCCAGGTGCCCGGTGACGAGCTCGGCGCACTGTGCGTCCCGCGCCCCGCGCAGCGCCGCGGTCAGACCTCGTACGCCCGCCGCCGGGCCACGGCCGGGTCCCGGTTCGTGCACCGTGATCCGGGCTGCCAGCCCCTCGACCACGGCGCTGAAGTGCGACGGCGGGCTGCCCCGCCCGATCGCGTACGCCGCCTCGGTGACCAGCTGCCGTGCCCGAGCGATCTCGCCCCGCTCCAGGGCCGCGGTGGCGCGCAGGAAATGGATGTAGGCGTGGGCGTCGTGCACCTGGTAGCGGTCCGCCTCGCGCTCCGCCTCGCTCAGGCTCCGCTCGAAGTCCGCCATGTCCCCGGTCCGGTAGGCGAGTTCCGCGACGCGGGCGAGAAGGAACGGCGCCTCGGCGTACGCCCCGACCTCGCGGGACAGCAGCAGCGCCTCCTCGTACGCCGTCCGGGCCTGCGTGAACCGTCCGCGCATCACGCCCGCCTCCGCGGCCGCGCTCGCCACCTGCGCGCGGATCCAGCGGTCGCCGACGCGGCGGCTCAGCTCGCGCAGCTCCGCGAGATCGGCGTCGACCCCGGGCATGCCGCCCGGCATGTCGACGACCATGTGGGTGCGGAACATCAGGGCGAGGCAGTACTCCCAGGCGCCTCCGTGGGTCCGGGCGTTGTCGACCACCGAGTCGATCAGCGCGTGGGTCTCGGTGGTCGTCCGGGTCGCGAACAGGGCCATCGGCCAGAGCATTCCGGGGAAGCGGGCGGACTGCGAGCCCGAGGGCCTGAACGCCTCGGTCACCCGGTCCATCACCGCCCGGAAGCGGTCGTCACCGTGGACGGCCTCGGCGGGCCCGGCCTCCACGGCGAGGAAGTACCGCAGCATCTCCAGATGCATGCGCGGCCAGTAACGGGGGTCGCCGGGATCGTCCGGCTCCGGCCCCAGCGCCACGGCACGCTCGGCCCAGGTGAGGCCCTCGGAACGGAAGTTGCGCAGCCACCAGAACCACCCCATGCCGAGCACCAGTCGCACGGCTTCCGCTTCGGACGGGCAGGTGACGACGGTCCGGTGGAGGGCTGCCCGGATGTTGTCGAGTTCCGTCTCCAGGTGTTCGATCCAGAGCAGCTGGTCGCCGGAGCGGATGCGGGGCTCGGCCCTCTCGACGAGCGCGAGGAAGTACGCGGTGTGCGCGTTCGCGGCGGCGGCGCGTATCTCCGGGACCTCGGCGGCACGTTCGGTGGCGTACTCGTGGATGGTCTCCAGGAGGCGGTAGCGCATCTCGCCGGTGGCGGCCGGGGCCGCGACGACGAGGGACTTGTCGACGAGAGCGCCGATCAGGTCGGCGGTGGAGAGCCGGGCGGGGGCGGGCCCGGAGGGCACGGTTCCGGCGGGGATCGGCCCGGTTGCGGAGACCCCGGGCGTGGAGGCCCCGGGCGCGGAGGCCCCGGGCGCGGAGGCCCCGGGCGCGGAGGCCCCGGGCGCGGAGGCCCCGGGCGCGGAGGCCCCGGGCGCGGAGACCTCAGGTGTGACGACGGCTTCCGCGGCCTGCAGGTCCCAGCCGCCCGCGAAGACGGAGATCTGCCGCAGCGCCGTGCGTTCGTCCTCGTCCAGGAGGTCCCAGGACCAGTCGACGACGGCACGCAGGGTCTGCTGGCGCGGCAGTACGGTCCGGCTCCCGCCGGTCAGAAGCAGGAACCGGTCGTCGAGCCGGTCCGCGATCTGGCGCGGGCTGAGCATCCGCAGCCGGGCGGCGGCGAGCTCGATGGCGAGCGGCTGCCCGTCGAGCCGTCGGCAGATCTCGGCCACGGCGTCCGCATCGTGCCCGGGGTCGGAATCGGGGGCGAATCCGGGGCGTACGGTGCGGGCGCGCTCGGCGAACAGCCGGTGGGCGGGATCGGGCGGGAGCGGACCGACCGGGCGTACGGATTCACCGGGCACTCCCAGGGGTTCGCGGCTGGTGGCGAGGATGCGCAGCTGCGGGCAGTGGGTGAGCAGGGTCTCGGCGAGGGTGGCGGCCGCTTCGATGACGTGTTCGCAGTTGTCCAGGATGAGCAGGAAGGGGCGGATGCGGGAGCAGTGCGCCAGGTGCTCGACGAGGAGGTCGGCCGGGTCGGTGCGCGGCGGCTGTCCGTCGCGGTTGTTGTCGCGGAGGAGGGCCGTCTCGCGCAGCCCGAGAGCGGAGAGTACGGCTCCGGGTACGTCGGCGGGGTCGTCCACGGAGGCTAGCTCGGCGATCCAGGCCTCCGTGTCGGATGCGTTGAATGTTTCGGATGAGCCCAATGCGTCGGACGGTTCGGCCTCGGGTGCCGGTTGCCCGCCGTGCGCCGCGGCCTCCTCGGCGAGCCGGGTCTTGCCGGAGCCGCCGGGGCCGGTGAGGGTGACCAGGCGGGAACGGGCCAGATCGGCGCGTATGGACCGCAGTTCGGGCTCACGTCCGACGAACGAGGTCAGCCGGGGCCGCAGATTGCCGTGCACGACGGCGGGGCCGGACTCGTCGGGCGGACGCTGCCGGCGCATCGACACCGGCATCGCCACCGGCCGCGCCGCCGTCGCGGACGGCACCTGCGGCGGGGCCAGCAGCTCCCGGTGCAGCGCGATCAGTTCCGGCCCGGGATCGGTCCCGAGACCGTCGGCGAGGGCATGGCGGGCGTCCTCGTAGGCGACCAGCGCATCGGCCTGGCGGCCCTCGGCGCGCAGGGCGCGGATCAACTGGGCCCGGAAGCGTTCGTCGTACGGGTGGGCGGCCGTCAGCTCCATGAGCTCGGGCACCAGGGTGTGTTGCTCCGCGCCCGGTCCCGCGCCCGGCTCCGTCCCGCCGACCGGGCCCGTCGCCGCGCACCGCAGATCGGCCTCGATACGGCGTTCCAGCGCGGCCAGACGGTGGGCCTCGGGGCGCAGGGCGTGGCCGTGGTCCCGCTCCGGCAGGTCGGCCAGTGCGGGGCCGCGCCACAGGGCGAGCGCGGTACGGAGCGTGCGCGCGGCCGTCACGGGGTCGCCCGCGTCGAGCTCCTCGGCCCCCTGGCGGGAGAGCCGCTCGAACACGTGCAGGTCGACCTCGTCGAGCCCGGCCGCCAGACGGTAGCCCCCGTGGGCGCTCGTGATCGCGTCCTTGCCCAGCACCCGGCGCAACCTGCCCACCAGGGCCTGGAGCGCGGCGGGAGCGTCGTGCGGGGGGTCGGCGGCCCATACGTCGTCGACCAGGTCGGCGACGGGGACGGGGCGCCCGGCGCGCAGTGCGAGGGCGGCGAGGAGAGCGCGCAGCCGCGTACCGCTCACGGGCAGGTCACTGCCGTTCTCGTCTCGCGCCTCGGTGACGCCCAGGATCAGATACCGCACCGAGCCATTGTGTCCCGCGAGCTCAGTGAGCGCCCCGCTCCTCGGCCGATGAGCGGGGCGGTCGTGTCCGTCCTCCGCGCCTACCGCTGCAGCGTTCGCCTGGCCGGGACGACGCCACCCGCGACCGCGCGCTGGCGGGGCGCCGCCGTGCCCGTCCAGCAGGTGCCGCGCCGCGACACCAGGCGGCGGAGCCAGAGCTCCGTGGACGCCAGGTGCGCGAGGCCGTCCAGCGGGAGCGGTTCGCCCTCGGAGGCCGCGCGCAGGGCCTTCCGTACGACACGGGCCTCGACCAGGCCCGCGTCGGCGAGCAGCGGGGCGTCGAAGAGGGCGATCAGCTCCGGGAGGGCGGCGCGCAGGCCGGTGCGGGCGGTCGCGTTCGAGGTGGCGAGGGAGGGGGTGCCCCAGCCCGGCGGCAGATCGTGGATGCCCGCGCCCGCGAGCACCCGGCGCAGGACCGCGGCGCGGGCGCCCGGCTGGACCCGGAGCGATTCGGGGAGCGCGCGGGCGGCGCGTACGACCTGGTTGTCGAGGTACGGGGCGTGCAGCCGCTGGCTGCGGTTCTCGGCGGCCTGCTCCAGGATCCGGTGGTCGGCGGCGTACCGGGCCAGGGCGGCCCTGGCCCGTGCCTCGCCGGGGCGCTGGACGGAGACGGGGCGGATGGCCGCCTCCTGGAGCCGGACCGACACCTCGGCGAGCGCCTCCCCGGTGAGCCAGCGGGCGGCGGGGCCGGGCCGCGACCAGGCGAGGGCGGCCAGCGAGGCATCGGCGGGGGTGTCGAGGTCGGGGGCGTTCCGGTTGGCGTCCGGCAGCCGGCCGGCCGCCGCTTCCAGGCCGGTGCGGTACGACGTACGGGACAGGCGGCGGGCCGCCCGGTAGACGGTGAGCGGGACGAACAGGGAGTGCGCGCTCGGGCCCTCCGCCCTGGCGAGTGCGGCGACCGGGCGCAGCAGATGGCGTCGGCGACGGTCCATCAGCAGGTCGGCGAGGCGGGCCGGGTGGGCGTCGAGCACCTGGCGGGCGCCGCCGCCGACGAAGTGGTCGGCGCTGCCCGAGGCAAGGCGCCGGCGGTGGCGCTCGGCGACGACGAGGGACGGGGCGGGTTCGTCGGTGAGCGGGCCGCTGCCCAGGTCGGCGTAGGGCAGGGCCTCCTCCCCGGCCGCGACGACCACATGGTGCAGACGCGGGTTGGCGGCGATGACGCGGGCGCGTTCGAGTTCGTCCTCGTGTCCGCGCGCGGTGAGGTCGTTCAGGGTGACGGCGAGCAGCCGCTCCCCCGCGCCCGTGCCGTGGCCGAGGAGGGTGCCGGGCAGGCCCGGCAGTCCGGCGGCGAGCAGGGCGAGGGTGGCGGAGGCGCTGCCTCCGGACAGGTCGGCGCCGATGCCGGGGACCGGTGCGCCGCGGGCGGCGCGCCGGTCGGCGGGACCCATGCCGGGGACCGGCCCGGGGTCGGGCGGCAGGGTCTCGGGCGCGTGGCGCGGGGCCAGGAGCCTGGCGCGTACGGCTTCGACCAGTGCGTCGCGTACGCCTTCGACCGCGCTGACCGGGTCGAGTTGGGGCGCGGCCACGGCGAGCGAGGCCACCGCCTCGTAACCGGTGATCTCGCGCGAGCCCTCGCGGAGGATGAGCGCGTGGCCCGGCGGGATGCGCTTCACCCCGGCGTACGGGGTGCCGTCGCGCAGCGCCTCCGGTGTTTCGGGGCAGGCGAGCAGGGCGGCCAGGTGGCCGATGTCCAGCTGGGCCTCGATGAGGTCGGCGAGCGGGAGCGCGGCGGTGGCGTACGCCGTGCCGCCCGCCCAGGGCGTGTAGAAGACCGGGCGGGCACCGGCGAGGTCGCCGATGACGGTGATCCGGCGGCCGATCTGGACGACGGTCGTGTAGCTGCCGGGCCAGGAGGTGAGGTGGCGCAGGGCGCCGCCGCGGGCGGCGAGGAGGCCGGCGCGCAGCTTTTCGTCGGTGGCGCTGCAGCAGCCGAGGACGGCCATCCGGGCGGTGGGCGCACCCTCGGCGGTCTCGGCCGTGGTGATCCGGATCTCGTCGGGGCGCCAGTCCCCCACGGCCCAGAGCGGGTCCGGGTCGCCCCACAGGAGCTGGGAGCCCACGGGGTGCATCGTTCGCCCCTCGTCACTGGGTCCGACCGCCCCTGCCGTGCCGAAGCTCGCGGCGATACTGCTCCACCCCACCAACCAACGCATCGCCGCCTCCACAGGCTGTGGACAAAACGGCGCAGCAGGAAAGTATCGGGTGAACACCGGTAACGCGCGGCGCCGTTGCGAACATGCTGCCACGACAACGGCGCGCAGGAGGGGCTACGGACGGCGCACGTCGGAAGGGCATGCGCCCCTGGCAAAGGCCGGGCCGGGCCGGAGACCGGGCGGAAATCCGGGCCGGCCTCCGGCGTGTACACACCCGCCGGGAAGCGGACGCCGCTTCGACGGCGGGACGCCCAGTTCGACCACCGCCAAGCACCTCAGCCACCAACTGACTTACGGAACAGGTGCGTTGCCTTCCCCGTACGAGCGGAATCCACCAGCCGAAATCCGGCCACGCTCAAGCCGCGCCCGAGCCGCCCCGGACCGCTCGCAGGCCGTCGGCGGACAACCTTCCGGCGGTCGGCGAGATGTCCGCGAAACGGGCGGACCAACCTCGGAGGACCGACGACATTCGGCCATTCTCGGAGCGGGTTGAAACCTTGCAATGAGGCGCTCGCCGCATCAGAAGTCCCCTTTCGCCCCACTTCATTCCACGATCGTTCCCGGGTGTCTTCCGGCGCCCTCCA
Organism: Streptomyces sp. NPDC001933; assembly: GCF_042890955.1. Classification (NCBI taxonomy): domain Bacteria; kingdom Bacillati; phylum Actinomycetota; class Actinomycetes; order Kitasatosporales; family Streptomycetaceae; genus Streptomyces; species Streptomyces sp. NPDC001933. The sequence goes on along the minus strand of NZ_JBIASS010000006.1, from coordinate 484,913 downwards.
GCGCCCCGCGAAGCCGCGCGGCAGCCGCGAAGGATCTCCGCCGGGGCCGCCGACGCACAGTCCGGGAGGTGTCGTTCACCTCCCGGACCGGTCCGCCGCCTGCGGGGAATGAGGCGGCAGTGTCCCCCAGCCCACTGAGTCCTGTGCAGTGGGCCGACCCACGCAGCACCCATGGAAACGCTTCCGAAACAGCCGGACGAGAGCGCACGGCCGGGCGCACGGCCACACACCAGGAGCACGTCCACGACTCGCCGCACGACGCCGGCACGACGCACGGACGACGCCCCCCACGTGCTGTTCCCGTGCGCCGCCGAGCGGCGTTCCGGGCCCCGCCGGCCCGGCGCCGGGACCGCCTCCGGGACCCGCCCGGTCCGCGTCCGACCCCCGTCCGGGCCGCGCTCGATCCGCTGCCCCCTTCCGCACGGACAACAATCCCGCCATACGGACGTCTGCCCCTTAACGGTAGGGATGCGGCGAACTACGCTGGGTTTACTGAGGTTCTCTGCAGGAGGCATATTCCTCGGGGCTCGGCCATATGCGTGTGCGGCCGGAGTGCCGGGGGACGTCGCTGGGGAGGACACGGTACGAATGCCGCGCGCCGCAACGGTGACGCGGCGGCCGTCTGTGTGTCGAGGGGTGGCGCATGTCCAGGGAGCAACGCGGACCGAACGAGAAGCTCGGAACCGTTCTCGCCCTCGCGGGAATCAGCAACGCCGGGCTCGCCCGGCGGGTCAATGACCTCGGGGCGCAGCGCGGTCTGACACTTCGGTACGACAAGACCTCGGTGGCCCGGTGGGTCTCCAAGGGCATGGTGCCGCAGGGCGCCGCGCCCCATCTCATCGCTGCGGCGATCGGCGCCAAGCTCGGCCGGCCGGTCCCGCTGCACGAGATCGGGCTCGCGGACGCCGACCCGGCGCCGGAGGTCGGCCTGGCCTTCCCGCGCGACGTGGGCGAGGCGGTCCGTTCGGCGACCGAGCTGTACCGGCTGGATCTGGCCGGGCGGCGGGCGGGCAGCAGCGGGATCTGGCAGTCGCTCGCGGGCTCGTTCTCAGTGAGCGCGTACGCGACGCCCGCGTCCCGCTGGCTGATATCCCCCGCCGACGCGACGGTGGAACGCGACGCGACGGCTGCCGGGGCACCCGCCTTCGACACTCAGGGCGCACGGGGCGCACACAGCGGCGCGGAGGCGCAGAGCCCACCGGGCAAGGCGGCGCAGAGTGCGGTGGCGGTGCCACCCGGCGCCCCGGCCGCGCTGAACGCACAGGCGGCCCGGACAGCGCTCGGAACGCTGGGTGCACTGGGCACGCGGCAGGCACCCGCCATCCCCGTCCAGCCCCGCCCGGAAGCCGCACCGGCATCGGCGTCGACACCGGCATCGGTATCAGTGCCGGCACCGGCACCCGTATCCACCACCATCCCCGCCACCGTCGGCCCCACCAGCGACATCTCCCCGCTGCGGGTCGGCCACAGCGATGTCTCCAAGCTGCGCGAGGCGGCCCAGGACGCCCGCCGCTGGGACTCCAAGTACGGCGGCGGGGACTGGCGCTCCTCCATGGTCCCCGAGTGTTTACGGGTCGACGCCGCACCGCTGCTGCTCGGTTCGTACAGCGACGAGGTGGGCCGGGCACTCTTCGGCGCAGCGGCCGAACTGACCAGGCTCGCCGGGTGGATGGCCTTCGACACCGGCCAGCAGGAGGCCGCGCAGCGCTACTACATCCAGGCGCTGAGACTCGCGCGGGCGGCAGCCGACGTGCCCCTGGGCGGCTACGTGCTCGCGTCCATGTCGCTCCAGGCGACCTACCGCGGCTTCGCCGACGAAGGGGTCGACCTCGCGCAGGCCGCCGTCGAACGCAACCGGGGACTCGCCACGGCCCGCACCATGAGTTTCTTCCGCCTGGTGGAGGCGCGTGCCCATGCCAAGGCGAACGACGCGTCGGCCGCGGGATCCGCGCTGAAGGCCGCCGAGAGCTGGCTGGAGCGCTCCAGGGACGGTGACGCGGACCCGTCCTGGCTCGGTTTCTACTCGTACGACAGGTTCGCGGCCGATGCCGCGGAGTGCCACCTCGACCTGAAGGCGCCCCGGCAGGTGCGTCGCTTCACCGAGCAGGCGCTCTCCAGGCCCACCGAGGAATTCGTCCGCTCGCACGGGCTGCGGCTCGTGGTGTCGGCGGTGGCCGAGCTGGAGTCGGGCAACCTGGACGCGGCCTGCGCCGCTGGGACCCGGGCGGTGGAGGTGGCGGGCCGCATCTCCTCGGCCCGGACCACGGAGTACGTACGGGACCTGCTGCACCGGCTCGAACCGTACGGTCACGAGCCGCGCGTCGCCGAGCTGCGTGAGCGGGCCAGGCCCCTGCTGGTGGCGCCCGCGTAAACGGAATCTCACGCTCCAGGAGCCGGGCCGTAAAGATTCGGCGCCACGCTGGGCCACGCTGGTTTGAGTGCGTTGTCAGTGGGTCAGTGCACTATCGGGGTGGGAGGTGGCGTGATGATGACGCGCGCGGCGTACGACTGCGATGTGCTGGTGATCGGCGGCGGGATCGTCGGGCTGTCGACGGCGTATGCGATCACACGCACCGCTCCGGGCACCCGGGTGGCGGTCCTGGAGAAGGAGTGGGGCCCGGCCCGGCACCAGACCGGGCGCAACAGCGGAGTGATCCACAGCGGCATCTATTACCGTCCCGGCTCGCTCAAGGCCCGCTACGCGGTGCGCGGCGCCGCCGAGATGGTCGACTTCTGTGCCGAGCACGGCATCGCCCACGCGGTGACCGGCAAGCTGATCGTCGCGACCGAGCGGTCCGAGCTGCCCCGGCTGCACGCCCTGGTCCAGCGCGGCCGGCAGCACGGACTGCCGGTGCGCGAGCTGGGCCCCGCCCAGATCACGGAGTACGAACCGCAGGTGAGCGGCCTCGCCGCGATCCGGGTCGGTTCGACCGGGGTGTGCGACTTCGGCGCGGTCGCGGCCCGGTTCGCCGCCGAGGTGAGCGGGGCCGGCGGCGTGATCCGTTACGGGGCGGAGGTCACCGCGATCGACCGGCGCCCCTGGGGCGTGGCGGTGCGTACGGCGGACGGCCCGGTGGTGCGGGCCCGGGTGCTGGTCAACTGCGCGGGGCTGCACTGCGACCGGGTGGCCCGGCTCGCGGGCGACGACCCGGGCATGCGGATCGTGCCCTTCCGGGGTGAGTACTACGAGCTGGCGCGGCCGGAGCTGGTGCGCGGCCTGGTCTATCCGGTGCCCGACCCGGCGTTCCCGTTCCTCGGGGTCCATCTGACCCGGGGCCACGACGGCAGCGTCCACGTCGGGCCGAACGCGGTGCCGGCGCTGGCCCGCGAGGGGTACGGCTGGGCCGTCGTGCACCCGCGCGAGCTGGCGGACACCCTGGCATGGCCCGGCACCTGGCAGATCGCCCGCAGGCACTGGCGGTACGGGGCGGGCGAGGTGCGCCGTTCGCTGTCGAAGCACGCCTTCACCGAGGCCGTGCGGCGGCTGCTGCCGGAGGTGACGGAGGACGATCTGAGACCGGCCCCGGCCGGGGTCAGGGCCCAGGCCGTGCTGCGGGACGGCAACCTGGTGGACGATTTCCTCATCCGCGAGGCCCCTCACACCGTCCATGTGCTGAACGCGCCGTCGCCCGCCGCGACGGCCTCGCTGCCCATCGGGCGGGAGGTGGCACGCAGGGCGCTGCTCCGGGCACGGGAGACGGGGTGGAGACCGCCCGCCGTAGAATCGGGGCATTGTGTCTGAGCCCATGAACCCCTCCGAGAGCCTCTCCGAGGACTCCCCCGAGAGCTCCTCCGAGCACCTCTCCTCGTCCGCTGCCGGAACCCCGTCCACCGCCGGAGTTCCGTCCGCTGCCGGAATTCCGGACGATCTGCGCGCCGCCTCCTTCGAGCGGCAGCGCAGGCTGCGCCAGGAGCCGCGCTTCCCGGGCGGGCCCGCCATCGACCCGGCCGGCTCGCACCACGAGCGCCGGATCCGCAGCTTCCAGCCGCGCCGCAGCCGCGTCACGCCCGGCCAGGAGGACGCCCTGCTGCGGCTCTGGCCGAAGTGGGGCCTGGACATCGACGGACAGCGCGTCCTCGACCTGCCCGAGCTGTTCGACGGGCTCCCGGTGGTGCTGGAGATCGGCTTCGGGATGGGTGAGGCCACCGCGCAGATGGCCGCCGACGACCCCGGCACGGGCATCCTCGCCGTCGATGTGCACACCCCCGGCCAGGGCAATCTGCTCGGCCTCGCGGACCGGAACGGCCTCTCCAACATCCGGGTGGCCAACGGCGACGCGATCATCCTGCTGCGCGAGATGCTCAAGCCGGACTCGCTGGACGGGCTGCGGGTGTACTTCCCCGACCCCTGGCCCAAGAAGCGCCATCACAAGCGGCGGCTGATCCAGCCGGAGTTCCTCGATCTGGTGGCGCAGCGGCTGAAGCCGGGGGCGGTGATCCACTGTGCGACCGACTGGGAGCCGTACGCCGAGCAGATGCTGGAGGTGCTCACCGCGCACCCCCTCTTCGAGAACACCGTGGCGGACAGCGGCTACGCGCCCCGGCCCGCGTTCCGGCCGCTGACCCGGTTCGAGGGGCAGGGCCTGGACAAGGGCCATGTCGTGCACGACCTGCTCTTCGCCCGCAGCTGAGACGGGCCGTGGGCGCGGGCGCCCCATGGCCAGGTGTCAGTGCTGCTGGTTAGGGTCATTGCGTGGTGTCCGACGGGTCTGTCCAGCAGTGGCAGTCGCAGCCGGCCGTCCCGCTCCTCGAGGAGCAGCGGGTCGGCGAGATCCTGGCTGCCGTGCCGGAGCGCAGGCACTGGCGCTACCGGCCGCGCCGGGTGGGCATGGTGTGGCGCAGCCGGACATTCCGCCTCGCGGCGGTGTTCACGGTGCTCGCGCTCTGCGGTCTGGCGATCCTGGCCCTGGTCCGCGATCAGACGGGTACTCAGGGTTTCCTCGTCGGCCTCGGCCTCGCCGTGCTGCCCGTGCCGCTCCTGCTGGCGGCGTTCCGCTGGCTCGACCGGGTCGATCCGGGCCCCTGGCGGAATGTGCTGTTCGCCTTCGCCTGGGGTGCGTTCGCCGCAGCTCTGGTGGCGATCCTGGCGAATTCGTTCGCGACCCGCTGGATAGCCACGACCACCGCGGACCCGTCGAACGCCGACACCCTCGGCGCCACGGTCATAGCCCCGGTCGTCGAGGAGAGCGCCAAGGCCGCCGCGGTCCTGCTGATCTTCCTGTTCCGAAGACGGGAGTTCAACGGGATCGTCGACGGCGTCGTGATCGCCGGCATCACCGCGAGCGGCTTCGCCTTCACGGAGAACATCCTCTACCTCGGCAACGCCTTCGGGCAGGACCAGCAGATCGGCACCTCGGGCGTCGTATCGGTGACCGCCGCGACGTTCTTCGTACGGGCGGTGATGTCGCCGTTCGCACACCCGCTCTTCACGGTGCTGACCGGCATAGGTTTCGGGCTCGCCGCGGCGAGTGCCCGGCGCCGGCGGGTCCGCCGCGTCCTGCTGCCGCTGCTGGGGCTCGTCCTCGCCATGGGCATGCACTCGCTGTGGAACGGGTCGGCGGTCTTCAGTCCGTACGGCTTCTACGCCGTGTACGCGGTGTTCATGGTCCCGGTCTTCGGCCTGGTGACCTGGCTGGCGATCTGGTCGCGCCGGCGGGAGCTGCGCACGCTCGCCGCCGAGCTGCCCGCCTACGCCGCGGCGGGCTGGCTGAGCCCGGCGGAGCCGCTCGCCCTCTCCTCGATGCGGGCCCGCGGCCTGGCCCGCGACGCGGCACGCCGCCAGTACGCCGTCGCCGCCCGGGGGAGCCGGGCGGTCCCGTACGGGCCCGGATGGTCCCCGGGAGCCGCGCCCGGACCCGCCCCCTGGCCTTCCACGCAGACAGCGGCGCAGATGGAAGCCGCGGCGAAGGCCCAGGGGAAGGCGGCCGCCCAGGCCGTCGCCGAGTACGAATCGTTCGCGACCTCACTGGCTTCGCTGCGTCTTCAGGCCCGCCGCGGGGCGGCCTGCCCGGACTTCACCGATCGCGAGCTGGAGCTGCTGCACCACCTCTGGCAGCGCCGGGAGGTGGCCGCCCCCGCCCTGGCGTACGCGGCACAGGCAGCGGGGCTCCTGCGCCCCCACCGTCTGCCGTCACCCCCGTACGCCCCGCCGTTCCCTCCGCACGCGCAGTACGGCGCCTACCGCAACGCACCCGCGCCCGGCCCCGGCTACAACCCATACCTGTTGCCGCAGCAGCCACCGCACTAGGACAGCAGCGGCCGGACGCGGTCAAGCGGGCACGGTCAGGCGGGCGCGGTCAGGCGGATGCCTCGGTGAGTTCGGCCAGTTCCTGCTCGGTCAGGGTGAGGTCCGCGACGGCCAGCAGCGCGGGCAGCTGCTCGACCGTACGGGCCGAGGCGATCGGCGCGGCCACGGTCGGCCGGGAGGCGAGCCAGGCCAGCGCGACGGTCGCGATCTCCGCACCGCGCTCCTGGGCGACCTTGTCCAGCGCGGCCAGGACCTTCTGCCCGCGCTCCGACTCCAGGTGCCGGCGGGCACCCTCCGCCCGCGCGCTCTCCACCGACGTGCCCGGACGGTACTTACCCGTGAGGAAACCGGAGGCCAGGGCGAAGTACGGCACAGCGCCGAGCCCGGCGCGGGCCACCGTGTCCTGGAGCTCGCCCTCGTACGTGTCGCGGGAGACCAGGTTGTAGTGCGGCTGAAGGGCGACGTAACGGGCCAGCCCCTCGCGCTCCGAGAAGTCCAGGGACGCCTGGAGCCGCGCGGGGCCGATGTTGGAGGCGGCGATCTCCCGGACCTTGCCCTCCTTCACCAGCTGGTCCAGGGCGGTGATGATGTCCTCGACCGGCACGGTCTCGTCGTCGAAGTGCGTGTAGTAGAGATCGATGTACTCGGTGCCGAGCCGGCGCAGCGATTCCTCGGCCGCGGCCTTGATGTTGGCGGGCGCGAGCCCCTGGTACCGGGGGTGGGTACTGACCTTCGTGGCGACGACGATGTCGGAGCGGTTGCCGCGCACGGCCAGCCACTTGCCGATGACGGTCTCGGACTCGCCGCCCTCGTTGCCCGGGACCCAGGCGGAGTACCCGTCGGCGGTGTCGACGAAATTGCCGCCGGCCGCGGCGTACGCGTCCAGCACCGCGAACGACTGTGCCTCGTCGGCGGTCCAGCCGAAGACGTTGCCGCCGAGAGCGAGCGGGAAGACCTGGAGGTCGGAAGGGCCCAGCTTACGAAGAGAAGTCATAAGTGAATCAACGGATTCCGGATAGCTCGCTATTCCGGATCACTCATGACAGGCCGCCCGCAGACGGCCGCCCACGACCGACCGCCCACAGAAAGGCCGCCCACAACAGACCACCCACAGCAGACCGGCAGCCCTGACGTCGGGGGGTGAGCGTCAGGACTGCCGGGGTTCTCAGGGGTTGAGGCCCTTGCCGCGGAGCCAGGCCATCGGGTCGATGCCCGTACCGTCGGCGGTGTGGACCTCCAGGTGGAGGTGGGGTCCCGTCACGTTGCCGGTCGCGCCGACCCGGCCGATGGTGTCACCGGTGCTGACCTTCTGGCCGACGCTCACGCCGATCGAGGACTGGTGGCAGTACCAGATCTCCGTACCGTCCTCCAGCTCCAGCACGGTGCGGTAGCCGTACGAACCGGCCAGGCCCGCCGACTTGATCGTGCCGCCGTGGACGGCCTTGACCGGGGTGCCGGTCGGAGCGGCGAAGTCGAGGCCGGTGTGGTGGCCGGAGGACCACATCGAACCGGCCTGGCCGTAGGTCGAGGTGATCGTGTACGAGAAGGTCGGGATGGCGTAGCTGGCGGCGAGCTTGGCGAGCCGCGCGGCCTCCGCCTTCTTCTTGGCCTCCTCCTCCGCCTTCTTCTTCTCGGCGGCGGCCTTGGCCTTGGCCTCGTCCTGCTGCTTCTGGGCCTCGGCGGCCGCCTTCTCCGCGGCCTCCTTCTCCTCGGCCGCCTTGGCCTCGGCGTCGGCTGCGTCCTGCTGCTGCTCGGCCTGCTGGAGGATACGGGCGCGGAGCGCCTCGCCCGCGTCCGTCGTGCCCTGCTCGGCCTCGGCGGTGGTGATGCCGGCGGTGGTGAGCGGGGCGGTGGCGGCCGCGACCTCGGTCCTGCCCGCCTCGGAACCGTCGGAGAACAGGGCGCCCACGCCGGGAAGGGACTTGGCGTCGGGGAGGTTGTCCGTGATGGCGTCGGGCATGGAGATGGAGACCGGCGGCTTGCTCTGCGCGGAGGCCATGCCACCCGCGCCGACCGCCGCTATGACGCCGACACCCAGCACCGTGGAGCTACGGGCGAGACCGTTGCGCTGCTTGGCTACGCGGTGCCTGCCGCGCACGGGGCGGACGGACTCCTCTGTGGGGTTCCACTCGTCCCAGCCGCGGTCGGGCTCACTGGTGAACTCACCCGTGAAATTGCCGGTGAAGTCGCCTTCGGGCCCGGTGCCGTAGTCGTGATCGAACCGGGACGGGGCCTCGGGGGCAGGCTTGTTGGACGCCACGGGGGCGCACTCCTTTCCTTCCTTCTCGCCTACCGGGTTAGCTGACGGGTTCGGAGCAGGAAGGTCTCCTACGGGCCCCTCTGTCTCTCACGAGACACAGGCGTCCGATTCACCCCATGTAGGTGGTTCCCCGGTTCCCTTGCGGAATTCGGCGCTCGCGCACGGCGCCGCCACTGATGACGGCTGGGACGACCGCGCTGCGTTATCGAACGTTAATAGACACCGGGGCCGTATTCCAAGCTGTTCCCACTGATCGTTCACTTCTTTGGCCTGGACTTTACGGGACACAAGCGGGTGGAATCGGACGAGTTGACCGACCCTCAGTCACTACCCTGTTTCTGACGTTGCGTCAAACGTTATGCGGAGCGGTGTCCTTCGATTACGCACGGTGGCATCACCCCGCCACGTCACCGTCCCCGCCCGTCCCTCACGTCTTTTCACGTCTCCTCAGCACCGACGATCCGCACGGTCCTTCGCCGGTCCGGCTGTCCCTCGGCCGGACGTGCGACCGCGAGCAACGCCATGTCGTCGGTCGTCTCGCCGCCCGTGTGCAGGCGCACGTCATCGGTCAGGGCTGACAGCAACTCCTCGGGCCCCGGGAAGATCCGCCCGCGCAGCCGGGCCGCCGGATCGTAGAAGACCCCCTCGGCGTCCCGCGCCTCGGAGAGGCCGTCCGTGTAGAGGAGCAGCGTCGTCCCGGCCGGCAGATCCCACTCGTCCGTGCACTCCGGCCACGTCCCCAGCCCCATCCCGATCGGCAGCGCGGGCACGGAGGGCTTCAGCACCTCCAGCGCCCCGTCCGGATGCAGCAGGAGCGGCTCGGGGTGCCCGCGGTTGACGATCCGCACCAGGGACAGCCCGTACGGGATCTCGGCCAGCACGGCGGTGATGAAGCCCTCCAGCACATCGAGCCCGCCCCGCCGCGCCTCCTCCCGCGCCAGCGCCCGCTCCAGCCGCCGCGCCACCCCCTCCAGCGAGGATTCCTGCTCGGCCGCCTCGCGGAACGCCCCGATGACCACCGCCACCGTCTCGACGGCGTCGAGCCCCTTCCCCCGTACGTCACCGACCACCAGCCGCACCCCCTGCGGGGTATCCGCCACGGCGAACAGGTCACCGCCGACGAACTCGTCCGCCTGCGCCGCCTCGTACCGCGCCGCGACATGCAGTCCGCCGATCCGGTCGGCCGGCTGCGGCAGCACCGCGCGCATGGCCGTCTCCGCGATGTACCGCGCGGAGGCCAGCTGCTCGTTGCCGCGCCGCACGACCCCGTTGATCACCACCGCGAGGACCGAGACGGTGGCCAGGGTGAGCAGCTCGATCAACGGCACGGCCTCCGGCAACGAGCTGGTGTACAGCCGCAGCGCGATGACGGCGAGCATCGAGGCGATACCGGTGCGGACAGTGCTGGCCAGCGAGAAGAACGGGGCGGCGATCAGCGGAGCGGCCACGAACAGCGGGATCGCGGTGAAGGTCGGCGGGGTGAGTGCGTCGAACACCAGCCCGCCGAGAATCATCAGGGCGGGCAGCGTCCGTACGAACCGCCGGGTACCGGCACCGCCCCCGACATTCTTGCCGCGCCGCCTCTCCCGCTTCCACACCTGTGGTCTCCTGCCCGGTACGCGCGCGGCTGCGGACGGTACCGCGCCCCACCCCCAGGCTCACCGGACCGGAACGGAGCGGCGACTCCTCCTCGGCCAATGGGGGGAATGTGCGCAGCGAAACGAATCAGGCCCGGCACGCTGCATGCGTGCCGGGCCTGATTCCTTCAGTAGCGGGGACAGGATTTGAACCTGCGACCTCTGGGTTATGAGCCCAGCGAGCTACCGAGCTGCTCCACCCCGCGTCGTTGAACACAACTCTACGGCATCTCCGGCGCCCTTTTGACCACTCGGGTCCGCCCGCCCTTCATTCCGTCCTCCTGCCGCTTCACCGGGTCCACGCCCCGTTGCAGCGAGTGGAGGATCGCCAGCCCCTGGCCGACGACGCCCGCCGCCAACTCGTTGACGCCGTTGGTGCCGTTGAGAACGGTGAGGTCGGCGCCGGACATGCCCCGGGCGGCGGCGTCGGCCAGGGCGGGCAGGTTATCCACGATGCGGTTGGCGGCGATGAGCTCCTGGTTGCCGTCACGCAGCGACGCGGCGCGCGCACTGTTGGCGTCGGCCTGCGCCTGGGCGAGGGTCCGCTCGGTGTACGCGTTGCCGTCCGCCTCGAACTTCACCCGGTCCCGGGCCGCCTCCGCCAGGGTGCGCTGCCGGTACGCCTCGGCGTCCGCCGGGCGCCGGACCTCCGCCTCCAGCCGTTTGGCGGCGAGCGCGGCCTGCCGCTCGGCCAGCGCGGTCTGCTCCTCGATGACCTCGTGCGAGGCCCTTGCCTGGGCGAGCGGCCCGGCCTGTGCGGCGCGGGCGTTGTACTGCTCGGTCTCGGCGAGGAAGCCGGCCCGCTTGATCGCGGTGTCACGTTCGTACTCCGCCTTGAGCGCGGCGGCCTGCTGCTCGCGCTGGCTGGCCTCCTGGTCGGCCTTGGCCTCGGCGATCCGGGCCTGGCTGGCGACCGCGGCGGCGTGCGGGGCCGCGAGGTTCTTGATGTAGCCGGTGGCGTCGTCGATCTCCTGGATCTGGAGGGCGTCCACGACGATGCCGAGCTTCTCCATCTCGCCGTGGCTGCCCGCGATGACCTCCTGGGAGACCCGGTTGCGTTCACGGATGATCTGCTCCACGGTCAGTCCGCCGACGATGGAACGCAGATGCCCGGCGAAGATCCGCCCGACGAGCTCCTCCATCTGCTCCTGCTCGGTCAGGAAGCGGCGGGCCGCGTTGGCGATGGACACGGAGTCGTCGCCGACCTTGAAGACGGCCACGGCCCGGACGTTGAGGCGGATGCCCTGCTGCGTCACGCAGTCCTCGGTGAGCTCCGCCTCGCGCAGCGCCAGCGAGAGCATGCGCGCCTTCTGCTTCACCGGGAGCACGAAACTGCCGTGCCCGGTGACGATCCGGAACTGGGTGTCCAGGGTCTGTCTGCCCTTGGAACCGGAGATGAGCATCGCCTCGTTGGGGGCGGGAACGTGCCAGAAGAACATGTGAAGACTCCTGCCGTACGTCACTGCGTCGGTGGTGCACGCGACGGTTTCGGCTGTTCCGGCCTCAGGGCGGCAGGCGTTCCACGATCACGCCGCGCGCCGAGACCGTGTCTACGACCACCACGCGCGCGTCCCTGTCGATCGACGTCGCCGACCATGCGGTGTAGGCCTCGGACCCACCCCGTACGGCCACCAGTACTTCGCCCGGCCCATCGGGCGGAATCGGCACGGTCACACGGCCGACCGCCCCGACCGGGCTCCGGGCGGACTCATCTGCCCTGTGCATGCGTCGCCCTCGCGAGCGTCCTTGCGCACGCCTGCTCACAGCGCTTCTCGTGCGGTGTCCCGCACCGCTTCATGGACACGAGGCGACCCCGCCTCCTGGAGGCCCGAGCCTCCTCGACATCTCCACGGTACTCCGCGCCCACCCCGGTGGAACGGTGACCGCGAGCGTCCGGCGACCGGCGAGCGGGGTGAAGTATGCGGTGATATGACTGTTTTACCTTTTGATCTTCCGACGCGATGAACTCGCGCTGATCTGGGAGCGACCCATGGACGACTACTCCTTGCTCGACCTCTTCTGGACCATGCTCTGGTTCTTCCTCTGGGTCATGTGGCTGTTCCTGCTGTTCAAGGTCATCACGGACATCTTCCGCAGCCACGACCTCGGCGGCTGGGGCAAGGCCGGCTGGCTGGTCCTCACGCTGCTGCTGCCGTACATCGGCGTGCTGATCTACGTGATCGTGCGCGGCAAGTCCATGAGCAAGCGGGACATCAAGGAGGCCCAGGAACGTGACGCGGCCTTCAAGGCGTACGTACGGGAGGCCGCCGGCACCTCCGAGGCGGGCGGCGCCGACGCCACGAAACAGAAGAGCCACGTCGACGACCTGGCGAAGCTCGCCGAGCTGAGGGACCGGGGCGCCATCACGGACGAGGAGTACCAGCGGGCGAAGACGAAGCTTCTGGTCTGACACCCGCTCCGGCCGCGCCCCGGCGCGTATGTCTCCCTCCACGCGGTCCGGCTGACTGGCAACGCGCCAGGGCCGCGGGGAGGCTTAAGACATCAGCCACGGCGGGAGGCCGAGCGGGGACGGTCCCCATCTCGATGTACGAGGAGATGGCCCGGCCATGAACGGCGTCACGCTCGAAACCCTGGACGCGATGCGGACGGCGCTGCGCGGTCCCGTCGTCGGCCCGCGGGACCCGGAGTACCGCGAGGCCCGCACCGTCCACAACGCCATGATCGACAAACGGCCGGCGGCGGTGGTGCGGTGCGCCGACGCGGCGGACGTCATGGCCACCGTCGGCTTCGTACGGGACGCGGGCCTCACGCTCGCGGTCCGCGGCGGCGGCCACAGCGGCGCGGGCCTGTGCCTGGTGGACGACGGCATCACCGTCGACCTCTCGCCCATGCGCTGGACGCACGTCGACCCCGCCGCGCGGACGGCCACGGTCGGCGGCGGCACCACGCTCGGCGACCTCGACCACGCCACCCACGCGTTCGGGCTGGCCACCCCCTCCGGAATCCTGTCGTCCACCGGCATCGGCGGCCTCGCCCTCGGCGGCGGCCACGGCTACCTCACCCGCAAGTACGGCCTGACGATCGACAATCTGCTGGCCGCGGACGTGGTCCTGGCGGACGGCACGTCGGTGCGGGCGGACAGCACCACCCACCCCGACCTGTTCTGGGCGCTGCGCGGCGGTGGCGGGAACTTCGGCGTCGTCACCTCCTTCACCTTCCGGCTGCATCCGGTGGACACGGTGGGCGTCGCCATCACGCTCTGGCCGGTCGACCGGATCCATGACGTACTGCGCTGGTACCGCGACTTCCTGCCGCAGGCCCCCGAGGACCTCAACGGCTTCTTCGCCGCGCTCACCGCGCCGCCGGGGCCCCCGTTCCCGGAGGAGATCCACGGTCAGAAGATGTGCGGCGTGGTGTGGTGCTGGACCGGCGACCCCGAACTCCTCGAAACCGCCATCGAACCCGTCGAGGACCCCGGCCGGCCCGCGTTCCACTTCATGGCCCCGATGCCGTACACCGTCCTGCAGGCCATGTTCGACGAACTGCTTCCCCCGGGTCTGCAGTGGTACTGGCGCGGCAACTTCTTCGACCGGATCACCGACGGCGCCGTCGACGTGCACGCCAAGTACGCCGAGAACCTCCCCACCGCCCTGTCGACCACGCACCTGTACCCGGTCGACGCGGCCGCCCACCGGCTCGGCCCCGACGACACGGCCTGGGCCTACCGGGACGCGGTCTGGTCCGGTGTGATCGCGGGCATAGACCCGGACCCGGACAACGCCGAGCAGCTCAGGCAGTGGTGCGTCGACTACTGGGAGGAGCTGCACCCGCACTCCATGGGCGGTACGTACGTGAACTTCATCGGCGCGGGCGAGACCCCGGACCGGATACGGGCCACCTACCGCGACCACTACGACCGCCTGGCCGCGATCAAGCGCACCTACGACCCGCACAACTTCTTCCACGCCAACCAGAACATCCAACCGGCACCGGCGGCCTGACATCTTTCGTCCGGATCAGACCGGCTCGTGGACACTCGCCCGGGAGCGGCGTGCTCCGAGGCCGTCCCGGCCGTCGGGGCCTGGCTGGCGGAGGCCGCTGAAGACGCCTGCCGCGACCAGCAGCGCACCGATGATGTCGGCGGGGCCCACCCGGCCGAGGCCGAGTGCGACGGTCGTGAGCAGTGCGCCCGCGGGGACGAGGCCGGCCGCGCCGAGTGCGACCACGATCGCGGCGCCGACGGGGGGCGGCGGAGGGTCTCATGCTGCGCGCTCCCGCAGCGTCGGGGTGGCGGCCGAGGGGGCCAGGACCTTGCGGGTGATGCGTTCGGCGATGGCGGCGACCAAGGTTCGGGGGCGGCGGGGCGTCAGGTGCGCGGTCAGGGCGTTGCCGAAGCCGGGGGCCACATAGCCGCGGTCGCGGTCCAGCGCTCGCAGAGCGGCGCGTACGACGGGTTCCGGGGTGGTCATGGCGCCGGTGACGGCCGCCTTGCGGGTGCCGATGGTCTCGAAGAAGGCGGTCTCGACCGGGCCGGGGCACAAGGTGAGCACGCGGATGCCGCGCCGCCGGTACTCCTGGCGCAGGGCCAGGCCGAAGTTCAGCACGAAGGACTTGGCCGCACCGTAGACGGCGAAGTACGGGGAGGGCTGGAAGGCGGCATTGGAAGCGACGTTGACGACCGAGCCGCGGCCGCGCTCCAGCATGCCGGGCAGCAGCTCGTGGGTGAGGTCGACGAGCGCGACGACGTTGACCATCAGCTGGTCGTGGTCGCGGGCCCCGGAGATCTCCTCGAAGCGGCCGCAGGTGCCGAAGCCCGCGTTGTTGACCAGCAGATCGACGCTCAGGCCGCGGGCCGCCAGCCGGTCGGCGACGCGGCGGGCGGCGTCCGGCTCGGCAAGGTCCTGGACCAGCACATGGGCGCGGACGCCGTGCTCGGCGGTCAGGCGCTCGGCGAGTGCGGCGAGCCGGTCGCCGGACCGCGCCACCAGGATCACCTCGTGCCCTCGGGCGGCGAGCTGCTCGGCGAACTCCGCGCCGAGGCCGGACGACGCTCCGGTGATGAGGGCGGTGCTGTGCATGAGTTCCTCCTCCAGTCAGTGCAACTGGAATGGAGAGTAGCCGTTTTCCAGCAAGCTGCAACAGGCATGTTGCAGTTAATTTTGAGACTGTGTCCGTGATGTACCGTGTTTTGGGATAAGTGGTCTATCGGGAGGCGAAATGAGCGAGAGGGCAGCGCAACCCTTGCGGGCGGATGCTGAGCGCAGCGTGCGCGCGATCCTGGAGGCGGCGGAGCGGGTGCTCGCCGAGGATCCCGGCGCCTCCATGGAGCAGATCGCCACAGCCGCGGGAGTGGCCCGGACGACGATCCACCGGCGGTTCGCCAACCGGCAGGCGCTGATCGAGGCGCTGGCGACCTCCGCGGCCCGCCAGCTCGCCCAGGCGGTGGACGACGGCAGGCCGGACACCGCGCCGCCACTGGTGGCGATACACCGGATCACGGCCAACGTGCTCCAGGTCAAGGGCGCCTGGGCGTTCGCCCTGGGGCTGGCGGAAGACCCGGACAGCGAGGCCGCCGCCCTCCAGCAGGACATCTCCCGCCGCTGCATCGCCGTGCTGGAGCGCGCCCGGGCCGACAAGCTCATCGACGAAGCGGCCGACCTCGACTGGGTGCGCCGGGTCTACTACGCGCTCATCGGGGAGTCCTTGCGTGGCAACACGGACGGCACCGACCCCGACACCCTCGCCGCCCGCATCATCGACACCCTGCTGCGCGGCGCCGGCCCGCGCGCCTGAACCGGCCGCGCCCGCGCGAGAACGACGCAGCGCCCCGACCGCAAGGAGCGGTCGGGGCGCTGTCGTGATGACGCGTAGGCCGTGTGGGACTCGAACCCACAACCAACGGATTAAAAGTCCGCTGCTCTGCCAATTGAGCTAACGGCCCTCGGCGAATCACCCCTGAGCATAGCCCGCCGGGGCCCGGCCGCCGATCGGGTATCGGTTACCGGGCCCCGTCACGGTGGATTCCCGGTCCGTCAGACGGGGTCGTCCGGGGTGATCGTGCCCTTGTGGTCCGGTTTGAGGAACCAGTGCCTCGCCGATGCCAGCCACCAGGTCGCCGCGAAGCCCAGGACCACCAGCACCGCGACGGGCGCGTAGTTGAACGTCTCCCAGGTGACCGGCGAGAGCTGCGGCAGCATGAAGAGCACCGTGATGATCAGGACCCAGACCACCGCCACGATGCCGATCGGGCGGGACCAGCGCCCCAGGTGCCAGGGGCCCGGGGTGAAGTCGCCGCCCCGGAGCAGGCGGAGCAACGTGGGGATGACGTAGGCGATGTAGAGGCCGATCACCGCGATCGAGGTCACCGCCGCGTACGCCGTGACGTTGATCAGGTACGGGAGTCCCAGCGCGAGCGCGCCGGCCGCGGCGAGCCAGACCGCGGCGACGGGGGTGCGCGTGCGGGGGCTGACCGTGTGCCAGACGCGGGAGAAGGGCAGGGCCCCGTCGCGCGAGAAGGCGTAGATCATGCGGCTGTTGGCGGTCACGGACGCCATTCCGCAGAAGAGCTGGGCGCCGATCACGATCAGCAGCAGGAGCTTGCCGGTGGTGGCGCCGAGGGCGTCCAGGAGGATCTGGGCGGGCGGGGCGCCGGTCGGCGAGTTCAGCGCCCCGTCGTACGACTGGATGGCGAAGGTGAAGCCGAGGAGCAGGACGAAGCCCGCGATCCAGGAGGTCCAGATCGACTGGACGATGCCCTTCGGGCCGGCCGTCGCCGCGTCGTGGGTCTCCTCCGTCATATGGGCGGAGGCGTCGTAGCCGGTGAAGGTGTACTGCGCCATCAGCAGCCCGATCATCACGACGTAGAAGCCGCTGCCCCAGCCGGTGTTGTTGACGAACTCGGTGAAGACGAAGGACGCCGACCGGTGCGAGTCCGGTACGAAGGTCAGGGCGCCGACGATGACGGCGACGCCGATGACGTGCCACCAGACGCTCACGCTGTTCAGGATCGCGACGATCCGCACCCCGAAGGTGTTGAGCAGGCCGTGCAGCAGCAGGATCGCGGCGAAGAGCAGGATCGTACGGGTGGGGGTGACGCCGAAGCCGAACTGGAGGTTCAGGTACGCGCCCAGGAAGGACGCCGCCCCGAAATCGATCCCGGCGGTGACGGCGACCTGGCCCAGGACGTTGAACCAGCCCGTGAACCAGGCCCAGGCCGCGGCCGAGCGCGGCGGGGCCAGCCGGTGGGCCCAGAAGTAGAGGCCGGCGGAGGTCGGGTACGCCGAACAGATCTCGGCCATCGCCAGGCCGACGAAGAGCGTCATCAGGCCGACTCCGACCCAGCCCCAGGTGATGACGGCGGGGCCGCCGGTGTTCATGCCGAAGAGGTAGAGCGTGAGGCAGCCGGAGAGCACCGAGATGATCGTGAACGAGACGGCGTAGTTGGAGAACGCCGACATGCGCCGGGCCAGCGTCTGCGTGTACCCGAGCTGTGCGAGGCGCTCCTCGTCGGAGACGCCCGGTGGTGGTGGTCGGTCCTCGCCCGTGTCGATTGTCATGCACCCAGCAATTCCCGTGTGACGGGGCACACATGCCCTCGCCACGGTCACGACTGGGAAAACGTGCCGGGGTACGAGGGGGACGCGGCCCGTTCGTACCCCGGCCCCTTCGTACCCCGGCGTCGCTCAGCTGATCTTCGTGTACTTCTTCCAGCGCGTGTCGGCCAGCTTCCTCGGCGCCGAGAAACCCCCGGTGTGGTTCGCGTTGTAGAGGTACACCGCACCCGCCGGCGTCCGCGCGAGGATGTCCTGCCGCCCGTTGTGGTCCATGTCCCCGCTGCCGACGATCACGTTGTACTTGCCCCAGCCCGAGCCGATCTTCGTACGTGGCGCGAAGCCGCCCTTGCCGTTGCCCCGGTAGAGCCAGAGCACCCCGGCACTGTCCCGCGCCACGATGTCCGCACGCCCGTCGCCCGACAGGTCGCCGCGTCCGGCGATGGCGGTGTAGCTCTTCCAGGTGGTGACCTTCGTACGGCCCGCCAGGGAGCCGTCGCTCTTGCCGCGGTAGAGCCAGATCACGCCCGAGGCGTCCCGGGCGAGGATGTCGGGGAGACCGTCCCCGCTGAGGTCCCGGGCGGCCACGATCCGGTTGTACTTGGACCAGCCGGTGCCCAGTTTCACCTTCCCGGCCTTGCCGAGATCGCTGTGGCTCAGGGCGCTGGGAATGCGGTAGAGCGTGCCGCCCGGCGTACGGGCGAGCAGGTCGCCCCTGCCGTCGCCGCCCAGGTCGCCCAGCTCGGTCATGAAGTCGAACTGGTCGCGCCGGTCGATCATCGAGCCGATGCTGTCGACGTAGCAGTCGCTGAGCCTGCCCTGCTGGTCCGTCGTGCAGAGGTCGATGAGGTCGCCCGGCTCCCGCGCCAGGACCGAGCCGCTGATCCGCTCGTCGAGGTCGACGTCACGGGTCCAGTCGATGACCGTGGACCGGTAGGAGGAGATCCTGGTGTAGAGCCGCACCCCGCCCGTCACACAGCCGGTGGCGCTGGTGGCCGAAATGGCGATGAGCTTGCCGCCGCCGACGAGCGCCCCGCCCGCGTCGCCGAAGCACTGGTCCTCGTCCGCGACGGGCGGCGCGCCCGGGGCCGGAACGGTGCAGAGCGTGCCGCTCGGCAGCGTACGGCCGAGCAGTGCGGCGCAGGACGCCGCCGACTTGAGCACCACCTGCTCGCTGTGGCGGACCCGCGGGGCGTCCGTCAGATCCAGCCCCGCCCACGAGTAGAACGTCGCCTTGGCGCCCTCCGCGTACAGAGCCGTGTCGGCGGACGAAGCGAGCACCGGCTTGCCGTACGAGGCCGGCGTCGCCCGGATCGCCACCGAGACGGCCCCCCGGCGGGTTGCCGCGTCGTACGTCGGGTGGCTGCGATAGCGCGGATCGCTGCCGCCGCTCGACAGCTGACCGCTCGACAGGTCGTACTCCCACTCCATGTCTGCGTGGCTGCGGCCGGTGAAGCAGTCGGGCGTGGCCAGGGTCCGGGTCCTGGACAGCGTGATGCCGGTGCAAGCCCGGTGGGAGCCGTCCGCTTCGTCGGCGTAGTGGAGCGGGATGAGCCACGACGGGACCGTCGTGGCCGCCCGTGCCTGCGGCGCGGAACCCAGCAGCCCGGCGAGCACGGCTCCGGCCGCGGCCAGGGTGGTGAGCGCCCTGCCCGCCACCGGCACCGCGAACCGGCCCCGCACCGGACGTCCTTCGGTCATCGGAGTCATCAGAAGACCCCCTTGTAGCCCTGCCAGCCGGTGGCGATCTTCGTGCGCGAGCCGAACGATCCCTTGCCGTTGCCGTTGTTGCGGAAGAGGTTGCCCGAGCGGTCCCGCTCGACGATGTCGGCCTTACCGTCGCCGGTGATGTCGCCCACCCCGACGATGGTGTCGTACGAGGTCCCCCACGCGCCGAAGACCTTCACACGCTCCTTCAGCTTCCCGGTGGCGGTGCCGTCGTAGCGGTAGAGCGTGCCGTCCTTGTGGTGGGCCAGCACATCGCCGTACCCGTCGCCGTTGAGATCACCGGCGCCCACGACCTTCGAGTAGCCGGTCCAGGACGAGCGGATCTTCACCCCGGCCTTCAGCTTGCCGTGACCGTCATCGGCGAAGAGGTAGACGTCGCTGGTCGACGCCTTGCGCGCGAGCAGGTCGGGCCGGCCGTCACCGGTCAGATCACCGGGCACGGTCAGCACGTTGTACGCGTTCCACCCCGTGCCCAAGGAGGTGTGGCTGCTGCTCGGCGTGTACGGGGAGCCGCACTTCCCGGCATACCGGCGCAGCTCCCCGCCGGGCATCCGTACGAGCATCTCGGCGCACCGGTCGCTGCCCATGTCCCCGAACGGGACCGCCACCGTGCCCTTGGGCCAGCCGGCGCCGGAGCGCTTCCAGTCGAACTTCCCCTTGCCCTCGGTGTAGTGCAGGGTCAGCTCGCCGACCGAGTTGAGCGTGACCAGCTCGCCGAAGTCGAGGCCGCCCTGGTCGTGGTGGCCCTGGAGGCCGCCGCCGACCGAGATCTTTCCGCCGGCGGTGTACGTGCCGTCGCCCTCGGTCGCCCTGGCCGTCAGCGTCCAGGTGTGGTTCTCGTTGGACGGATAGCCGCCCGCGTCGGTCCTGCCGTCCCAGGCGACGTCGACCTCGGCGCCCGGCCCCCCGGTCAAGGTGCGCACCGTACGGCCGTGCGCGTCCTTCACCACGAAGGTCCAGGTCACGGGCCTGTTCAGCTGCCAGGTGCTCTCCCACCTCCGGCCGCCGCCGGCGTCCTTGAGATCGATGTAGCCGGCGTTGAGATCCGACTCGATCTTCGCCAGGGGCTGCGCGGGCACCCCGCTCGGCACGATCCGGATCGCCTTGTCCGGGCCGACGTACGCGATGTCGCCGCCGAACTTGTCCACGGCCCAGGTCAGCCGGCGCTGGTCGGCGGTGGTGCCCGCGGGCAGGTCCGCGATCTCCCGGGGCGGTGCGGCCGTCCCGGTGTGGAAGTCGGTGAGCACCAGCTTCCCGGCGGTGCGGTCGTGCCGGACGAGATAGCCGTCGCCGACGAGCGCGTCGCCGGACGGCACGGTGAAGCTCTTCTTCGCCGTACGGTCGTAGACCCCGGCGACGCCGTTCGTGCCGCAGTTCCAGTAGATCCAGCGGCCGACGGTCCGGAGTTCCTTGATCACGCACGGGGCGCCGGTGGCGGCGGTGGCGACGACCTTCTTCTGTTCGAGGTCGGTGGCGGTGATCGCTCCGGCGGTGGAACTCGCCGTCCACAGCGCCGATCCCCATACCGAGGCGGCGGTGACGGACCGGGTCATCCGGACATCCGCACTGCGGTACTCGCCGACGGCGTCGACGTACTGCTTGCCCGTCGACGCCGCGTTGTAGACGAAATAGCGTCCGGTCGCATCCACGAACCGACCGCCGGTCACAGCGGGTTCGCCGAAGCTGTGGAGAGTGCCCGCCGTCAGCCAGATCTGGGCACTCTCCTGGCCGTTCTCGACGAAGAAGCGGCCCACATGGCCGTTGCCGGTGGCGCGCAGCGGTACGCAGGAACCGGCGTCGCACGGCACACGCTGGGCATGCGCACCGGTCGCGTAGGTGTCGGCGTATCCCATCGAGGTGGGAGCGCCCACCGTCGACCCGTCTGCGGCAACCCGACGGGCGAACACGAACTGCGGTCCGCTCGGGGCGATTTCCACGGTGTTCAGCACTCCACCGGCGAAGTCGATGCCCCAGACTCCGCTGGTCTGCACCGGGGTCGGCGTATCCGCCGCGACAGCGCTCTGCACCGAACCGAGACCGGTGGCGGCCACGGTGAGAGCGGCCAGCGCGGCGACACGGCGCCGGGCGCCACGACCGCGTGGAGAAGCAAGGCGAGCCAAAAGGGTCAGTCCTCCCCGAAATGCCCGAAGGCATGAAGGGCACAGGTCATCAACGGCGGCCCGCCGCAAAGGAATCACGTAGAACTCGCAAAGCCCCCCGGCCCCGCCCCTGTGCAAGTGGCCGGATGCTAGCAGCGGTTACCCATGTGAGGGAAGTGAAAAGAAAAGCGGGCCCGCTCGTGAAGAGCGGGCCCGCTTTCCGCAGACCTTTCAGCGGACCTTCAGCAGGTCCTCACCGCGTTACCGCGTTCAGCCGTTGCGCTTCCAGCGCGGCTTGTCGTCGCGGCGGCCGAAGGAACCGGTGTTGGTGCCGGTGCCCCGGTGGTCGTCGCGGCGGCCGGTCGGACGGTCGCCGCCACCGGAGCGGAAGCCACCGGACGGACGGTCGTCACGACGGTCGCGGTTGAACGGACGGTCGCTGCCACCGGAGCGGAAGCCACCGGACGGACGGTCGTCGCGACGGTCGCGGTTGAACGACGGACGGTCGTTGTCACGGCGGTCGAAGGAGCGGCCACCA
>NZ_JBIASS010000006.1:249400-462795 GCF_042890955.1 Streptomyces sp. NPDC001933 | reverse complement strand
CACGGTCGTCACGACGGTCGTTGGAGCGGAAGCCACCCGACGGACGGTCGTCACGACGGTCGCGGTTGAACGACGGACGGTCGTTGTCACGGCGGTCGAAGGAGCGGCCACCACGGTCGTCACGACGGTCGTTGGAGCGGAAGCCACCCGACGGACGGTCGTCACGACGGTCCCGGTTGAACGACGGACGGTCGTTGTCACGGCGGAAGCCACCGGACGAACGGTCGTCACGACGCTGGAAGCCACCACGGTCACCACCGCGGTCGTCCCGGCGATCGTTGGAGCGGTAGCCACCACGGTCGCCGCCACGGCTGTCCCGGCGGTCGAAGTTGCCCCGGTCGTCGCGACGGTCGTCACGGGCGGCGGGCTGCTCCGGCACGGAGACGGCGGCCTCGATCGCGGCCTCCGCCTCGGCGGCGACCTCGGCCACGGCGGCCTCGGGGTCCTCGCCCCGCTCGCGGGCGGCACGGGCGACGAGGCGGTCGGCCTCCTCGCGCAGCTCACCGGCGCGGCGCTGGACGCGCTCCAGCTGCTTGGTCAGGTCGGCGACCTCGCGCTCGGCCTGCTTGGCGGCGTTGTTCGCGGAGTCGGCCTGGACCTCGGTCAGCGAACGGGCACCGGTGATCTCGGCGACCTCGGGGTCGAAGGCGCCCGCGCCGCCGACGATGTGGCGCGAGGCGTCGACGCCCGCGTCCTCCATCAGGCGGAAGATCTGACGGCGCTGGTGCGGCAGCGCCAGCGAGACCACGACACCGGACTTGCCGGCGCGGGCGGTACGGCCCGAGCGGTGCAGGTAGTCCTTGTGGTCACCGGCCGGGTCCACGTTCAGCACCAGGTCGATGCCGTCCACGTGGATACCGCGGGCGGCGACGTCGGTCGCGACGAGCGCGTTGACGTAGCCGTCCTTGAAGTCGGCGAGCACCCGGGTACGGGCGCCCTGCGTCATGCCGCCGTGCAGCGCGTCCGCCTTGACGCCCGCCTCGACGAGCTGCTCGGCGATACGGTCGGCGCCCAGCTGGGTGCGGACGAAGATGATGGTGCGGCCCTTGCGGGCGGCGATGGCGGAGGTGACCGGCGCCTTGTCCTTCGGCTTCACGACGAGGACGTGGTGCGTCATGGTCGTGACGTTGCCCTGGGCGCTGTCGACCTCGTGGCTCACCGGGTTGTCCAGGTAGCGCTTGACCAGCGTGCCGATCTCGTTCTCCATCGTGGCGGAGAAGAGCATGCGCTGACCGCCGACCGGAACCTGGTCGAGCAGCTCGGTGACCTCGGGCAGGAAGCCCAGGTCGGACATCTGGTCGGCCTCGTCGAGGACGGCGACCTGGACGTTCTCCAGGGAGCAGGCGCCCCGGTTGATGATGTCGCGCAGCCGGCCCGGGGTGGCGACGAGGATGTCGACACCGCGCTCCAGCGCGTAGATCTGGTTGCCCATCGACGTACCGCCGCAGACGACCTTCATCTTCAGGCCGAGCACGTCGCCGTACGGCTGAAGCGCGTCCGCGACCTGCATCGCGAGCTCACGGGTCGGGGTGAGGATGACCGCGCGGGGCTTCTTCTTCTCGGTGTGGCCGCCGGCCAGCGTGGCCAGGGTCGGCAGACCGAAGGAGAGGGTCTTGCCGGAGCCGGTACGGCCACGGCCCAGGATGTCCTTGCCGGCCAGGGCGTCCGGGATGGTCGCGGCCTGGATCGGGAAGGGCGCCGTCACACCGTTCTGCGCGAGCTTGCGGACGATGCCCTCGGGCAGACCCAGGTCGGCGAAGGTGATGGTCGGCTCGGCGTCCGCGTCGGCCTCTGCTTCGGCCTCGGCGGAGTCGATGTCGGCCTGCTCGGCCTGGGGGGCGTCGGCCTCGACGGAACCGGCGGACTCGGCGATCACGGCCTCTGCGGCCTCGACGAGCTCGTCGTTCTCGATGTTCTCGGGCATGACGGTGTGGTCAGAACTGGAAATTGACATGCGAAATGCGAAACCTTCCGGAGTCTCGGCACGCGCCCGTAACTCCGTGATTCGCAATTTCGACCGCCTCAATGCGGTCCAGCCACGGCAAGGGAGAGTACGCGCCACACGGCGCGCTTCTGTTTCGGCGCCGGGCAATGGGATCAAACGATCTACTACCATACGCACTCCACCCCACATCGCGCAAACCGGCCCTCTCCCACCCCCCGCTAGACCGGCCCCACCTGCGGCGATACCTCGGGAGTCCGCAGCGGACGCGACACCTCCGACGCCTCCATCGCCTCGTTGCGGAGCTGTGCGGCCGGCGAGGCGGACGGCTGCGGCGACGCCTCGGAGGGCTCCGGCTCGGGCGTGTCCGGCGGCTCGGGGGTCGCCGGCCCGGACGGCGTGGGCGAAGCGGGCTGCTCCGGCACCCCGGGACCGGGCTGCGAGGCGGAGGGCGTCGGCACCGGACCACCCCGGCCCGGCTCGGCGCCCCCGCCCTGCTCCCCGCCCGGCCGTACGTCACCGGGGGCGGCCGGGGCCCCGGCCGAGCCGCTCGGCTCCGGCGACTCGGCGACCTCCCGCTCGGAGTGCGCCTCGGCCCTGCCGCCACCACCACGGACCCTGCCGGTACCCGCCACGGTGCCGCCGTCGGGCCGGGCGGCGCTCCCTGCGTGCTCGGGCGACGGAGAGGGCGACGGTGCCGGTTTCCCCCCGTCGTCGCCGATGCTCATGCAGCCGGTGGACGCGGCGACCGTCGCGGCGACGACGGCCGCCCATCGGACGGGGACGGACAACTGGCGCACGAGAGGCACCTCCGGGGGTACGAAGAGGGGGCGGAGCGGTACGGGAGAAGAGGGGGGCTCCGTGCCCAACTCCCTTTGTCCCACCGGGGACACGCCCCACTCCCGTCCCGCACACCACCCGCACGCCTCCCACGGCGTTTCCGCACGCACACCACCGAGCGGGCTGCGGCTCCGGCGGGGAGCGGTCCGGCGGGGAGCGGTCCGGCGGGGAGCGGTCCGCTCACCCGTAGCCGAGCGCGTGCAGCCTCGCGTCGTCGATACCGAAGTGGTGGGCGATCTCGTGGACGACCGTGATCTCGGTCTCGGCGACGACGTCCTCGCGGGACTCGCACATCCGGAGGGTCGGCCCGCGGTAGATGGTGATCCGGTCCGGCAGCACCCCCGCGTACCACTCGCCGCGATCGGTCAGCGGCGTCCCCTCGTACAGCCCGAGCAGCTCGGGATCCCCCGGGTCGGGCTCGTCCTCGACGAACACCGCGACGTTGTCCATCAGCCGCGTCAGCTCCGGCGGGATCCGGTCCAGCGCCTCGGCGACCAGTTCTTCGAACTCTTCGCGCGTCATCTCCAGCACCCCGCCATTGTCCCGTACCGACGGTCCCGGCGCCCCGGTCCGGACGGCCCGTACCAACATCTCCGCGACGGGGCAGGCACCCCTGCCGGGTGCTCGCGTAAACCGTTTTGGCGATAGCCGCCGCCATCCCATATGCTTCTCACGTCCCCGACGCGCTGGAAAGCGCGCAGGTGGGCCCTTAGCCCTCATCGTCTAGTGGCCCAGGACGCCGCCCTTTCAAGGCGGTAGCACGGGTTCGAATCCCGTTGGGGGCACGCTTAACCGTGTGCGAGACTTGTCTCGCACATTAGCTTGGTCCTGTGGAGCAGTTTGGAGTGCTCGCCACCCTGTCAAGGTGGAGGCCGCGGGTTCAAATCCCGTCAGGACCGCTGCAGCCCTTATGAGCTGCGTGGCTGGGTAGCTCAGTTGGTACGAGCGATCGCCTGAAAAGCGATAGGTCGCCGGTTCGATCCCGGCCCCAGCCACCACCCGAAGGCCCCGTCCGGTGGACGGGGCCTTCGCCGTGTCAGACCTCTTCCCGGTCCGCCGGGTTCACGCCCGCACGGCCGCGCCACGCCCGTACCGCCAGAACCAGCAGCACCACCGCGGCCACGGCCACCAGCGCCATGGCGTCCGGCACGTGCTCGCCGATGCGCTGGGTCCACTGCTCCACGGCGAACGAATCGTCCACGTCCAGCAGTCCGGGCAGCGCCGTCGTCCCGTCGTACGCGAGGAACAGCGCGCCGAGCGCGATGAAGAAGAGCCCGGACAGCAGGGTCGTGGTGTGCAGCTCGAAACGGCCCAGCCGGAAGGCGCGGCCGCGCAGCCAGGCCCGTCGGCCCAGGTCGAAACGTTCCCAGAGCAGTGCGAGCAGGAAGAGCGGGACCGCCATGCCCAGGGCGTAGACCGCGAGCAGCAGTCCGCCGTAGACCGGGCTGCCGCTGACCGCCGCCACGGTGAGGACGCTGCCGAGGATCGGGCCCGCACAGAAGCCGGCCAGCCCGTAGACGGCGCCCAGCGCGTAGACCGATACGGCGGTGGTCGGGCGGATCCGGCCGCTGAGGGCGGCGATCCGGCGCGAGGCGAAGCCCAGGCCGATGATCTGCGCGATGCCGAGCGCGATGATCAGCCAGCCCGCGCCGAGGACCAGCGCGTCGCGGTGCTGGTAGAAGAGCCGTCCGGCGTACGAGCCGGCGGCGCCGAGCGGCACCAGGGTGGTGGCCAGACCGGCGTAGAAGATGCCGGTACGGGCCAGCAGGCGCGAGGCGGAATCGATGGAGTAGGCGAAGAAGGCGGGCAGCAGCAGCGCGCTGCACGGGCTGACCAGGGCGAGCAGCCCGCCGAGGAAGGCCGCGAAGTAGCCGATGTCAGCGGTCACTTCGCATCGTCCCCGGAGCCCTGGGAGCCCTTGCCGCTCTCGGCGGCCTTGCTGCTCTTGGCGTCATCGGTGTTGCGGGCCTGCTCGGCCGCCGCCTCGATGGCCGAGGTGAAGGTCTCCATGGGCTGGGCCCCGGCGATCGGGCGGCCGTTGATCAGGAACGACGGGGTGGACGTCGCGCCGATTCCGTACCCCTGTTCCTGGTCCTTGCCGACGGCGGCGGAGGCGGCGGCGCTGTCCGCGTCGCGGGCGAACCGGTCGAGGTCCGCGACTCCGGCCTGCCGGGCGAGCTCCTTCAGGCGGCCCTTGCCGAACCCCTTCTCCTTGGCCCCCTCGGCGTACGCGGCGGCGTGGAACTGCCAGAAGCGGTCCTGCTGCCCGGCGGCCCAGGCGGCGCGGGCGGCGGCCTCGGACTCGGCGCCGAAGATCGGGAAGTTGCGCCACTCGATGCGCAGGGTGCCGTTGTCCACGTACTTCTTGACCAGGGCGGGTTCGGTGTCGCGGGCGAACTTGCCGCAGTAGCCGCACTTGAAGTCGGCGTACTCGATGAGGACCACGGGTGCGTCGGCGCGGCCCTGCGCGAGTTTGTCGCCGGCGTCGCGACGGGCGAGCTTCGCCAGCTCCGGGTAGACGCCGGCGTCCGGGTCGGCGGTGACATCGGCGACCGAGGAGGAACCGGAGCCCGAGTGGTCGGGGGTGGTGGCCTTGTAGGAGACGAAGCCGAGCAGGGCGGCGGCGAGGACGACTCCGGCGCCGTAGATCACCGGCTTCCTGGAAGCGGGCTTGCGCGAGGACGTGGACGGGGACTTGGACATGCGGAACTCCGTGCTGGTGAGGCGGAAGGGAAGAGGGTGGCCGGGCGGGCGGGCCGGCTACACCCTCAGCACGGAGAGTTCGACGGGAGTGGGGGCGGCGGGCGCGGGGGTGCGCAGCTTCAGCCGCACGGGTGGGTGGACCGGTCCGGGCCCGGTGGCGGCGGGCAGGCCCCACTCGGCGAGGCCGGGGGCCTGGTCGTACGCGGCACGGGCCCGGCCCGGGAGCGCGGGCGTGTCGTCGGGCTTTCTCGTCCTGCCGCATCCCGGCGTCGGATGCCGGTCGGAGTCCGTCGCCACCACCGGGGCGTCCGTGTCCGCAGGGCCGTCCGAGCTGGCCGTGGTGGCGGCCACGACCATGGCAGCGGGCGAGGCACCGCCGCCGGTCACCGCCGTCGCCGGTCCGCAGAACAGCCCCAGCACCACCGCGAGCACCGCCGTCAGGCAGCACCACTGCGTACGGGACACGGCGACCGGCCTTTCCGGACAGGGGCAACGGGTGGTCAGCTGCCCGAAATGGTACGTGCTGTGATCCCGCGGCTCCGCGCGGTGCCCGGGTGGTGACCCGGACCGCACGAAATATGTTCGCCGTTCGTCGGGCCCGGGTGAGATCCTGGGCTCCGTATGTCTACTTCCTTCGCTGATCTCCAGAACCGGCTCGGAGAGATCTCGCTCCGCGATGCG
This sequence comes from Streptomyces sp. NPDC001933, assembly GCF_042890955.1. Lineage (NCBI taxonomy): Bacteria > Bacillati > Actinomycetota > Actinomycetes > Kitasatosporales > Streptomycetaceae > Streptomyces > Streptomyces sp. NPDC001933. Next base: position 456,629 of record NZ_JBIASS010000006.1, on the reverse strand, counting down.
CACCGGCTCGGCCGCCGTCTCGAAGGGGCGCGCCGCATCCGTAAGCCCGAGGCCAGGCAGTCCGTGCTCGACGAGATCGCCGCCGAGGCCGCAAAGGCGGCCGAGCGGCTCTCGCTGCGTGCCGCGCGGATGCCCGCCCTGTCGTACCCGGAACAGCTCCCGGTCAGTCAGAAGAAGGACGAGATCCTGGAGGCGATACGCGACCACCAGGTCGTGATCGTCGCCGGGGAGACCGGCTCCGGCAAGACCACACAGATCCCGAAGATCTGCATGGAGCTGGGGCGCGGTGTCCGGGGCATGATCGGGCACACCCAGCCGCGCCGGATCGCGGCCCGTACGGTCGCCGAGCGCGTCGCGGACGAGCTGAAGACGCCGCTGGGCGAGGCGGTCGGCTGGAAGGTCCGCTTCACCGACCAGGTGAACCCCGACGCGACGTTCGTGAAGCTGATGACGGACGGCATCCTGCTCGCCGAGATCCAGACGGACCGCGAGCTGCGCGCCTACGACACGATCATCATCGACGAGGCCCACGAGCGGTCGCTGAACATCGACTTCCTGCTCGGCTATCTGGCCAGGCTGCTGCCCAAGCGCCCGGACCTGAAGGTCGTCATCACCTCGGCGACGATCGACCCCGAGCGGTTCGCGCGCCATTTCGGCGAGGCGCCGATCGTCGAGGTCAGCGGGCGTACGTATCCGGTCGAGGTGCGGTACCGCCCCCTCCTGGAGGAGGAGGGCGACGACTCCGACCGGGACCAGATCACCGCGATCTGCGATGCCGTGGACGAGCTCCAGACGGAGGGGCCCGGCGACATCCTGGTCTTCCTCTCCGGCGAGCGGGAGATCCGCGACACCGCGGACGCGCTGAACAAGCGCAACCTCCGCCACACCGAGGTGCTCCCCCTCTACGCCCGGCTCTCGCACGCCGAGCAGCACCGGGTCTTCCAGCGCCACACCGGTCGCCGGATCGTCCTGGCGACCAACGTCGCCGAGACCTCGCTGACCGTCCCCGGCATCAAGTACGTGATCGACCCGGGCAACGCCCGGATCTCCCGCTACAGCCACCGCACCAAGGTCCAGCGGCTGCCGATCGAGCGGATCTCGCAGGCCAGCGCCAATCAGCGCAAGGGCCGTTGTGGTCGTACGTCGGACGGCATCTGCATCCGGCTGTACTCCGAGGACGACTTCCTGACCCGTCCGGAGTTCACCGACCCGGAGATCCTCCGTACGAACCTGGCCTCCGTCATCCTCCAGATGACCGCGGCCGGCCTCGGCGACATCGAGAAGTTCCCCTTCATCGACCCGCCGGACCACCGCAACATCCGCGACGGCGTCCAGCTCCTCCAGGAACTCGGTGCGCTCGACCCGGACGAAAAGGATCCGAAGAAGCGGCTCACCCAGCTCGGCCGGAAGCTCTCGCAGCTGCCCGTCGACCCGCGGCTGGCCCGCATGGTCATCGAGGCCGACCGCAACGGCTGTGTCCGCGAGGTCATGGTCATCGCCGCCGCGCTCTCCATCCAGGACCCGCGCGAGCGGCCCTCGGAGAAGCAGACCCAGGCCGATCAGCAGCACGCCCGCTTCAAGGACGAGACCTCCGACTTCCTGGCGTTCCTGAACCTGTGGCGGTACATCCGCGAGCAGCAGAAGGAGCGCGGCTCGTCCAGCTTCCGCCGGATGTGCAAGCAGGAGTACCTGAACTTCCTGCGCATCCGCGAATGGCAGGACATCTACGCGCAGCTGCGTACGGTCGCCAAGCAGATGGGCATGCAGATCGAGGATCCCTCGGCGGGCACAGACGCCCCCGAGCAGTCGGTGCACACCTCGCTGCTGGCCGGGCTGCTCTCGCACATCGGGCTGAAGGACACCGAGAAGAACGAGTACCTGGGCGCCCGCAGCGCCAAGTTCGCGATCTTCCCCGGTTCGGCGCTCTTCAAGAAGCAGCCGCGGTTCGTGATGTCGGCCGAGCTGGTCGAGACGTCCCGGCTGTGGGCGCGGGTCAACGCCAAGGTCGAGCCGGAGTGGATCGAGCCGCTGGCCCAGCATCTGCTGAAGCGCACCTACAGCGAGCCGCACTGGGAGAAGGACCAGGCGGCGGTGATGGCGTACGAGCGGGTCACGCTCTACGGGGTGCCGATCGTCGCCCAGCGCAAGATCAATTTCGGCCGGATCGACGCCGAGACCTCCCGCGATCTGTTCATCCGCAACGCCCTGGTCGAGGGCGACTGGCGCACCCACCACCAGTTCTTCCACGACAACCGCAAGCTCCTCGGCGAGGTCGAGGAGCTGGAGCACCGCGCCCGGCGCCGCGACATCCTCGTGGACGACGAGACGCTCTTCGACTTCTACGACCAGCGGATCCCCGAGCACGTGGTCTCCGGGGCGCACTTCGACTCCTGGTGGAAGCACAAGCGCCGGGACGAGCCGGACGCGCTGGACTTCGAGCGCTCGATGCTCATCAACGAGAAGGCCGGGGCCGTCACCAAGGACGACTACCCGGACTCCTGGCGCCAGGGGAAGCTGAAGTTCAAGGTCACGTACCAGTTCGAGCCCGGCGCGGACGCCGACGGTGTGACCGTCCACATCCCGCTCCAGGTGCTCAACCAGGTCACCGCCGAGGGCTTCGACTGGCAGATCCCCGGCCTGCGGGAGGAAGTGGTCACCGAGCTGATCCGCTCGCTGCCCAAGCCGATCCGCCGGCACTACGTCCCCGCGCCGAACTACGCGGACAAGTTCCTGGACCGGGCCGTACCGCTGCAGGAGCCGCTGCCGGTCACGCTGGCCCGGGAGCTCCAGCGGATGGTCGGTGTCCCGGTCTCGGCCGACGACTTCGACCTGAGCCGCGTCCCGGACCACCTGAAGATCACGTTCCGGATCGTCGACGAGCGGCGCCGCAAGGTGTCCGAGGACAAGGACCTGGAGGCGCTGAAGCTCCAGCTGCGCCCGAAGGCCCGTCAGGCGCTCTCCAAGGCCGCCGCGGCCACCGCGGGGCCCTCGGGCGAGTCCATCGAGCGTTCGGGCCTCACGGACTGGACGATCGGCACGCTGAACCGCGTCTTCGAGACCCGGCGGGCCGGTCAGCCGGTGAAGGCGTATCCGGCGCTGGTGGACCAGGGCGGGACCGTCGCCGTACGGCTCTTCGACACCGAGGCCGAGCAGTTGCAGGCGATGTGGCTGGGCACCCGGAAGCTGATCATGCTGAACGTCCCGGTGAACCCGGCGAAGTTCGCCTCCGACAAGCTGACGAACCAGCAGAAGCTGGCCCTGTCCCGCAATCCGCACGGCTCCATCCAGGCCCTCTTCGAGGACTGCGCGACGGCGGCCGCCGACCGGCTGATCGGCGCGCACGGCGGGCCTGCCTGGGACGAGGAGTCGTTCCGGAAGCTGTACGACAAGGTGCGCACCGACCTCGTCGCCCTGACCGAGCACACGGTCAAGCAGGTCCAGCAGGTGCTGGCCGCCTGGCAGGCCTGCGAGCGGCGCCTGAAGGCCACCAGCAGCCTGGTCCTGGTCAACAACGTCACCGACGCCCGGGACCAGCTCGCGGCCCTGATGCCACCGGGGTTCGTCACGAAGACCGGACTGCGCAGGCTGCCCGACCTGATGCGCTATCTGGTCGCCGCGGACCGCCGGCTCCAGCAGATGCCGACGGCCGTCCAGCGCGACACCACGCGCATGGAGAAGGTCCACGAGATGCAGGACGAGTACGCCTGGCTGCTCGAACAGATGCCGCAGGGCAGGCCCGTACCGCAGGAGGTCCTGGACATCCGCTGGATGATCGAGGAGCTCCGGGTCAGCTATTTCGCCCACGCGCTGGGGACGGCCTACCCCGTCTCCGACAAGCGGATCGTGAAGGCGATCGACGCGGCGGCGCCGTGAGGCGGCCCCGGACGGGCGGCTTCCGCAACCGTGACGGAGCCGCCACCCACAGTGAGTTCGACCGCACCCTCTGACCTGCTGTACAGTCTGGTTTCGCAGCCAGCCGCAAGGAAGGCAGCGAAAACCTGGTCCTGTGGAGCAGTTTGGAGTGCTCGCCACCCTGTCAAGGTGGAGGCCGCGGGTTCAAATCCCGTCAGGACCGCAGTAACGAAAGCCCGGATCCTTCTGGATCCGGGCTTTCGCGCGTCTTGACTCGGGCAACCGCCGACGAGTACTCAGACAGCAGAGGCCGCCCCTGATTTCCCGGCGCGGGGCGGCGGTCCACCGGGAGGTGGCGCGCATGACAACGTCCGCCACGCACGAGACCCGCGCGCTCCTGCGCGCCCATCTGGCCGCCTCTTCCGGCCGCCCCCATCTCACCCGCCACTGCGCGGTCTGTCATCGGCTCCTGCGGCTCGCCATGGAGCCCGCGACGGCCCGCCGGACCTATTCCGCCCCCGAACCGCCGGCCCCGCGCACAGAGCGCCTGGAGGGCACCCCCGGGGCCGAGGACGAAAGTCCCTCGGGTGAGTGACCAATGGCGGGGCTTTTCGCTTCCCGGCGGTGGCAGGCTCGTACTTGGCAAGACTCTCGCAGTGTGACGGGAGTCACCGAAAGAGTTTTGAGAAGGGGTGACTTTACACCCTTCCTACAACTGGCGAATTTAATATGTGCAATTGCACCACCCGGACGGGAGTACCGCGAGACCATGTGAACCGGGCTCGCCCGGCCTCCCCGGGCAGTCCGGAACAGTCCCGCACAGACCCGCTCAAGCCCGCACGGCACCCCGGCCGGACCCGACCGGACGCGCGGTTTCCGGCGCTCCCGACAAGGGCCCCGCGCGGCCCCGGGGCGGGGCCGCGCGAGCACAAAAAAGATCGCGCTGGACCCGGCGGAGTCCAGCGCGATCGAACGACGCACCCGTATTGCACAGGTATGGCGCCCGTTGGGGCGGGCGCCCGTCATTTGGAGCTATGGGTGGGCCTGTACGGGTTGGGGGACCCGGAAGCCCGGTTGTTCTGCGGCGACAGGGGGTGTGTCAGGCCTCGCTGCGCTGCTGCGGAATACCCGCAAGCAGTGCGCGGACCTCTGCCTCGCGGTACCGGCGATGTCCACCGAGCGTGCGGATGGACGTGAGCTTGCCGGCCTTGGCCCAGCGGGTAACCGTCTTCGGGTCCACGCGGAACATCGTGGCAACCTCAGCCGGGGTCAGCAGCGGCTCGGCATCAGGGGTGCGAGCGGTCATGAGCGGCCTCCTCGGGAGAACCGAACCATCTCGGTTCTTTCCTCTAAATTCTGCACCTTGACCCGCGTTGCCCGAAATGGCGGACGCGGGCCGAGTCGGTTATAGGACGAACGGCTTGTCCTCGGCACTACAACTACACCATCCGTCCAGCCACGTCGGCCAAACCGATGGAATTGCCCTCCCAGGTGTTCATCAGCGACGGAAGCCGATGGACCATGCCATAGCGGACAGTCACTCCGCCGTGACGATCAGTCACAGAGCGATCAGGGGCCATCAGACCCCCCATAGAGTGCAATGCAGAGCATTCCGCCCTTAGTTGGACGGACGGAGTCCTCCCCGGGCTCCTTGTCCTATTTTGGCATGAGGAGTAGGGAAGGGCGCAAGAGCCCAGTTAGTGCTATCCATCACGCTTGAGGCAAAGGCCCGGTTCGGGACGTAGGTCCTAGGACCACAGAAGTACCGTTCCGCCTCTTTGTTCTCACGCGTCACACAGCACACAGGGACAGACGCAGAAACCGCGCGGTCAGTTCGCGAACTGACGATCTCTCACGGCCCGCCAGCGCTCCGCCAGCCGGCCGTACGCCTCGCTCGCCCCCTCCGTGTCACCGGCCTGCAGCGCCGCGATGCCCTCGGCCACATCGGCGGCCGACCGGTCCCCGGCGAGCTCCTTCGCCGGCAGCGCGTGCACCAGGCCCGCGTAGTCCAGCTCGACCAGCGCCCGGGGATGGAACTCCTCCAGCCAGCGCCCGACGTCCACGAGCCCCTCGGTCAGCGGCCCCTCGTCCACCGAATCCCGCAGCGCCCTCAGCGCGCGGGCCAGCCGGCGACGGGCCTGCACCATCGGCGTCCGGTAGCGCAGCACGGGCCCCGCACCGTCCTCGCCCGCCGCCGCGTACTCCCGCTCCTCGTCGGAGAAGAGCACGAACCACCGCACCGGCACCTGCCACACCGAAGTACGGATCCACGGCCTGGCGTCCGGATTCCGCTCCGCCCACCGCTCGTGGTCCGCGACCGCCTGCCCCCGCACCACCGGCGGCAGCACCGCGTCGAGCACCGGCCCGGGGAACATCTCCGCCAGCTCCTCCAGCGCCAGCCAGCCGCGCAGCCTGGTCCGCCACGGACAGACGCACACCACCCCGTCGACCTCGGCGACGAAGGCGTCCGCGCTCTCGTGCACCGGCACGGCGACCGGCGGCGTGGCGGCCAAGTCGGCGAGCGAGCGGCGCAGTTCGTCCTGGGCCGTGGGGGTCCGGGTCCGCCCGGCGTACCGGGCCCAGTGGGCACGCTCGGGCTCCGGGAAGGCGGCCAGGGGCTCGTACACCCGGAGGTAGGACGCATAAGGGACGAGCACCGAAGACACCACCGACATGCAGCAGATCGTGTCACGCCCGTACTCCGCAGGGGGGTGATCCTGGGCACGGGAACAGATCTACGTCCAGGTAGGACTTACGCTCTTGCCCAGTCGGACCAGCCATGTCGGCCGGTCCGCGGCCCTCCCCACCTTCAGGAGGGTCTTCGCCGCTTCGTACTTGGGAGTCACCACAGTGACCGATCTGACCGACGGCGTCCTGCACACCCTGTTCCAGTCCGAACAGGGTGGCCACGAGCAAGTCGTGCTCTGCCAGGACCGTGCCAGCGGCCTCAAGGCCGTCATCGCCATCCACTCCACCGCCCTGGGCCCGGCCCTCGGCGGCACCCGCTTCTATCCGTACGCCTCCGAGGAAGAGGCCGTCGCGGACGCGCTGAACCTCGCGCGCGGCATGTCCTACAAGAACGCCATGGCCGGTCTCGACCTCGGCGGCGGCAAGGCCGTCATCATCGGCGACCCCGAGCAGATCAAGTCGGAGGAACTGCTGCTGGCCTACGGCCGGTTCGTGGCCTCGCTCGGCGGGCGCTACGTGACCGCCTGCGACGTCGGCACCTACGTCACCGACATGGACGTCATCGCCCGCGAGTGCCGCTGGACCACCGGCCGCTCCCCGGAGAACGGCGGCGCCGGCGACTCCTCCGTCCTCACCGCGTTCGGCGTCTTCCAGGGCATGAGGGCCTCTGCGCAGCACCTCTGGGGCGACCCGACGCTGCGTGGCCGAAAAGTGGGGGTCGCCGGAGTCGGCAAGGTCGGGCACCACCTGGTCGAGCACCTGCTCTCCGACGGTGCGGAGGTCGTGATCACGGATGTGCGGGAGGAATCCGTACGCCGGATCACCGACAAGCACCCCGGCGTCGCCGTCGCCGCGGACACCGAGGCGCTGATCCGTACCGAGGGTCTCGACATCTACGCGCCGTGCGCGCTCGGCGGTGCGCTGAACGACGACAGCGTCGCGGTGCTCACGGCCAAGGTGGTGTGCGGCGCGGCCAACAACCAGCTCGCGCACCCCGGCGTCGAGAAGGACCTCCTGGACCGCTCGATCCTGTACGCACCGGACTACGTGGTGAACGCGGGCGGGGTCATCCAGGTCGCCGACGAGCTGCACGGCTTCGACTTCGACCGGTGCAAGGCCAAGGCGTCGGAGATCTTCGACACCACGCTGGCCATATTCGCACGTGCGAAGGCTGACGGCATTCCGCCGGCCGCAGCGGCCGACCGGATCGCCGAGCAGCGGATGGCCGAAGCGCGCCGCCGCTGACGGTGACGGACGCATCACCACGCGTCCGTACCGCCCTGTGGTCCCCCGACCCGCCGACCGGCGAGACAAGACTCACGCCGGTCGGCGGGTCGCGTGCCAAGAAGAGGTTAAAATCGCAGTTGACCAGCGAGGACGGGGCTTCTCGCCGGTCTCCTTCCGGGGCGCGTGATGCGGGCGGCGTACCGTATGGCCGCGGAAGCAGGTACCGTTAAAGCCCTACGGGCACGGTCTCTCATCCGAGGGTCCGTCCTGAAACATGAACGCGTGTCAAGACTCTGGGGCCGTCGAGCCCCGTCACCGAGGGGGTCGAGCCATGGGGCGCGGCCGGGCAAAGGCCAAGCAGACAAAGGTCGCCCGCCAGCTGAAGTACAGCAGCGGCGGGACTGACCTGTCGCGTCTGGCCAATGAGCTGGGCGCATCGCCTTCGAGTCAACCACCGAACGCAGAGCCGTTCGAGGACGACGACGAGGAAGATGACCCGTACGCACAGTACGCGGATCTGTACAACGACGACGAGGACGAGGACGAGGACGACAAGTCCGGTCCGTCGTCACAGCGCCGCGGCGCTTGACCTCGCGCTGACACATCAACCCGGTCCGGGCCTGTCCCGGACCGGGTTCTGTGCTGTCCCGGCCCGGTCCGGCCGCTCACGCGGAATCCGGTTACCCGATTCTTCTCCCCGGCCGCCGGAACTGCTGGAGCTCCGGCGGCCGGGCAGGTAGCGGCCATCGGGTCGCCCCGGTGTGCCCGCCTCGTGTCTATCGCGCGTATCCGCCGACGAGCTCCGCGCCCGAGGTGTGTGCCCCGCGCTCGGTGATCTCGCCCGCGACCCAGGAATCGATCCCGCGGTCGGCGAGGGTCGTCAGTGCCGCGTCCACGGACTCGGCCGGGACGATCGCGATCATGCCGACGCCCATGTTCAGCGTCTTCTCCAGCTCCAGCTGCTCGACCTGTCCGGCCTTGCCGACCAGGTCGAAGACCGCGCCGGGGGTCCAGGTGGAGCGGTCGACCGTGGCGTGCAGTCCGTCCGGGATGACCCGGGCCAGGTTGTTGGCCAGGCCGCCGCCGGTGACGTGGCTGAAGCCGTGCACCTCGGTGGTACGGGTGAGCGCCAGGCAGTCCAGCGAGTAGATCTTGGTGGGCTCCAGGAGCTCCTCGCCGAGCGTGCGGCCGAACTCCTCGACCTGGCGGTCCAGCGACCAGCCGGCCCGGTCGAAGAACACGTGCCGGACGAGCGAGTACCCGTTGGAGTGAAGACCGGACGACGCCATGGCGATCACGGCGTCCCCCTTACGGATACGGTCCGGGCCCAGCAGCCGGTCGGCCTCGACCACGCCCGTTCCGGCGCCGGCGACGTCGAAGTCGTCCGGGCCGAGGAGGCCGGGGTGCTCGGCCGTCTCGCCGCCGACCAGGGCGCAGCCCGCGAGGACGCAGCCCTCGGCGATGCCCTTCACGATGGCCGCGACACGCTCGGGGTGCACCTTGCCGACGCAGATGTAGTCGGTCATGAAGAGCGGCTCGGCACCGCAGACGACCAGGTCGTCGACGACCATGCCGACGAGGTCGTGGCCGATGGTGTCGTACACGCCCATCTTGCGGGCGAGGTCGACCTTGGTGCCGACGCCGTCGGTGGCGGAGGCGAGCAGCGGACGCTCGTAGCGCTTGAGGGCCGAGGCGTCGAAGAGTCCGGCGAAGCCGCCGAGGCCGCCGAGGCCCGCGACCTCGGGGCGCTGCGTCTTCTTCACCCACTCCTTCATCAGCTCGACGGCACGGTCGCCGGCCTCGATGTCGACGCCCGCTGCCGCGTAGGAAGCACCTGTTGTCTCAGACATTGCCTGGGATCTTTCGTGTGGAAATACGGGGCTGGTGGCCGGAGGTGTGCGGCTGGGCCGTCACGGACGACGCAGTGCGTCGGCCGCGGCGGTCGCCGCAGGGCCTGCTGCCAGCTCGGTCTCCAGCAGCTGCTTGCCGAGCAGCTCCGGGTCCGGGAGTTCCATGGGGTACTCACCGTCGAAGCAGGCGCGGCACAGGTTGGGCTTGGCGATCGTCGTCGCCTCGACCATGGCGTCGAGCGAGATGTACGCGAGCGAGTCCGCGCCCATCGACGTGGAGATCTCGTCGACCGTCATGCCGTTGGCGATCAGCTCGGCGCGGGTCGCGAAGTCGATGCCGAAGAAGCAGGGCCATTTCACCGGCGGGGACGAGATCCGGATGTGGATCTCGGCGGCACCGGCCTCGCGGAGCATCCGGACCAGTGCGCGCTGGGTGTTGCCGCGGACGATCGAGTCGTCGACGACCACCAGGCGCTTGCCCTTGATGACTTCCTTGAGCGGGTTCAGCTTGAGGCGGATGCCCAGCTGCCGGATGGTCTGGGAGGGCTGGATGAAGGTCCGGCCGACGTAGGCGTTCTTCACCAGACCGGCGCCGAACGGGATGCCGCTGGCCTCCGCGTAACCGATGGCGGCGGGGGTGCCGGACTCCGGTGTCGCTATGACCAGATCGGCCTCGACCGGGGCCTCGGCGGCCAGCTTGCGGCCCATCTCCACCCGGGAGAGGTAGACGTTGCGCCCGGCGATGTCGGTGTCGGGGCGGGCCAGGTAGACGTACTCGAAGACGCAGCCCTTGGGCTTCGCTTCCGCGAACCGCGAGGTGCGCAGGCCGTTCTCGTCGATGGCGACGAGCTCGCCCGGCTCGATCTCGCGTACGAAGCTGGCACCGCAGATGTCGAGGGCGGCGGACTCGGAGGCCACCACCCAGCCGCGCTCCAGCCGGCCGAGGACCAGCGGGCGGATGCCCTGCGGGTCGCGGGCGGCGTAGAGGGTGTGCTCGTCCATGAAGACCAGCGAGAAGGCGCCCTTCACCTCGGGAAGCACCTTGGCGGCGGCCTCCTCGATGGTGAGCGGTTTGCCGTCCTCGTCGGTCTGGCCGGCGAGCAGCGCGGTCACCAGATCGGTGTCGTTCGTCGCGGCGACCTGGGTGGCGCGGCCGTCCTTGCGGGGAAGGGCGGCGACCATCTCGGCGAGCTTGGCCGTATTGACCAGGTTGCCGTTGTGACCCAGGGCGATCGAGCCGTGCGCGGTCGCACGGAACGTCGGCTGCGCGTTCTCCCACACCGAGGCACCGGTGGTGGAGTAGCGGGCATGGCCGACCGCGATATGGCCCTGGAGAGATCCCAGAGACGTTTCGTCGAAGACCTGCGAGACCAGTCCCATGTCCTTGAAGACCAGGATCTGGGACCCGTTGCTCACTGCGATGCCCGCGGACTCCTGTCCACGGTGCTGCAGGGCATACAGTCCGAAATAGGTGAGCTTGGCGACCTCTTCGCCCGGAGCCCAGACACCGAAGACGCCGCAAGCGTCCTGGGGGCCTTTCTCTCCGGGGAGCAGGTCGTGGTTGAGTCGTCCATCACCACGAGGCACACCACCGAGTGTAGGCGAGATCGACCACTGGTCCGAATTCGAGATACCGGCCCGGACCACCGGGGAAGCGTCCCCGGGAACGGTCCGAGGGGGGTTCCGGCCGGTCACGCGGAGTGATCATCCTCGGGGTTCGGTGGAGTACGGATCGGGCCACGGGGCGGCGGTCGCCCGGATCAGCGCCCGGTTACCGTCGAGTTCCGGCCACTCGGGCCACGGGGTCCACCGGGCCGGATGGTGGCGCTCGGTGAGGTGGTCGGTGGTCCGGTGGGAAGTCCGACCGAACGCGCGTTTCGTGGCGAGCCTCACACCGCGATGCGCGGGATGCGGTCCTCGATGCCCACGATGCGCCCCTCCGGCCCACGGGGTGCGGCCTGCCGATCCACGGAGTGCGGCCCGCCGGCCCACGAGGTCCGCAGTGCGAGACCGCCGTTGACTCGCGCATGTCCGGTTGGCAGGCTCCAGCACCATGCAGACCCGGCCCCTCGGTGACCGCTCGGTCACACTCGTGGAGCGCCGCCACGTCGATCTGGGACGTGTCGCGAGCGCCATCTGTCGCTGCGCCTGACTCCGACGGCGCGCTCTCGGCTGCCTCTGGCCTCTGCGTCTCCCCGCTCTCGCGGTGGTTCGACACGGCTTTCACGGCTCTCACCTATCCGTCGCGCGCCGCCCTGCCCGCCTTCGCCGCCGCGCGCGGCCGAGTCCTGCACCGGAGCAGTCATGCCTTCTCGTCATGCGAACAACCAGTCCAACAATTCCGATCGGTCCCTGACCAGGCGGGCCTTCGGGACCGCTGTCGGCGCGACCGCCGCCACCGCCGCCGTCGGCCTCCCGGCAGCCGCCCCCGCGGCAGCCGCCGAACCCGTGGCCGGCCGGATACAGGAGCGGCCCTTCCGGGCGGCCCGTGGAAAGCACGCCCGGCGGCCCAACATCCTGTTCATCCTCGGCGACGACCTCGGCTGGGCCGACCTGTCCTCGTACGGGTCGCCGGACATCCACACCCCCGACCTGGACCGGCTCGGGCGCCAGGGCGTGCGGTTCACCGACGCCTACTCCGGGTCCGCCACCTGCTCCCCCACCCGGTTCAGCCTCTACACCGGGCGCTATCCGGGCCGTACGAAGGGCGGGCTCGCCGAGCCCATCGCGGACCGGTCGGTGGGGCTCGAACCCACCCATCCCACGCTCGCCTCGCTGCTGCGCGGCGCCGGATACGCCACCGCGCTGATCGGCAAGTGGCACTGCGGCTATCTGCCCGACTACAGCCCCACCAGGTCGGGCTGGGACGAGTTCTTCGGGAACTTCGGCGGGGCGCTGGAGTACTACTCCAAGCTCGGCCTCGGCGGCGAGTACGACCTGTACGAGGGCGACTCCGAGTACAAGGACCTGCGCTACTACACCCGGATCCTGACCGAGCGGGCGAGCGAGTACGTACAGCGCGACCACGAGCGGCCGTGGCTGCTCAACCTGAACTTCACCACCCCGCACTGGCCGTGGATCGCGGAGGGCGACACGGCCGAGAGCGCGGAGATCGTCCGCAGGATCAAGGAGGGCGGGCTCGGGGGGCTCTTCCACGCCGACGGCGGCTCGATCGAGAAGTACAAGCAGATGGTGGAGGACCTGGACCGTTCGGTCGGCGAGGTGCTGAAGGCGCTGAAGAGGTCCGGGCAGGAGGAGGACACGCTCGTCTTCTTCGCCAGCGACAACGGCGGCGAGCGCTTCTCGTACCAGTGGCCGCTCTCCGGCAACAAGAGCTCGCTCCAGGAGGGCGGCATCCGGGTTCCGGCGGTGCTGCGCTGGCCCGCCAGGATCGATCCGCACCAGGTGAGCGATCTGCCGGTGTTCTCGCCCGACTGGACGGCAACCCTGCTGGAGCTCGGCGGCGCCCGGCCGGACCCGGCGTATCCGCTGGACGGCGTCAGCCTCGCCGGATATCTGCTGCGGGGCGAGCAGCCCCGGGAGCGCGATCTGTTCTGGCGGGTGCGCGGGGAGCGGGCGCTGCGCCGGGGCGACTGGAAGTACTACCGGGGCAAGGGCGGGAAGGACCAGTTGTTCCAGCTCGCCCACGACCAGCGCGAACAGGCCGACCGGGCGGCCGCCGAACCGGAGCTGCTGGCCGAGCTGCGGGCGTCCTGGGAGCGGACCGACGCCGGACTGCTGCCGTATCCGAAGGGGGCCTGAGCGGGACGGCGCGCGGTGGCCGGTCCCGTACGCCCTCACCCCATCAGGGGCAGCAGGGCGGCGAGGTCGGCCCGCTCCCCGCTGGCGCCGACCTTCGCCTCGTCGAGCGCCCGCGCCCACTCCGTACGCCCGGTGGCGAGTCGGATCCAGGTGAGCGGGTCGGTCTCGACGACGTTGGGCGGCGTACCCCGGGTGTGTTTGGGGCCCGGCACGCACTGGACGACGGCGAACGGCGGGACCCGCACCTCGACCGAGCCGCCCGGCGCCTTCTCCGCGAGGGCGTCGGCGAGCAGCCGGGTGCAGGCGGCGAGTGCCTGTCGGTCGTACGGGATGTCGAGGCCGGCCGCCTCGTTCAGGTCGTCGGTGTGCACGACGAGTTCGACGGTACGGGTGACGAGGAGGTCGGCCAGCCGCATCACCCCGACCCGCGTCGCCACCAGCCGCTCGTCGCCGGCCCCGGGCACCAGATCCTCGAACCGCCCCGCGACCTCCTCGTACAGCGCCTCCAGGTCGGGACGGTCCACGGCGAGCGTCCTGGTGTCGTCGGCGATGCCGGCCGCCCGGTCCGCGGTCGCGAGCGGCCACTGGACGAGCGTGAGGCCGGCTTTCGCCGCGGCGGGTTCCGGCAGCTCCAGATGCCGGGTGAGGCCGGAGAGCGCCATGGTCAGGTGTACGGCCAGTTCGCGCACGGTCCAGTCACCGAGCCGGGTCGGCTGCGCGAGCTGTTCGGGCGTCAGGGTGCGGACGGCTTCCCGGACATGGGTGAACTGGGCCAGCACCGCGGCACGGGTCTTGACCGGGTCGTAGCGGCGGGCACGTTTCTGGGACGGCGGCATGTCCGCGAGCCTAAGTGCTGCCGAGCGGGGCGGGCGGCCTCAGCGCCGGATCGCGAAGTCGCCCAGGCCGCCGGCGAGCAGGGCGAAACCGCGCTCGGCGAGCGCGGCGGCGTCCGCGGCGATCGCGTCCGCCGAATCCCCCGCCAGCAGCCGCTGCTGGTTCGCGTGGATGAGGGCATTGCGGGTGCCGATCAGCTGGGCGCCCGCGACCCGCGCGATGGCGGGCTCCTCCCCCTCCTCGACCAGCACTTCGGCGAGCAGGTCGAAGGAGCGCATGGAGAACGCATGGGCCCGGGTGAGCAGCGCCGGGGTCTCCTGGATCAGCCGGCGCACTCCGAGTACCACCGGCAGGTCGCTCATTCCGACCGAGGGATCGCGCTGCTCGACGGCGGCCAGGAACTGTCCGCGCACGGCGGCCAGGGCGGATTCGCCTGGGGCCCGGTCCCGTACCGTGCGCGCGACATCGCCGACGTGCTCCTCCATGGGAGCGAGGACCAGGTCCTCCTTGCCGGCGAAGTAATTGAAGACGGTCATCTTCGATACCTCGGCCGCCTCCGCGATCTCGGCGACCGAGACCTTGTCGAAGCCGCGCTCGGCGAAGAGTTCGGTGGCCGCGGCCAGCAAGCGGTGCCGCGTCTGGAGCTTCTTTCGCTCGCGCAGGCTCATCCCCTCGGTCATGGCGTCACTGTACCAGGATGAATGTTGATCTCAGATTAATTATTGACTCGATACATTTTTATGGGCCATGGTGGTGCCCGGCCACAGCGGCACCACGCCGCTCCGGAGGGGGAGCCCGTCATGCCCACAGTCAGATCAGCAGCCATGACCCACCGTCAGCGCGTCATAGGGTTCGTGCTCTGCATCGCCACGATCCTGCTGGCCGTGCTCGACACGAACATCGTCTCGGCGGCGACCGTGCCGATCGTCAGTGATCTCGACCCGGTGCACGGCGTCGACAAGATCCCCTGGCTGATCGCCGCCTATCAGCTCGCCGCGACCGCCGCGCTGCCGCTCTACGGAAAGCTCTGCGACGTGATCGGCGCCAAGAAGGTCTTCATCGCGACCGTTCTGGCGACCCGGCTGCCGTCCCGGCGGGAACCGGAACCGAAGCCGGAACCGGAGCCGGAAGCGGCGGACGCCAATACCGCCGAATTCACCACGCCGCAGCAACCGACGGAGCCACTCACGCCGCTCCACCGATGAAAACGGAATTCCGCCGGAATTTCCGCACCTGACGATACGAGGACGGACCCGCCCATGAACAGGGCGGGGCCGTCCTCGTCAGGAACGGGGTACGTCAGGCGAGCAGAGCCGGAATGGTCGCCTCGTGCGCCGTGCGCAGCTCGTCCAGCGGAATGCTGAACTCACCCTGCACCTCGATCTCCGCGCCGTCCACGACACCGATCCGGGCGACGGGCAGACCCCGCGCACCGCACATGTCGTTGAAGCGGAGCTCCTCGCTCCGCGGCACCGAGACGACCGCGCGCCCCGCCGACTCGGAGAAGAGGAACGTGAACACGTCCAGACCGTCCGGCACGACCAGCCGGGCACCCTTCCCGCCGCGCAGGCAGGACTCGGTGACCGCCTGGATCAGACCGCCGTCGGAGAGGTCGTGCGCCGCGTCGATCATGCCGTCGCGGGAGGCCGAGATCAGGATCTCGCCGAGCAGCTTCTCGCGGCCCAGGTCGACCTTGGGCGGCATGCCGCCGAGGTGGTTGTGAATGACCTCGGACCAGGCCGAGCCGCCGAACTCCTCACGCGTGTCGCCCAGCAGGTAGAGGAGCTGGCCCTCTTCCGCGAATGCGACCGGCGTACGCCGGTTGACGTCGTCGATCACGCCGAGCACGGCCACGACCGGCGTCGGGTGGATCGCCGTCTCACCGGTCTGGTTGTACAGCGAGACGTTGCCGCCGGTGACCGGGGTGCCCAGCTCCAGGCAGCCGTCCGCGAGACCACGGGTGGCCTCGGCGAACTGCCACATGACGTCCGGGTCCTCGGGCGAGCCGAAGTTCAGGCAGTCCGAGATGGCCAGCGGCTTGGCGCCGGAGGCGGCGACATTGCGGTACGACTCCGCCAGCGCGAGCTGCGCGCCGGTGTACGGGTCGAGCTTGGCGTACCGGCCGTTGCCGTCGGTCGCCATGGCCACGCCCAGGTTCGACTTCTCGTCGATCCGGACCATGCCGGCGTCCTCGGGCATCGCGAGCACGGTGTTGCCCTGCACGAACCGGTCGTACTGGTCCGTGATCCAGGACTTCGACGCCTGGTTCGGCGAGGCGACCAGCTTGAGGACCTGCTCGCGCAGCTCCGCGCCGTTCGCCGGCCGGGCCAGCTTGCCCGCGTCGTCGGCCTGGAGCGCGTCCTGCCAGGACGGGCGGGCGAACGGACGGTGGTACGTCGGGCCCTCGTGGGCGACGGACCGCGGCGGCACGTCGACGATCTGCTCGCCGTGCCAGAAGATCTCCAGCTGGGAGCCCTCGGTCACCTCACCGATGACGGTGGCGATGACGTCCCACTTCTCGCAGATCTCCAGGAAGCGCTCGACGTGCTGCGGCTCGACGATCGCGCACATGCGCTCCTGCGACTCGCTCATGAGGATTTCCTCGGGCGAGAGGGAGGAGTCGCGCAGCGGCACGGTGTCCAGCTCGACGCGCATGCCGCCGGATCCGGCGGAGGCCAGCTCGGACGTGGCGCAGGAGAGCCCGGCGCCGCCGAGGTCCTGGATGCCCGCGACGAGCTTCTCCTTGAAGATCTCCAGGGTGCACTCGATGAGGAGCTTCTCCTGGAACGGGTCGCCGACCTGGACGGCCGGGCGCTTGGCCGGGCCGGTCGACTCGAAGGTCTCCGAGGCCAGCACGGAGACGCCGCCGATGCCGTCGCCGCCGGTGCGGGCGCCGTAGAGGATCACCTTGTTGCCGGGGCCCGAGGCCTTCGCCAGGTGGATGTCCTCGTGCTTCATCACGCCGATGCAGCCGGCGTTGACGAGCGGGTTGCCCTGGTAGCAGGCGTCGAAGACGACCTCGCCGCCGATGTTCGGCAGACCCAGGCAGTTGCCGTAGCCGCCGATGCCCGCGACGACGCCCGGCAGGACGCGCTTGGTGTCGGGGTGGTCGGCCGCGCCGAACCGCAGCGGGTCGACGACGGCGACCGGGCGGGCACCCATGGCGAGGATGTCGCGGACGATGCCGCCGACGCCGGTGGCCGCGCCCTGGTAGGGCTCGATGTACGAGGGGTGGTTGTGCGACTCGACCTTGAAGGTGACCGCGTACCCCTGACCGACGTCGACCACACCGGCGTTCTCGCCGATGCCGACGAGCATCGCGTCGTTGGCGGGGACCTTCTCGCCGAACTGCTTGAGGTGGACCTTGCTGCTCTTGTACGAGCAGTGCTCGGACCACATCACGGAGTACATGGCGAGCTCGGCGCCGGTGGGACGGCGGCCCAGGATCTCGCGGATCCGGGCGTACTCGTCCTCCTTGAGGCCGAGCTCCTTCCAGGGCTGCGCGACGTCCGGGGTCTCGGCCGCGTGCTTGACCGTATCCAGGCTCATGCGTTGACCAGCTTCTTGATGATCGAGGTGAAGAAACCGAGACCGTCGGTGCGGCCGGTTCCGATCAGCGGCTCGACGGCGTGCTCCGGGTGCGGCATCAGGCCGACGACATTGCCCGCGGCGTTGGTGATGCCGGCGATGTCCCGCAGCGAGCCGTTGGGGTTCATGTCCAGGTAGCGGAAGGCGACCCGGCCCTCCGCCTCCAGCTCGTCGAGCACCCGCTCGTCGGCGACGTAGCGCCCGTCCATGTTCTTGAGCGGTACGGAGATCTCCTGGCCCGCGGAGTAGTCCGAGGTCCAGGCGGTCTCCGCGTTCTCGACGCGCAGCTTCTGGTCACGGCAGATGAAGTGCAGGTGGTTGTTGCGCAGCATCGCGCCGGGCAGCAGATGCGCCTCGGTCAGGATCTGGAATCCGTTGCAGATGCCGAGGACCGGCATCCCCGCCTTCGCCTGCTCGATGACGGTCTCCATGACCGGCGAGAAGCGGGAGATGGCTCCGGCCCGCAGATAGTCGCCGTAGGAGAAGCCGCCCGCCAGGATGACCGCGTCGACCTGGTGCAGGTCCTTGTCGCGGTGCCACAGCGATACGGGTTCGGCGCCCGCGACCCGCACGGCCCTCAGGCTGTCCTTGTCGTCGAGCGTGCCGGGAAAGGTGACGACTCCGATACGAGCAGTCACTTCGACTCCTCGGCCTTCTCCACCTTCACGGTGAAGTCCTCGATGACGGTGTTGGCGAGGAAAGTCTCGGCCATCTCGTGAATACGGCCGAGGGCGGCGTCGTCGACCGGCCCCTCTACCTCGAGCTCGAAACGCTTTCCCTGACGTACGTCCGCGATTCCCTCGAAGCCGAGACGGGGCAGTGCACGCTGCACCGCCTGTCCCTGCGGGTCGAGGATCTCGGGCTTGAGCATGACGTCGACTACGACGCGTGCCACTGGCACTCCCGGTGGTGGTGTGGTGCGGCTGTTTCTCCGGGGGGCTCCCCAGACCCCCGCAGGTCCCCTCAGCCTACCTGGCCAGAAATTCTACGCGGGTAGATATCAAGAACCTTGATCACACCCAGATATCGGACGCGACAACACATGGGGAAAGTCCTGCAAAAAAAATCCCCACCACCAGCACACATAGAAGGCTGACACGCGGAGGTAATTGCGTGGACTTCACAATGCGGCACCCACCGCTGTACAAATGATTACCGGGGAATGCAGCATCGACCCTAAACAGTCGGCAACCGTCGACGCCGTATCCGCCTACCAGCCGGAAGGCCGGTATCAGCGCACACCTGACGCGCCGATACCGTAGGAAAGGACCGATATCCGTGGCTCAGCGCGTAGT
The DNA here is from genome assembly GCF_042890955.1 of Streptomyces sp. NPDC001933. Lineage (NCBI taxonomy): Bacteria > Bacillati > Actinomycetota > Actinomycetes > Kitasatosporales > Streptomycetaceae > Streptomyces > Streptomyces sp. NPDC001933. The sequence goes on along the minus strand of NZ_JBIASS010000006.1, from coordinate 437,533 downwards.
GGTCACGCTCTCCGACGACATCGACGGGGGAGCAGCGGCGGAAACGGTCACCTTCGCCCTGGACGGGAAGTCGTACGAGATCGACCTCAATACGTCCAATGCCAAGAAACTGCGCAAGGCCCTCGCGCCGTACATGGCGGCGGGCCGAAAGCAGACAAACGCCGGCAAGCACGGCAGGACGCCCGTGTCGTACCGGCACACTTCCCTCGCTCCCGACCCGGCGGCCGTGCGCGCCTGGGCGCGCTCGCACCAGATGGAAGTGCCGGCCCGCGGCCGGATCCCCAAGAAGGTCTACGAGGCGTTCCGCGAAGCGAGTTGACGGGCCGACAGGGCCCCCGGCACCCCCGTCGGCGACACCCTGCGGGCACCGACTTGCGCTACACCCCCGCAGGTCGGCTAAAGTCTGGAGCACGCCGAGGGGCAAGGCCGCAAAGCCGAACCTCACGCAGCGTGCGGGTGTAGTTCAGTAGCAGAACATCCCCCTTCCAGGGGGAAGGCGCAGTGTGCAATTCCTGTCACCCGCTCTGCATCGTTCTTATCGACCACTCCGGTGGATCGGGTAGAGTGATGCTCGCACCGCCCGACGAACTCCTTTCGAGGAGTACAATGAGCGGCAGCAATGCGGACGTGGCTCAGTTGGTAGAGCATCACCTTGCCAAGGTGAGGGTCGCGAGTTCGAATCTCGTCGTCCGCTCTTGATCGAATTGAAGGCCCTGGTCGATATCGACCAGGGCCTTCGTCGTGTCTGCCCTCACATGACGTTTGTCATGAGCAGTGATGACAGCTCGCACTGATCCCGTCGCCGGTCCCGCGGAAATCTGTAGTCATGACCAGCGACGACATCCCAGGCAACCGCGCGGACCGGACCGTGGCACCCGACGCATCCGCTTCCGTCTCCACATCCGCATCCGCTTCCGCTTCCGCTTCCGACGTGACCGCCTCCGGTGCGGTGATCGAGGCGGCCGGCGTGCGGCGGCGTTATGCGGGCGGCTTCGAGGCCGTGGCCGGTGTCTCCTTCTCGGTGGCGCGCGGCGAGCTCTTCGCCCTGCTCGGTACGAACGGCGCCGGGAAGACCTCCACCGTCGAGCTGCTTGAGGGCCTGGCCGCGCCCGACGCCGGCACGGTCCGGGTGCTCGGGCACGACCCGTTCCGCGAGCGCGCCGCCGTCCGGCCGCGGATCGGGGTGATGCTCCAGGAGGGCGGCTTCCCGTCCGAGCTGACGGTCACCGAGACGGTACGGATGTGGGCGGGCTGCACCAGCGGCGCGCGCCCGACCGGTGAGGCGCTGGAGCTGGTCGGGCTCGGCCACCGGGCGCGGGTGCGGGTCAAGCAGCTCTCCGGCGGCGAGCGGCGTCGTCTCGACCTGGCGCTGGCCCTGCTGGGCCGGCCCGAGGTGCTGTTCCTGGACGAGCCGACCACCGGGCTCGACGCCGAAGGGCGGCGGGACACCTGGGAGTTGGTGCGCGAGCTGCGGGACGGCGGCACCACCGTCCTGCTCACCACGCACTACCTGGAAGAGGCCGAGACGCTCGCCGACCGGCTGGCGATCATGCACCGGGGGCGGATAGTGACGGCGGGCACCACCGCCGAGGTGACGGCCGCCCGCCCCGCCCGCATCCGGTTCGAGCTGCCGGAGGGAGTGCCGGCGGCCCGGCTTCCGCTGGGGCTGCGGGCCGCCGCCGAGGGCCACCGGATCGAGATCCGTACCCACCGCTTGCAGGAGTCCCTGGACGAACTGCTGACCTGGGCAAGGGAGTCGGACGTCCGGCTGCTCGGCCTCGATGCCCGCTCGGCCTCGCTCGAAGAGGCGTTCCTCGACATCGCGCAGAGCGCGTCGGAATCCGAAAAGGTGGCTGCGTGATGACGACCACGACGACCGGCACGACGACTGGTGCGACCAGCACGACTGGTGCGACGACCGGCACGGCAGGAACGAGCGCAACGGCCGGCACTACGCTCCGGGGCCGGCTGACCGCTCTCGGGCGCGCCGAGGTCGCCCTGCTCGCCCGCAACCGGACGGCGGTGTTCGTCTCGCTGCTGATGCCCGCCGCCATGGTCCTTGCGATGAAGTCGACGCTGAAGCAGTCCGTTCTCGACGGGACCGGCCTGTCCGTCGCCGCGGCTGCGCTCAGCGGCGGCATCGGCATCGTGCTGATCCAGGCCGTCTACATGAACCTGGTCTCGTCCTATGTGGCGCGGCGCGAGGACCTCGTCCTGAAGCGGCTGCGTACCGGCGAGGTCACCGACCGGGAGATCCTCATCGGGACCGCCCTTCCGTCGGTCGCGCTGGCCCTGGCCCAGACCGTGGTGATCGTGGTGGCGGGGACGGCCTTCTTCGGCCTCGCCGCGCCGCAGCGGCCCGAACTGCTCCTGGCGGGCCTGCTGCTGGGCGTGGTGCTGCTGGCGGCACTGGCCGCGGCCACCTCCGCGGTGACCCGCACCGTGCAGACCTCGCAGCTCACCACCCTCCCGCTCTTCTTCATCTCGATGATGGGCTCGGGGCTCTTCGTGCCGCTGGAGATCATGCCCGGCCCGATGGCGTCCGTGTGCGAACTGCTGCCGGTCACCGGAGTGATGACACTCGTGCGGACGGGCTGGCTGGGCGGGACCGGCGGCTCCGACCTGCTCGTGGCCGCTGTGACCGGGCTGGCCTGGACCGGGTTCGCCGTGTTTGCTGTGCAGCGGTGGTTCCGCTGGGATCCGCGACGCTGAGGGGGACATGCCGTGTCGGTGCTCATGCGGGGCTGGCGCCGCAGTTGGCAGAAGCGCAGCAAGCTGGAGCGGATCGATCTGTACTCGCGGGTGACCCTCTCGGTGATGCCCTGGCTCTTCACCTTTACGTGGCAGCTGGCCCCCTTCGAGTCGGACATCCGCCATGCGCCGCTGCCGATCGCCCTGGGCGTGGCACTGCTGCTCGTGAGCCTGGTGCAGTGCCTGCTGAGCAACCGCAACGTCCAGCTGTCGTTCGCGCACTATCTCGGCACCGCCGTCTTCCCTCGGCGGCGGCAGCTGCCGCCCCTGGTGCTGCTGATGGTGAGCCTGGGGCTGCTGGCGACGATGGCAAGGATGGACGGGATCGACGATGCCGGCCTGCTCATCATGCTCTCGAACGCGCCGGTGGCGTTCGCGATAACGCAGACCCTGCTGGTGCCGGTCCGCACCTTCCTCGTCCAGTCGCTGACCGTCACCGCGCTGGGCGTCGGCGTCTTCGCCGCGGTCGGGGTGCGGGGCGGGACACTGGCCGGGGTGGTGCCGGCCTCGCTCTTCGGCTGCGTGCTCGTCCTGATCTCCGTACGGCCCAGCGCCTGGAGCCTGAGTGTGATGTGGCAGGCCGAGGAGGCCCGGGATCTTCAGGCCCGGCTCGCGGTCGCCGAGGAGCGGCTGCGGTTCGGGCGGGACCTGCACGACGTACTGGGCCGCAATCTCGCCGTGATCGCGCTGAAGAGCGAGCTGGCCGTGGAGCTGGCCCAGCGCGGCAGGCCGGAGGCGGTGGACCAGATGGTCGAGGTGCAGCGGATAGCCCGCACCTCGCAGCAGGAGGTGCGCGATGTCGTACGGGGATACCGGGAGGCCGATCTGAGTACGGAACTGGCCGGCGCCCAAGGGGTGTTGAGAGCGGCCGGGATCGGGTGCGAGGTGACGGGCGACGCCGGCGACCGGCTGCCCGCGCCCGTGCAGTCCGCGCTCGGCTGGGTCGTGCGGGAGGCGGCGACCAATGTGCTGCGGCACGGTGATCCGCGCCACTGCACGATCCGGCTCAGCGCCTCGGCGGACGCGGTCGTGCTGCTGGTGGAGAACGACGGGGCGGCGGTGGCCGACGCGGGGCAGGGCGGGAGCTCCGGGGCGGGCGACGGCTCCGGACCGGGCGGTTCCGGGCTCGCGGGGCTGCGGGAGCGGTTGCGGGTGGTCGACGGTTCGCTGGACGCGGGCCCGGCGGGGAACGGCCTGTTCCGGCTCACGGCTACGATCCCGCTCGGCCCGGGAGCGTCTCCGCTCGGCGCGGGGGCGGCGTCTTTGGCCCGCCTCGACAAGCCGCCTGCTGCCCGGGAGGCACCCGCCCTTCAGGAGGAACGACGATGACGACCGTACGGGTGCTGCTCGCCGACGACGAGCACCTGATCCGGGGCGCGCTGGCCGCGCTGCTGGCTCTGGAGGACGACCTCGTGGTGGTCGCGGAGGCCGCGACCGGCCCGGAGGCGCTGGCCATGGCTCGGGCCCACCGGCCCGATGTGGCGGTCCTCGATCTGGAGATGCCGGGCGCCGACGGTGTGAGTGTCGCCACATCTCTGCGGGCCGAACTGCCCGGCTGCCGGACGATGATCGTGACCAGTCACGGCCTGCCCGGACACCTCAAGCGGGCGCTCGCGGCGGGCGTGCGGGCCTTCGTGCCGAAGACCGTCAGCGCCCGGCAGCTGGCCGGGATCATCCGCACCGTGCATGCCGGAAACCGTTACGTGGACCCGGAGTTGGCGGCTGACGCGATCTCCGCCGGGGACTCTCCGCTGACCGCGCGGGAGACCGAGGTACTGGAGCTGGCGGCGGACGGGGCACCCGTCGCGGAGATCGCGGAGCGGGCTTCGCTGTCGCAGGGAACCGTACGGAATTACCTCTCCGCGGCCGCCTCGAAGCTCGGAGCGGAGAATCGCCATGCCGCGGTGCGTCTCGCACGGCAGCGCGGATGGGTATAGTGGTTCTCGCGCTTCGGCGCTTGCGGACGTAGCTCAGTTGGTAGAGCGCAACCTTGCCAAGGTTGAGGTCGCCAGTTCGAACCTGGTCGTCCGCTCGGTTCAGCAAGAAGCCCCCGGCCTTCCGGCCGGGGGCTTCTTCGTGTTCGCCGGGCAGTCCTACTGCCAGGGCGTACCAGTGAGGAGTTCGTACGCCTCCAGGTACTTCGCCCGGGTCGCGTCCACGATCTCCGGGGGCAGCGCCGGCGGCGGCTGCTCGCTCTTGCGGTCCCAGCCGGAGGCCGGCGAGGTCAGCCAGTCGCGTACGAACTGCTTGTCGTAGCTGGGCTGGGCCCGGCCCGGCTCCCAGGTGGCCGCGGGCCAGAAGCGCGAGGAGTCCGGGGTCAGCACCTCGTCCGCGATGATCAGCTCCTCGCCGCCGTCGGCGGTGGGCGCGAAGCCGAACTCGAACTTGGTGTCGGCGAGGATGATGCCGCGCTCGCGCGCGATGTCACGTGCCCTGCCGTAGACGTCCAGCGTGGCGCTGCGCAGCCGGTCGGCGGTCTCCTCGCCGATCTGGCGGGCCACTTCCTCAAAGCTCACGTTCTCGTCGTGGTCACCGACGGCCGCCTTGGTGGCGGGGGTGAAGATCGGTGCCGGGAGCTCGGAGCCGTCGACGAGTCCCTCGGGCAGCGCGAGACCGCAGACCGTGCGGGACTCGTTGTACTCGACGAGGCCGGAGCCGGTGAGATACCCGCGGGCGACGCACTCGACCGGGACCATCCGCAGCGACTTGCAGATCAGGGTGCGGCCGGCCCAGTCCGCGGGGGCCCCGGCGGGGAGCTCCGTGGACAGGACGTGGTTCGGTACGAGATCGGCGAGCTGATCGAACCACCAGAGCGAGAGCCGGGTGAGCACCCGGCCCTTGTCCGGGATCTCGGTCGGCAGGACCCAGTCGTACGCGGACATGCGGTCGCTGGCGACCATGACGAGGTCGCCCGCCTCGTTCCGGTACAGGTCGCGCACCTTGCCGGTGTGCAGGTGGGTGAGGCCCGGGACCTGCACCGGCTCGGGCTTTTCTACAAATCCGGACACGCTGCCTCCGCGTAGGTTGATCCAGGAGTCGTTCCGATTCTCCCGTATCGGGGTGCGGTGGGATGGAGCGGGGGCGTCCGTGGCGCCGACTTCCGTGACCCCGGCCCGCGTTGTGGCGAGCCGGGTTCAGTCGCGCTTGCAGATGCGGTCGAGGAGGTTGGCGGTGGCCCGCTGGATGCGGGCGTCCACATGGCCGGGGCGATCCAGCGCCGGGGACCAGGCAAAGGTGCCCGAGGCGAAGACGATCGCCCCGGACGGGGCGCGGTACACGGATGTCTCCTGGTGGCGTTTGACGCCTTCGCTGTCCAGGTACGGGGAGTGGGCGAGCAGGATGCGGTTCTCGTGTTCGGGGAGCGCGGTGCGCGGGAAGTAGCGGTCGGCCTCTCCGGCGACCAGGCCGTCGAGCTCGTCGCCCTCGCCCGCGCCCGTCGCCTCCCAGAGCCAGTGCTCGGCGTTCCGTACGACCAGGGGGTGCGGATCGGGGACCCGGCCCGCGTACTGGATCCCGAGGAGCTGCTGCTCGGGGCGGTCGATCTCGCGCCACAGGGCGGGTTTCCCGGGGCCGCGGCGCTTGCGGCAGGTGAGCAGGCGGTCCGGGACGCCGGAAGGCGACGGGGAGAGGCTGACCTGCCAGTACATGGTGTTGGCGGAGAGGAAGACCAGCGAGGTGCCGCCGTCTCGGGCGCTTTCGACCGTACGGCGCATCGGCACCGACCAGTACTCGTCGTGGCCGGGGAAGACCAGGCCCCGGTAGCGGGCCGGATCGACGCGGCCCGCGTGCAGGTCCCGGGTGTCGGCGTACGCGAGGTCGTAGCCGTACCGCTCGGCCCAGCGGATGAAGTCGTAGGCATGACCGACGTGGAGCGGCAGGCCGGCGCCCGCGTAGGGGCGGTCGAAGGAGACGGTGACCGCGGCGTCCTCCTCGCCCAGGAGACAGCCCTGCTCGTCCCAGGCGTGGTAGAGGCTGGCGCCGGTGCGGCCGTCCTCCGGATAGAGGTTGTACGCCTGCCAGGTGATGTCCGGCAGGACCAGCAGCAGATCGGCCGGCTGGTCGTCGCGGACCGTGAACGGGATGTGGGAGCGGTATCCGTCCACGGTGGTGAGCACGGCGACGTACGCGCCGATCGACCAGTACGTGGGGATCTGGAGCCGCCAGGACTGCCACCAGTGGTGGCAGGAGACCGTGCGGTCGGCGGTGAGCGGCGCGGGCTGGACGATGCCGGAGAGCCGGGGGCTCGTGGTGATCTGGGCGGCGCCGTCGCCGCCGTAGTGGCCGATGCGGTAGATGTCCACGGAGAACTGCTGGGGCGGGTCCACGGTGATGTGGAAGTCGATCGCCTCGCCGGGGGCCGCGGCCCCCGTGGAGATGAAGCCCTTGATCTGACGGTGCACGTCGTCGGCCGTGCGCGTGCCGCCGTCGGGGGAGCGGGCCAGGGCGGGGTCGGCGTACCAGGGGACGACGTGCCCGGTGTCGTCGAAGTAGTTCTCGCTGCCGCGCAGCCAGGGCAGGGGGCCCTGGCCGAAGGGGTCGGAGACGGCATGCGCGAGGGCACCCGACTCCCATCGTCGAATCTGCTCCGTCCCCATACCGTTTCCCTCCCTCAAGTCCCCCGAGACAACAGTGGATGGTCGGTGGCCGACGGGCGGTCCTTGGCGGTCGATCGCCCGTGGTCATGCGTCATCAATGCGCCAACAGCGATGCGCCGACCGTCAACGTCAATCCCCAGCACATCACATAACGCACGCACTCCGTCACCGTTCGTCGCGAATTGACGTGAACGGAACGTAATATTCCGGACGTTGGGGTGTCTGTGGTGCTTGTGGTGTGACAGCCGGGGCCTGTGGTTCAGACGAGGCGGACGGGCTTGTCGGTGCGTACACCGATGGAAGCGAGCCAGGACCGCAGCGGTTCCGCGTCCCCGTCCTCGACCAGACTCAGGACCGGACTGCCCAGGTCCGCCCGGCGCTCGCCGTCGATCAGCAGTGCGGGGCCGTCGAGCCAGTCGAGTCCGGGCGCCGCGCCCGCCGTGTCCACCGCGGCGCAGCAGACCATGGCCGCGACGTGGTCGGCGAGCAGCTCCGTACCCGTGCGGGGCGGCTGGAGCGGGAAGAGCGGGAGGGGGTCGGGGCCCCAGACGTCCAGGACGTCCCCGTCCGGGCCGGCGGCGGACGGGGCGCCCGCCCGGCCGGAGGCGGCCGCGGCCCGGTGCTGCTGGGCCGCGGCCTCCTCACGGGCCACTGCGGCGCTGATCCCCGCTGCAAGTTCCTCGCTGCCCCCGGCCCGGTCTGCCAGATGCTCGACGACGCGGGCCAGCGTGGGCATCCCGGCGTCGACGGAGCAGACGACGGGGCGGGAGGGGGCGCCGGGACTGCCAGGGGTGGGACCTGTCGTGGGCGCGGCAGGGGTGCCGGGGATGTTGCTGGAGGGTTGGCGGTCGTCACGCGGGGCGCGGGAGCCATCGAAGCGGTCGGGGGTGCCGGGGCTGCCGGGGGTGGGATCTGTCGTGGGCTCGGTGGGTGCGCCCGGCAGGGTAGGTGCGCCAGCCGGGGTGGGTGCGCCCGGCAGGGTAGGTGCGCCGGCCGGGGTGGGTGCGCCCGGCAGGGTAGGTGCGTCGGCCGGGGTGGGTGCGGAAGTCATCGCGTCGAGGACGCGGTGCAGGCGGGCGGCCTCGATACGCCACTTACGGTCGACGACCTCTTCCGGGTACTGCTGCCAGTCGACCGGCGACCAGTCCGGACCCGTACAGGCCGGGCCGCCGTGGAACAGGCGGGCCGCCAGCAGCGAAGCCGCCTCGTCGGCCGCGCCCGGCTCCTCCAGGAGGTCGCAGGCGGGGCGCTCGCCGAGCCGTGAGGCGAATCCGTCGGCGAGCCGGTCGCGCCGGGACAGCTCGGTGAGGGCGGACACCACGCCCGCGTCCAGCCGGGACGGCCAGCGGCCCATCCGCCAGGCGGGCAGGGCGACCCGGGTGAGCAGCCGGTCCCAGCCCGCGTAGGCGAGGCCGACCTGCTCCTGGGCGACGATCCGCAGACCGTAATCCACACCCTGTGCACGGACCGACGCCGCGGCGGCGACGCTCCGCTCCATCTCGGCGGCGTGGTCTCGGCAGCTGCGCAGCAGCAGCCTGGCGATCCGGCCGACGAAGGCGCGGGGCACTCTGCGCAGCCCGGCCAGCGGACCCGGCACGGGCGCGGCGGCGTCGGCGACCGCGCCGTCGAGTCCCCGTAGGAAACGGCGGGCGGCGGCTATGTCGGGATGCGCGGACGGGCCGGTGCCCGCGACGACCGGGGCGAGCACCGCCCGTAGCTCGGCGACCCGCATCCACCACAGGAACGGCGAACCGATGACCAGCACCGGAGCCGCCTGGATCCGGCGGCGCGACCGGGCCGCGGAATGCGCGGCCAAATCGGGGCCGGTGCCTGCCAGGAGCTGCGCCGAGGGGTGGGTGCGGTCCTCCAGCCAGCTGTCGCAGTCGGGCGTCAGGGCTATCGCCGAGGGCGCGGGAACCCCGAGCCGGTCGGCCAGGTCCTTGACCAGGCGGTAGAGATCGGGGGCGGCCTTCTCCGGGAGCGGGACGGTCGGGCTGACCGCCGGCCTCGCCCGTACGACCGCGACCGCGACCGCTGCGGCGATGACCAGCACGACGACCGCGAAGGCCGTCACGGCCCAGCGCGCCGTGTCCCAGCCGCTGCCCACGGCGAGGCCCTGGGCACCTGCCACGAGCAGCACGACGGCCACCGCCGCCGGCAGGATCGCCGCGGCTGCTGCCCTGCCGCGGATGCGCAGCACGGCGTGAGCTCGGGCACGCGCACTCAGCGCACCCAGCTCCTCACTTGTACCGGTACCGGACACGTCCGGACGTCACCCCCTCTGCCCCCGCGGCGGTGTTGTTCACTCCCCCACTGTGGCACCCGTCACTGACAGCGCAATGCCAGTGGGCCAAGTGCCGGAATGCTTGCGCCGCACCCTAGTTGGGGCCTCGGCGGGCGTCATCCGGATGGCGCAGCCGTCACTCGATGGAATGGCTTTGGGTAAAGGTGCTGACGCGCCGCTGTCCATGGGGCAGCGGCGCGTCGGTGCTTGTCAGCGCGTCGCAGGCACGCCGGTGCGTGCGACGCGGAGAGGCGTACTGTCGGCTCCCGGTCCCTCCGGAGCCCCGGAGGGCGGGATCAGCCCTCTGCGGCCTTCCGGGCAATGTCCGTACGGAGGTGCGAGCCGTCGAGGCGGATGCGGGCCGCCGCCGTGTAGGCGCGCTCCCGGGCGCCCGCGAGGTCCTTGCCGGTCGCGGTCACGGACAGCACCCGGCCGCCCGCGCTGACGATCGTGTCGCCCTCCCGCCTGGTGCCCGCGTGCAGGACGTACGCGTGCGGGGCGTCCTGCGCCACCACGTCGTCGAGCCCCTCGATCGGGTCGCCCGTGCGCGGCGTGCCCGGGTAGTTGTGCGAGGCGATGACCACGGTGACGGCGGCGTCGTCGCGCCACTTGAGCGGGGGCAGCTCGTCGAGCGTGCCGTTGGCGGAGCCGAGCAGGACACCGGCCAGCGGGGTCTTCAGGCGGGCCAGGACCACCTGGGTCTCGGGGTCGCCGAAGCGGGCGTTGAACTCGATCACCCGGACGCCGCGCGAGGTGATCGCGAGGCCCGCGTACAGCAGCCCGGAGAACGGGGTGCCGCGGCGGCGGAGTTCGTCGACGGTCGGCTGGAGCACCGACTCCATGACCTCGTCGACCAGCTTGGGGTCGGCCCACGGGAGCGGGGAGTACGCGCCCATTCCGCCGGTGTTCGGGCCCTCGTCGTCGTCCAGGGCGCGCTTGAAGTCCTGCGCGGGCTGGAGCGGCAGCACGGTGGTGCCGTCCGTGATCGCGAAGAGGCTCACCTCGGGGCCGTCGAGGAACTCCTCGATGACCACGCGGTCGCAGGCCAGGGCGTGGGCGCGGGCCGCCTCGACGTCGTCGGTGACGACGACGCCCTTGCCGGCGGCGAGACCGTCGTCCTTGACGACGTACGGGGCGCCGAAGGCGTCGAGGGCGGCATCGATCTCGGCGGGGGTGGTGCAGACGTAGCTACGGGCGGTCGGGACGCCGGCCCCGGCCATCACGTCCTTGGCGAACGCCTTGGAGCCCTCCAGCCGGGCCGCCTCGCCGGAGGGGCCGAAGCAGGGGATGCCCGCGGCGCGCACGGCGTCGGCGACCCCGGCGACGAGCGGCGCCTCCGGGCCGACGACCACCAGCTCGGCGCCCAGGTCGGTGGCGAGGCGCGCGACGGCGTCGCCGTCGAGGGCATCGACCGGGTGCAGTTCGGCCACCTCCGCGATACCGGCGTTGCCGGGAGCGCAGTACAGAGCGGTGACGTCGGGGTCGAGGGACAGAGAGCGGCACAGGGCGTGTTCGCGGGCGCCGCCGCCGATGACGAGGACCTTCACGGGGTGCAGCCTAGCCGCCGGGGCGCGGCGCCCTTGACGGACGCCGCTACGTGGACACCCCGGGCCGCCGCGGCGGGAGCCACGGCCCGCCGGAGCGCGCCCCCGCCGTTCGCCGCTGCTCTCCGCCATTCGCTCGCCGCTATTCGTTGGTGAACTCCTCGACGACCGTGGCACCCAGCTCGCGGACGATCAGGTCGTGCCCGGAGAGCGCCGAGTCGACGAGGTCCGGGTCGTCGGCCTCGGGGGTGTCGTCCTCGGGGGCGACCGCACGCGGGGGCTCGGGCGCGGAGTACTGCTGTTGCGGTGGTGCGGAGTACGACTGCGGAGCGGGCGCCGCGGCGGGTGCGGAACCCGGCTGCTGCGAGTGGCCCTGCTGAGGCTGGTGCTGCTGGTGCTGTTGATGCGGAGAAGCGGCCGGCCGGGACTCGTAACTCTGCTGGGGCGCAGGGGCCTGGTACTGCTGCGCGGGCGGGGCGGCGGGGCGGCCCCCGCCGGCCTGCACAGGTGCGCCGACGCCGCCCGACGGGTCGACGACGGCCTCGATCTTCCACTGCGCGTTGAACCGCTCGGCGAGTGCCTGCCTCAGCACTTCCTCGCTGCCGCTGCTGGCGAAGTTGTCACGCGCGCCCGCGTTGAGGAAGCCGATCTGGAGGGTGGTGCCGTCGAAGCCGGTGACCTGGGCGTTCTGACTGAGCAGGATCCAGGTGAAGCGGCGGCGGTTCTTCACCGCCTCCAGGATGTCCGGCCACATGTTCCGCACCTGGCCGGCGCCCTGGGTCATTCCCGGGCTCGGCTCGGCGGCGGGGACCGGCGCCGAGGGCGCGGCCTGGGCCGGCGCGGCGGCCGGGGCGGGCTGCGGGACGGGCGACTGGCCCGGGGCGGAAGCGGTCGGCCAGCCGCCGGGGCGCCGTCCCGATTCCGGGGCGGCGGCGGTGGGCCAGGCACCGGGGCGCTGACCGCCCGCGGGAGCCGGGGCCGCCTCGGCGGGCGGCTGCGGTGCCTCGGGGGCCGCCTGCGGTGCCGGGACGGGGGCGGGCGGCGCCGCCTGGACCGGTGCGGGAGCCGGGGCCGGGGCTTCGCCCCGTACCGCCGCGCGCGCGACGGCCGGGCCCGTGCCGGGCTGCATGACGGGGGCTGCGGGCGCCATGGGTACGGGTGCGTGGGCCAGCGCCTCCGGACCGGGTACGTACCCCATGGCGGGCCCCGGGCCCGTGGTCGCGAAGGAGGCGCCCCGCTCCAGCCGGTCGAGCCGGGCCTGCAGCGAACGCTCGTCGTCGAAGGCCGCGGGCAGCAGCACCCGGGCGCAGATCAGCTCGACCTGGAGACGCGGCGAGGTCGCCCCGCGCATCTCCGTGAGCCCCTCGTTGACCAGGTCGGCGGCGCGGCTCAGCTCGGCGGCGCCGAAGACGGACGCCTGGGCCTGCATCCGCTCGACGACATCGGCGGGGGCGTCGATCAGCCCCTTCTCCCCGGCGTCCGGCACGGCGGCCAGGATGACCAGGTCGCGCAGCCTCTCCAGGAGGTCCGCGACGAAACGGCGCGGGTCGTTGCCGCCCTCGATCACCCGGTCCACGACCTCGAACGCCGCGGCCCCGTCGCCCGCCGCGAAGGCGTCCACGATCGAGTCGAGCAGCGAGCCGTCCGTATAGCCGAGCAGCGAGGTCGCCATGGCGTATGTCACACCGTCGTCGCCCGCGCCGGCCAGCAGCTGGTCCATCACCGACATCGAGTCACGCACGGACCCGGCCCCGGCCCGCACGACGAGCGGCAGCACGCCGTCCTCGACGGGGCTGTTCTCCCTGCCGCAGACCTCGGCGAGGTAATCGCGCAGCGTCCCCGGCGGCACGAGACGGAACGGGTAGTGGTGCGTACGCGACCGGATCGTGCCGATGACCTTCTCGGGCTCGGTGGTCGCGAAGATGAACTTGAGGTGCTCCGGCGGCTCCTCGACCACCTTCAGCAGGGCGTTGAACCCCGCCGAGGTGACCATGTGCGCCTCGTCGATGATGTAGATCTTGTAACGACTCGACGCGGGCCCGAAGAACGCCTTCTCCCGCAGATCACGGGCGTCGTCCACGCCACCGTGCGACGCGGCGTCGATCTCGATCACGTCGATCGAACCCGGTCCGTTGCGCGCGAGGTCCTGGCAGGACTGGCACTCCCCGCACGGCGTGGGCGTCGGCCCCTGCTCGCAGTTCAGACAGCGGGCCAGGATGCGCGCGCTGGTCGTCTTGCCACAACCGCGCGGACCGCTGAACAGGTACGCGTGATTGACCCGGTTGTTCCGCAGCGCCTGCTGCAGCGGTTCAGTGACATGCTCCTGCCCGATGACCTCGGCGAACGACTCGGGGCGGTAGCGGCGGTACAGCGCAAGGGACGACACACATACGAGGTTATCCGGGCGGACCGACAACCGGCCCCGGACCGGTCGAAGCCCCGCCCCGCACACCCGGGAAGCGCAGGGCCCGGAAACCGCAAGGCCGGACCGCAGGCCCCGGAACCCCCGGAAACACAAGGGCCCCCCACGCACCCGCCAGAGCCGACCTACCCTTGCTGCCTTCCGGCCCTGGGGGAGTTCAGTCAGATAGCGCCACGTGAGGGGCTGACGCCCACCTTAGCCGATCCCCACCCCTGCCGGTCCACTCCCCCCACCTCCGGAACCGCCCCGGACGACCGCGGAGCGAGCCCGAACCGATCTCAGGGGGAACGGGTTCGCGAGCACTCCTCAACGTCTTGTATTGTTTGCCGCGGAGGATTCGCCTAGTGGCCTAGGGCGCACGCTTGGAAAGCGTGTTGGGGGCAACCCCTCACGAGTTCGAATCTCGTATCCTCCGCCAGTGCCTCACCGGGCACGTTGTCGAAGGGCCCCACCGTTCGCGGTGGGGCCCTTCGACGTGTGTGGTCTCAGTTTTGGTCTCAGTTGCGCGCTGGACCGCACACCTGACCGCCAAGCAATCGGTTGCCAGCCACCCGCGGGCCGCCGCCACAACGTCGAACGCCTGATCATCCAGGATGAGCTTCGGCAGAATGGCGACGTTTTCCAGGTTCACCGCCGCGTCTCCCCACCGACGCCTGCGGTCTCGGCAGAGGGAAGGAGGAGGGCGCCTCACGCAGAGCCCAGACTCGATGCGCATCCAAGCTTCGGATACTCAATGACCCTCTGGAGATCGCCAACAAGCATGCCCCGGACAAGCTCTTCGTCGCCGATGGACTTCACGTAGTCGTCGAACTCCAGCGGCTCCGACGCACAGAGGGTCTCGGCGTCGGACCACAGCTTGCGGACGGTTGCAAACGACCCTCGTTCCAAGTAGGGCTTGGAGATCAGCATCACCGTCGTCGGGTGGCGTCGGCGGCGGCGAGGACCTATCGGGAGAAGGTGACGTTCTGCCCGGTGTTACCGGCCTCCGGTTCCAGCAGGATCACCTCGCGGGGACGCCGAGGTCGATGGCGTGCTCGCGGAAGTGAACGGCCTCGCCGCGCGGTAGGACCTTGGCGGTGGTGGGGCGGTTGCCGCCGACGAAGACCAGGGTCAGGAACAGCCCAGCGCGGTACAGCTCGGCGGAGTGAGTGGCGGCACCGAGGTCGTGGCTGCCCAGCCCGGTCGCCACGTCGCCCTGCGGTCCGGCAGCCCCGGCCCAGCTCACCTCCCGGCATAGCCGCTATCCATCGTCCAGCTGATTGATCAGGCGCAGGCCGGTCTCATTTCTGGTCTCGTTCGGACCCGTTCAGCACCGCCCGACATCCGCCCGAACCCTCATTCCACCGCAGGTCAGGACACGGCTGGACCCCTCAGAACCCCCATACGAACATTTGGAAAGCGTGTTGGGGGCAACCCCTCACGAGTTCGAATCTCGTATCCGCCGCAGCCGCCTGGACAGCTCACCACCGGGGGAGTCCGCACCCATACGGCGTCCACGGATCGCAGAGGTAGGCCATCCTGAAACCTGCGGCGGATCTGCCGGCTGCCATGGTTGCGAATCGCGAGGTGTCCCAGCATGAAGTCCGGATCGACGCTGGCGACGTGGCTGGGCAGCCTCGACGGATGTCGCCTGGCACGCGTGCTCGAAACGCGGAGAGACGCCACGGCCGCTCCGGAGCCGCGCTCGGTGGGGGAACTGGCCGACCGTCTTCAGCGCCCGGGATCGGTGGCGCTTGTCCTGCCGCAGCTCGCACTGCCGCATCTCCAGGTCGCCGAAGCGCTGGCGACGCTGCCTGCGCCCGCGTCGCGCGATGCCCTGGCGGAGCTGCTGGGAGTCGCGGACGACGACACCACCCGCGAACTGGAAGCCGTGCTGGAGACGCTGGCCGATCATGCTCTGGTCTGGCCGGACGGTGCGAAGAAGCTCCGCATGGCCGGACCGCTGCGGCAGGCGTGGGACGCGCCTCTGGGACTGGATGCCCCGCTGGAGCTACTGCTCGCGGGCACGACCTCCGACGAACTGCGCGGCATGCTCGCGGCACTGGGCGTCAAGCCGCCGGGCGGCAAGTCGCAGCGGCTGGCCGCCCTGGTGGAACACCACAGTGCCCCGGAGCGGATCGTCTCCGTGGTCGGCAAGGCCCCTGCGGCGGCCCGGAAGCTGCTCGAAGGCCGAGCCGGGGCCGGGCCGGCGCGGCCCCCGCGGTTCATCATGTTCGGGAGCCCGGGCCCCGATCTCGAACCGGGCGCTCGATGGGCACTGGAACGGGGACTCCTGATCCAGGACCGTCACCGCTACGGCCAGGCCCGTATGCCTGCGGAGGTCGCGGTCGCGCTGCGCGGGCCCGGCTGGCGTGCGCCGTTCCAACCCGTCCCGCCTTCCGAGCGATCGGCGTCCGTCACCCCGGCGGAGGTGGACCGCGAAGCGTCGGCCGCGGCCGCGGCGTTCGCCACCCACGCCGCCTCGGTCCTGTCGGCCTGCTCGACCACCGCGCCGGCCCGGCTGAAGTCCGGCGGGATCGGTGCGCGTGAACTGGCCCGGATCGGCAAGGCGGCCCAGGCCGACGACGCCGTCGTACGCCTCACCCTGGAGACCGCGTATGCAGCCGGGCTGCTGGCCCGGGACGGCGATCGTGTGGCCCCCACCGAGGCTTACGACGCCTGGGCGGAGCATGAACCTCCGGAGCAGTTCGCCGTACTGCTCCAGGCATGGCGGAACCTGCCGCTCACCCCCACCCAGGCGCGTGACGAGAGCAACAAGGCTCTCCCCGCCCTCGTCGGCGCACCGCCCTGCAACGGCTGTGTGCATGCCCGCCACGGGCTGTTGGCCGCAGCCGCGCGGCTCCCGGCAGGGCACGGCGTGCGGGTCGCGTCGGATCTGGGGCCGCTGATCGCCTGGTACCGCCCCCTCGCCGACTCGTCACCGGACGGACCGCCGTTCGCCACCGTGATCCGCGAGGCCGAACTCCTCGGCGTACTCGCGCGAGGCGCCCTGTCCACCATCGGCATCCACCTGCGGACCGGCGACGCCGAGGGGCTGGGAATCGAGTGCCGACGGCTGCTGCCCGCCGCCACCGCGACGGCCCGGATCGGCGCAGACCTCACCGCTGTCGTCACCGGCACACCGTCCGCGCGGCTGGCCGCACTCCTGGACTCCGTCGCGGACCGGGAGGCCAGCGGCACGGCGTCGGTGTGGCGGTTCAGTGCCGACAGCGTCCGCCGGGCTCTGGACGCCGGCCGTACCCACGAGGACATCACGGCCGACCTGGCCGCTGTCGCCGCCGGGCCACTGCCACAACCGCTGTCGTACCTGATCGCCGACACCGCACGGGGCCACGGGCGGGTACGCATCGCCCCCGCCTCCTGCGTCCTCCACGGCGACGAACCCGCACTCCTGGCGGAGCTCACCGCCCACCGCGGGCTCACCAAGCTCGGACTACGACAGCTGGCACCGACCGTGCTGATCAGCCGCAGCCCGATCGACGCGACTCTCGCCGCGCTCCGGGCCGAGGGATACGCCCCCGTCGCCGAGACCGCCGAAGGCACGGTACGCATCGAAAAGGCCCGGCCTCGGCGGGCCGGCGCTGCCGTTCCGGCTCCGCGCGGCTCCAGGGCGAGGGGCGGGGGCCGGAACGCCACGAGCACGGCGAAGGAATCCGCCGCCTTCGACCCGAGCACCTTGGCGGTCCAGCTGCTGACGGCCCCGCCTGCACCCGAACCGGCGCCACTCGACGGTGGAGTGCCCTTCGCCACGGACACCGAGGAGATCGTCGCGGGATGGGCGAAGCACCTTCCGTACAGCGACGTCCGCCAGCTCGCTCATGCCATCGACGCCGGTCAGGCCATCACCGTCGAGTACGTCGCAACCTCGGGCAGCCGGACCGTGCGCACCCTCAGCCGCCTGGACCTCGATCCGCCCTACCTCGAAGCCTGGTGCCACCTTCGGGACGCCGAGCGCGTTTTCACCCTCTCCCGCATCCGCAGTGTCATGAGCGTCGCACCTGAATGAGGAAGAATACTATCGACAGCGATACTATCTCTGTCGATAGTATTATTCATGGGAGGCTTCCATGCGGCGCTTCATCGGACGGGATCGCGAGCTGAACGTGCTCGGCAATGCCTTGCAGTCGGTTCACGATGCCGTCGGGTCGGTGAAACCGGGGCAGTGCATCCTCATGCGTGGACGGCGGCGGGTCGGCAAGTCCAGCCTCGTCGAAGAGTTTCTCCGGCGCACCGAGGTGCCGTACCTGTTCTTCACCGCGGCGGGCGGCACGGCGGAAGACGAGCTGACGGAGTTGCTCGACGCCGCCGCAAGATCCACCCTGCCGGAGCGGGAACTGTTCTCGGAGGAGGCTCCAGAGCAATGGAATGCGGCATTGAGGCTGCTCGCGGAGAGCCTTCCCGACGACAACCCGAGCGTGGTCGTCATGGACGAGGTTCCGTACCTGATGGACCGCATCGACGCCTTCGAGGGCATGCTCCAACGGGCATGGGACCGTCTGCTCAGCCGCAAACCCGTGCTCCTCCTCCTGGTCGGGTCCGACCTGTCGATGATGGAGGTGCTGAACAGCTACGACCGCCCCTTCCATCAAAGGGGCCGGGAAATGGTCGTGGGGCCGCTGAACCCGGCCGACATCGGCGAGATGCTCGGTCTTGAGCCGGCGGCCGCCTTCGACGCCGCCCTGATCACGGGCGGACTTCCGCTGATCTGCGCAGAGTGGCGGCCCGGGGCCGACGTCCGGGAGTTCCTCCGCGACTCGCTGGATAACCCGATCTCGGCGCTGCTGGTCTCCGCCGAGCGGTCACTGGCCGCGGAGTTTCCACCACAGGCGATGAGCAGGGAAGTCCTACGGGCCATCGGAAGCGGGGAGAGGACCTTTACCAACATCGCTCGCGCGGCGGGCGGTATCGCCCACACCACTCTCACCCGAGCCACTGACGTCCTGGCCGAGAAACGGGTGGTGGCAGCCGAGCTGCCCCTCTCGCTGAGGCCGTCGAAGGAACGCCGCTACCGCGTGGCCGATCCCTACCTCCGTTTCTGGCTCGCATTCCTGGATCCGCACATGGCGGAGATCGAGCGGATGCGGGGAGACCTCACACTGAGCCGGATCCAGGAGCAGTGGACGAGCTGGCGTGGCCGTGCGATCGAACCCCTCGTCCGGGAATCCCTCGCCCGCCTCCTGCCGGACGAGCTCCTGCCCGCCGCCCCCGCGATCGGCGGGTACTGGACCCGCAGCAACGACGTCGAAATCGACTTGGTCGGCGCCGACCGGCAGCCCGTGGCCAAGGAGTTGCTCTTCCTCGGTTCGGTCAAGTGGCTGGAGAACTCCGCGTTCGACAGCCACGACCTGGCCGCGCTCCAGAAGCACCGAGCCGCGATCACCGACGAGCCGGTACCGCTCGTGGCGGTCTCGCGCAACGGGACGATCTGTTCCGGGCTCCAGGCAGCGTACGGGCCCGAGGAACTGCTGGGCGCCTGGCGCAGGGCGTGATCAGGGGCCGACTCCTGCGGTTGCAGTTCTGGTTGCAATCGCCTCCGCCCTGACCGTACGAACATTTGGAAAGCGTGTTGGGGGCAACCCCTCACGAGTTCGAATCTCGTATCCTCCGCCATTGCTCTCACCGGGCAATGCGTCGAAGGGCCCCGCAGCTTGCTGCGGGGCCCTTCGACGTTCGTGCTCCGCGGCGGGTTCAGCGGCACAGGGCGGTGTCCACGACGCGTTCGAGGGTTCGCCGGCCCGGCTCGTCGGTGAGCTGCGTGGTGACCGTGACGTTGGCGGCGCGGCCGTCGTCGGTGGCGCCGCCCCGGGTCTCGTAGCCCGGGAAGCTGCCGCCGTGGCCCCAGGAGAGGCCGCCGCACGGCAGCGGCCTGCTGACCAGGCCGAGTCCGTAGCGGGCGCCGGGGCCGAAGGTCGCTTCGGCGGGGACGGTGGAGCGCATCCGGGCGAGCTGGGCCGGGGGCAGGAGGCGGCCGGCCAGGAGTGCGCTGAAGAAGCGGTTGAGGTCGGAGCCGGTGGAGATCATCTGGCCTGCGGCCCAGCCCCAGGAGGGGTCGATCTCCGTGATGTCGCGCAGCGGTCCGTCCGCCGATTCCCGGTAGTAGCCGTGGGGGTGCGGCTCCCGGATGGTCACGTCGCCGGGGGCGGGGAAGTAGGTGTGGCGCAGCCCGATGCGCTTGATGACGCGCCGGTCGATCTCCTCGGCCAGGGGGCGGCCGGTGACCTTCTGGACGATCAGGCCGGCAAGCACGTAGTTGGTGTTGCTGTACTTCCAACTCGTCCCGGGGGCGAAGTCGGCCGGGTGCCGGAGGGCTGTGGCGAGCAGTTCGCGGGGGGCGTAGTACCGGACGTCGTCCCCGAGGTGGTTGCTGTAGTTCGGGAGTCCGCTGGTCTGCTGGAGGAGCTGGCGGACGGTGATCCGGCGCCCGTCGATCCCCTCCCCGCGGACGAGGCCGGGCAGGTAGGTGTCGACGTCGGCGTCCAGGGCCAACCTCCGCTCCGCGACGAGCTGGAGGACGACGACCGCGACGAAGGTCTTGGTGTTGCTGCCGATGCGTACCTGCCCGTCCCTGGGCACCTTCGAGCCGGTGGCCAGGTCGGCGACTCCTGCCGTGTAGGTGCGGGTGTGGCCGTTCCGGTGCTTGACGCTCGCCAGCGCGGCCGGCATCCCGCCGTCTCGCACCAGTGCGTCCAGGGGCTGCTGGACGGCGTCCGGCCTGGCGGAGGCGGATACGGAGGCGGATGCGGATGCGGATGCGGATGCGGATGCGGGCGGGACGAGGGTGCCCGGTGTCATGACGGCGATGGCCATCGCGGCCGCGGTGGTCAGGGCCCGTCGCCGGGTGCCCTGTCGGCGGCCGGGCGAGCGAAGTCCTTGCCGTGTCTGCGCACGCATGAGTCAACTCCTGGGGAATCGCTGGATCGTTGGATCGCTGGGCCGTTGGATCGCTGTTCGGGTTGCGGGCGCGGGTTGCGGGTTGCGGGTTGCCCGTGCGTGGTTCATCCGCACAGCGCGCGGTCCACGGCGTCCTTCACGTGCTGCACTGCCGCCTCGTCCGTCGGGATGCTGGTGACCGTGACGTTGGCGGCGCGGCCGTCGTCGGTGACGCCGCCCCGGGTCTCGTACCCCGGGATGTCGCCGCCGTGGCCCCAGTAGACGCCGCCGCACGGCAGCGGCCTGCTCGTTAGCCCCAGCCCGTAGCGGAGGCCGGAGGTCCCGGCGGGAACGGTCGTGCGCATCTCGGCGAGCTGGGCCGCCGGGAGGAGGCGGCCGGCCAGGAGCGCGGTGAAGAAGCGGTTGAGGTCGGAGTTGGTGGAGATCAACTGGCCTGCCGCCCAGCCTGCGGAGGGGTCGATCTCCGTGAAGTCGCGCAGCGGTCCGTCCGCCGGGCTGCGGTGGTAGCCGTGGGGATGCGGCCCCCGGATGGTCACGTCGCCGGGGGCGGGGAAGTAGGTGTGGCGCAGCCCGATGCGCTTGATGACGCGCCGGTCGATCTCCTCGGCCAGGGGGCGGCCGGTGACCTTCTGGACGATCAGGCCGGCCAGGACGTAGTTGGTGTTGCTGTACCCCCATGTCTCGCCCGGAGCCGCGTCGGCCTTGTACCGGAGGGCGATGTCGATCAGCTCGCGCGGCTCGAAGTACCGGTGCCGGAGCTCGTCGTCGTCGATGTGCATGCCGTACTCGGGGAGTCCGCTGGTGTGCTGGAGGAGCTGGCGGACGGTTATGCGGCGCCCGTCGATCCCCTCCCCGCGGACGAGGCCGGGCAGGTAGGTGTCGACGTACGCGTCGAGGCCGATCTTCCCCTCGCCGACCAGCTGCAGGACCACGACCGCCGTGAACGCCTTGGTGTTGCTGCCGATCCGAATCCGACCGTCCCTGGGCACCTTCGAGCCGGTGGCCAGGTCGGCGACTCCCGCGGTGTAGGTGCGGGTGTGGCCGTTCCGGTCCTTGACGCTCGCCAGCGCGGCCGGCATCCCGTCGCCGCGCACCAGCGTGTTCAGGGCCTGCTGGACGGCGTCCGGCCTGGCGGTGACGGTGGTGGTGGCGGCGACAGAGGTGGAGGAGGCGGGTGGGGCGAAGGCGGCCAGTGTCATGGCGCCGATGGCCATCGCGGCCGCGGCCGACACGGTTCGTCGCCGCCCGCCGCCGCCGCGCTGCCTGGTCGAGGTACGAAGGCCCTGCTGGTTCCGAGCACGCATGAGTCAACTCCCGGGAATCGTTCGGTCAGGGCACGATCCTGGTTTCCGGGGACCCTCGACCGCATCGCGGCAAGGCGGGAGAAAACGCTCCCCCGATCGGGGGAGGCTGCCGGTGGGCCGCCCGGTGATACTGACGCCCATGACCTGGGGAATCCGGCCGCTGCTGCGCGGCTCCACGTACACGGGTGTGCTGTTCGCCTATTGCGGCGCGCTGGTGAGCCTTCCGCTGCTGCCCTTCGCCCTGCTGCCCGCGGCGTTGTGGCCGTCCGCACCCGAGAGCGTGCAGATCGTCCTGGTCCTGCTCGTCTGGGCGGCTCTGGTCGGCTCGGCCGGGCTGGTGCGCCCCGTACGGCGGGCGCTGGTCGTGGCCGCCCGTCGGTTGCTGCGGGTGCCGCTGCCGGATCCGGTGGCCGGTCGCCGGACCTCCGGTTCACCCGGCCTCGACCGCTGGCGGACCCCGCTCTGGCTGGTGCTGCACGTGGCCGTCGGGTGGATGGGGGCGCTGGCGAGCGGGGTGCTGTTCGTCATGGGCATCGCGCTGCCGGGGAACTGGATCGGCGGCGAGGCGCGGCTGAGCCTGTTCGGTACGTCGGTCCAGGCGTCGGGCGGGTGGAGCTGGGTGATGGCGGCCGTGTTCATCGTGCTGGCGGTGGCCATCTGCGTACTGGTGACGAAGGCCCTGCGGTGGTCGGCGCCGCGGCTGCTGGGGCCGTCGGCGGCCGAACGGCTCGCGCTGGCCGCCGAGCGCGAAATGCTGCTGGCCGAACGCAACCGGATCGCCCACGAGTTGCACGACTCGATCGGCCACACACTGACGGCGGCCACCATCCAGGCGGCGGTGGCGGGCGAGATGCTCTCCGCCGATCCGGCGGCGGCGCGGGCCGCGATGCGCAGCATCGAGGAGTCGACGCGGGCGGCGCTGGAGGATCTGGACTACGTACTCGGAGTGCTGCGCGAGGAGCAGTCGGGGACGGCGCCGACCCGGACCCTGGCCGACCTCCCCGGGCTGCTGGACCGGCTGCGGCACGCGGGGGCGGTGGTGGAGCCGGAGCTGTCGGCCGGGCTGGCGCAGGTGCAGGGGACGCTCTCCCGGGCGGCGTACCGGATCCTCCAGGAGGGGCTGACGAACGCGCTGCGTCACGGGGCGGGCGGCCCGATCGGCATCAAGGTGGCGGCCGGGCCGGACGCGCTGGACCTCACGGTGGTCAACCGGACCGGGGCACGTACGGACCCGGGCGCGGGTCCGGGGGCCTTCCCGACCTCCGGCCACGGCCTGTCCGGACTGGCCGAGCGCGTCCGGCTGCTGCACGGTGAGTTCCGGGCCGGCCCGGACGGGACGGAGCACTGGCGGCTGGCCGTCCGGCTGCCGGTACGGATGTCGGCGTGAACGCATCCGACGCGGGCGATGCCGCGGCCCTTCCCGCCGTCAGCCTGCTGATCGCCGACGACGACGAGGTGACCCGCAGCGGACTGGGCATGCTGCTCGCCGCACAGCCGGGGATCACGGTGGTCGGCGAGGCGTCCGACGGCGTCGAGGCGGTCGAACGGGCGCGGAGCCTGCGGCCGGACGTGGTCCTGATGGACGTCCGGATGCCGCGCCGCAACGGGATCGAGGCCACCCGCCAGCTGCTGGCCGAGGTGGCCGACCCGCCGAAGGTAGTGGTGATCACCACCTTCGAGAACGACGGCTACGTCACCGCCGCCCTCAGCGCGGGCGCCAGCGGCTTCGTCCTCAAGCGGCTCCCGGTCCGCCGGATCGCCGAGGCGGTCCGCGTGGTGGCGGCGGGCGAGGCGGTCCTCTTCCCGGCCGCGCTGGGCCGCATGGTCGCCGCCCGCCCGCTGGGCTCCGCCGAGGCCCTGCCGCACGCCGACCTGACCGGCCGGGAGGAGGAGGTGCTGCGCCTGATGGCCACCGGCCTCTCCAATCCGGAGATCGCGGAGTCCCTCACGGTGAGCCTGGAGACGGTCAAGACCCACGTCGGGAACGTACTGACCAAGCTCGGCGCGCAGAACCGGACCCACGCGGTGGTGATCGCGTACGAGTCCGGCCTGATGGTCCCGGGCTTCACCGGCTGACCGGCTTCCGCCCCTCTTCCACGGCGTGGGTGCACACATGCAGTCCCCGGTAGTCCTTCTCGGTGCCGGGACTTTCAACCGTCGCTGAAAGCTCCGGATCCGGAGGATCTGCCGGGGGCCTGGCCAGAGCCAACGAGTGGGTCACGCGGGTCGGCGGACGTCTCTGCCGACGGTGCGGCTCGCTCTGGTTTTCTGGTGTATTGATGATTTTCCTCCTAATTTCTCACTGGTCAAGGGTTTTGGTGCCTATTTCTCCTGCGCGACTGGATGTCGGTGGTCAGGGCGTCCGGGCGCGCCACGGTCCGGGGTCGTGTGATCACCGTCACCCGATTTCTTCGGGTTCCGTGTCATCCGGATGAGGGGTGCCGGGCGTATGCCGGGTGAGACCGAGGAGATCCAGGAGTTGTTTGTTGACCGTCGAGGAGTTCGAAGAGTTCTACGCGCAGACGGCCGCCCGGCTGACAGGGCAGTTGTTCGTGATGCTCGGCGACCAGCACGAAGCGCAGGACGTGGTGCAGGAAGCGTTCGTCAAGGGGTGGAGCCGGCGGCGTCAGCTCGATCGTGACGGGCAGCCCGAGGCATGGATCCGCACGGTCGCCTGGCGGCTGGCGGTGAGCCGGTGGCGGGGGCGGCGGCGGGCGGCGGATGCCTGGCAGCGCAGTGGTGCGCCTCCCCATACGGAGCCGCCCGGGCCGGAGACGGTGGCCCTGGTGGAGGCGTTGCGGGAGCTGCCGTCCAAGCAGCGACGCACGCTGGCGCTGCACTACGTCTGCGATCTGACCGTCGAACAGATCGCCTTGGAGACCGGTCTGGCGGCCGGCACCGTCAAGACGCACCTGTCCCGGGGCCGGGCCACGCTCTCTCATCGTCTGCAGGATCCGCGTACCGAGGAGGGGCCCAGTGTCTGAAGCCCACGACCCATTGAGGTCCCTGTTCAAGGAAGCCGCCGCCGCCGGTCAGTCGCGGGCGCGTTCGGCGCCTCCGTCGTACATCGCCGAGCGGGGCGAACGCGTACGCAGGCGCCGGATCGTCGCGCTGACCGTGGGGGCCTGCCTGGTCTTCTCGGGTACGGGCGCTGCCGTGGCCTCGCTGGTGCCGGACGGCACGGGCACGCCCGTCCCCGCCACCACTCCCTCGCCCGTTCCCTCGCCCCGGCTCTCGCCCTCGCCGAGCTCGCCGGCCTCGCCGAGTTCCACGCCCTCCTCGCCGCGGACCAGTCTGCCGCCGACGAGCCCCCCTTCCGAGAGCCCGTCGACATCGCCGGCGACACCCAGCCTGAGCGCCACGTTGCCGCCCTCCTGAACCTGACCGACCGACCTGCTGCCCGTTCCCGACCGGGCTGTTCGGTGTGCGCTGAACCGACGCTGGAGATTGTGCTGTGAGCCTTTCCACCGCCCGACGGCCACGGCCGCCGCGCGAGCATCCGCCCCGCGGGGCCGAGGCCGCTCCCGGCGCGCCCCGCGACGCCCCGGCACCGGGCAGGAAGCCCTCGGCCCGGCCGGTGCTGCGGATCGGGCCCGCCGACCGTGAGGTGCTGTGGCTCTACCTGCTGACCCGGGTGGGCATCTGGACCACCGCCTACTGCACCCAGTGGCTGTTTCCCGACCGGGAAGGGACGCGTCACGCCGGCTCCCTCCTCTCGTCGTGGCAGCGGTGGGACTGGTGGCACTACCTGCACATAGCCCAGTCCGGTTACTTCCCGGACGGGACCGGTCCCTGGACGGCCGACTGGGACAACCGGGAAGCCTTCTTCCCCGGCTTCCCGTTCCTGCTGCGGGCCGTGCACACCGTCGTGCCGAGCTGGGCGGCCGCCGGCGCGCTGATCTCCTTCGTCGCCGGAGGGGTCGCCGTACTGGCCCTGGGCCGGATCGCCCGGCTGCACCTGCCGCAGGGCGGTGCGGGGCCGCGCGCGGCGATGTTCTTCCTGCTGTCCCCGTGCGCGGTCTTCCTCGCCGCCGGCTACACCGAGGCGCTCTTCCTCGCCTTCGCCCTCCCGGCCTGGCTGGCCGCCCAGCGGCTCAACTGGCCACTGGCGGCCGTACTCACGTGTCTGGCCACCACCGTCCGGGTCAGCGGGCTCTTTCTCGCGGCGGCCCTCGCGGTCCACTTCCTGGTGACCGCCCGTACCCCCGCCCACTGGCGCCGTCTCCCCTGGCTGGCGCTGCCCGCCCTGCCGCCGCTGCTCCACAGCTGGTACCTCCACGCGCACACCGGCGACTGGATGGCCTGGAAGCACGCCGAGGAACGCGGCTGGTACCGCGACTTCCACACCCCCTGGGAGGCGTGGCGGAACACCTGGCACGCCGCCTTCGGGCACTCCCAGGCCACCGGGTACGCCCTGATGTGCCAGGCCGAACTCCTCACCATGGTCGTCGGCCTGGTGCTGTGCGGCCTGCTGCTCCGGCGGCGGCGCTGGGCGGAGGCGGCGTACATCGCGCTCAGCCTGTGGGCGCTGGGCACGTCCTACTGGTACACCTCCATGCCCCGGGCGACCCTGCTGTGGTGGCCCCTGTGGACCGGGCTCGCCGCCTGGAGCCTGCGGAGCCCGCGCGTCAGGACCGTCTACCTCACCGTCGCGGCGCCGCTGACGACGATCGTCGCCGTCACCTTCCTCTCGGGGCGGTGGGCCGGCTGACCCGGCCCACCGCCCCGAGGTCGGCCGAGGCTCTTCCAGAACCGGTCGTGGTGGTCCCGTGCGAAGTCCGCGCGCTGCCAGGTGTCCGAGGCCAGGGTCTGCACATGTCCGTCCGCGCCGCGGAAGCCTGGCCAGTCCGTCCGGCCGGACTCGGCGAAGCCCACCCAGGTGCTGATCACCCCGCTCACCCTCCCGCCCGGTCCAGGTGGCACCGGAGCCCGCTCGGGGGCTTGCTGGTCCCGGGGGTGTCGGGCCGGTGACGGCCCCGGAGCCGGAGGAGGCGAGCGGACGCCCATGGAGCCGCGACCGGAAACACGATCGGACGACCGGGGCCGGGCCCTGCGCACCCCGCGGGCCGCGGGAACGGCCGGGGTCGTCTTCGCCCTGCTGCTCGCTGCCGCCATCGTCATGATCCGGCTGGCGATTCCGCTCGAGCCGGGCAAGGGCTCCGGCGAGTGGCTCACCGATCCCTCGCGCCGGCGCACGGTGCAAACGGCGCTCGAACTCGTCCCGTTCGCAGGCATCTCCTTCCTGTGGTTCATGGGGGCCGTGCGCTCACGCATCGGGGACGCCGAGGACAAGTTCCTCTCCACCGTCTTCCTGGGCAGCGGCCTGGTCTTCGTGGCGACCCTCTTCGGGTCCGCGGCGGCGGCCGGCAGCCTGCTGGCGACGGCCGGCTCGCCCGGGGCCGAACGCGGGGGTCAACTGTGGGTGTTCGGCGGGCACTTCACGTACGGCCTGCTGACCACCTACTCGATGCGCATGGCCGCGGTCTTCATCTTCTCGACCTCCGCCATCGGGCACCGGCTCGGCGTCCTGCCGCGCCCGCTCACGGTCCTCGGCGCCCTCACCGGTCTGACCCTGCTCTTCGTGACGAACAGCGTCGCCTGGTCCGAGCTGGTGTTCCCCCTGTGGGCACTGGGCGTCGGCCTCCACATCCTCGTGGTGGGTGCCGCGAGTCCGCCGGTCAGACAGTGACCCCGCCGGCCCGCCGATGACTCCGCCGGTCCAGCCGTACTCCATCGGTCCGGCGATAACTCCATCGGTCCGTCTGTGCTCGCGGATCCGGAACGGCCCTCGCACGCTGAGCCGGGAGTGCTCGGAGTACTACTGGAAGGGCGGCCCATTGATGAGGCTTGTCGTCGATCTCAACCGGTGCCAGGGGTACGCGCAGTGCGCCTTCCTGGCACCCGATGTCTTCGCCATGCACGGCGAGGAATCCCTCCTGTACAACCCCCACGCCGACGAGGCCCAGCGCGAACATGTACTGCGTGCCGCCACCGCGTGTCCGGTGCAGGCCATCCTGGTGGAAGGCCTGGACGAGGCACCGGCCGCGGTGGGAGAGGGGCTGTCCGGTGTCCGGTGACCACGCCCTGGAGTGGCTGAGGCGCGAGGGGCGGATCGTGATCGTCGGCGCCTCCCTGGCCGGTCTCCGGGCCGCGGAGACGCTGCGGAAGGAGGGCTTCGCCGGTTCGCTCACGCTGATCGGCGACGAGCCCCACGAACCGTACGACCGTCCGCCGCTCTCCAAACAGGTGCTGCTGGGCCACGCGTCCGCCGATCGCACCGAGCTGCCCCGGCGGCGCGGGATCGACGCGCAGTGGCGGCTCGGGGTCGCCGCCACCGGGCTGGACATGGCGGCCAGGCGGGTGCGGCTCGCCGACGGCGGCGAGGTGGAGTACGACCGGCTGCTGATCACCACCGGGGTACGGGCCCGGCCCTGGCCGCATCCGACGGAGGCCGAGCTGGACGGGGTCTTCGTGCTGCGCACCCGCGACGACGCGGCCCGGCTCCAGCGGCGGCTGGCCGCGTCGCCGCGCCAGGTGCTCGTCATCGGCGCGGGCTTCACCGGCTCGGAGATCGCTTCGGCCTGCCGCGAGCGCGGGCTGCCGGTGACCGTCGCCGAACGCGGGGCGGCGCCCCTGGTGGGCGCGCTCGGCGGGGTGGTCGGCCAGGTGGCCGCGGAACTCCAGCGCGCACACGGGGTGGACCTGCGCTGCGGAATCATGGTCACCGGTCTTGAGGGCGACTCGGCGGGCCGGCTGCGGCGCGCCCACCTGTCCGACGGCACCACCCTCGACACGGATGTCGCCGTCGTCTCGCTCGGCGCGACCCGGAACACCGAGTGGCTGGCCGGATCCGGGGTCGGCGCCGGTCCGCGCGGAATCGCCTGCGACGCGGGGTGCCGGGCCTTCGACGTCCGGGGCATCGTGACCGACGACATCTTCGTCGCCGGTGATGTCGCCCGGTCCCCGCACGCGATCTTCGGGTACCAGTTCCTCTCCCTGGAGCACTGGGGCAACGCCGTCGCGCAGGCCGAGACCGCCGCGCACAACATGATCAGCAGCAGTTCCGAACGCCGCCCCCATCTGTGGGTACCGGCCTTCTGGTCCTCCCAGTTCGGCGTCAACATCAAGTCGGTCGGCGTCCCCTCGCTGGGCGAGGAGGTCATCGTCGCCCAGGGCTCGCTCGCCGACCACCGCTTCACCGGCGTGTACGGGTACCAGGGCCGGGTCATCGCCGCGGTCTCCTTCGACCAGACGAAGTGGCTGGAGTTCTACCAGCGGCAGATCGAAACGGCCGCTGCGTTCCCGCCCGAGTACCCCTCGGTGGACCGCCGCCCCGAAGGCCTGCGGCCGGTCCCGGCCGACTTCCCGGACCCCTCCCTGCCCACCCACGGACCCTCCGTCACCGTCAGCGGCTACTCACCGACCGACCAGCGGATCACCTTCACCCCCGCCCGGGCCTGACCCCAGCAAGGACCCCGCCACCATGACGCAAGACACGCTCCTGCGGCAGATCATCGACTACGCCAACCGTGCCGACCCGTACCCGCTCTACACCGAACTGCGCAAGAAGCCGGTACGGCAGGAGGGCGACGAGCTGTTCGTCGTCAGCACGTACTGGGAGATCAAGAGTCTGCTGCACGACCCCCGGATCAGCTCGGACGCCCGCAACCTCTCCCCCGGCGCCGCGGGCACCCTGCTCCAGGAGGAGGAGGACTCACCGCTGCCGCCCGCCTTCCTGCGGCTGGACCCTCCCGAGCACGACCGGCTGCGCCGGATGACGATGCGCCCGTTCGGGCCGCCGGAGACGCCCCGGCGCGTGGACGGCATGCGCGGCGAGCTGGCCCGGATCGTCGACGGCCTCATCGACGGGTTCGGGGACCGGAAGCAGGTCGACATCGTCGACGACTTCTCGTACCCCTTCCCCGTCACCGTGATCTGCCGGCTGCTGGGCGTTCCGCGCGAGGACGAGGCACGCTTCCACGCCTGGGCCGACACCATCGCCGCCGGGCTCGACCCGGACCCGGGCGGGGACCCCGGTGCGCAGCGCCGCGCCACCCACGAGGCCCGCACCGAGCTGGGGATGTACCTCTCCGGGCTCATCGACGAACGCAGCGGTGCCCCCGGCGACGACATGCTCTCCGCGCTGGTCACCCAGCACGGCCCGGACGGGCAGATGACCCGGATTGAAGTGCTCAGCACCGCCGCGCTGCTCCTGATCGCCGGTCACGAGACCACGGTCAACCTCATCACCAACGGGACGCTCACCCTGCTGCGCAACCCCGACGTCCTCGAACGGCTCCGCGACGACCCGCGGTTGGCCGTCCCGCTCGTGGAGGAGCTGCTGCGCTTCGAGCCGCCCGTGCAGTTGCTCCCGCAGCGCACCACCCTCGCGGACATCGACATCGGCGGCACCACCATCCCCAAGGGCGCCTCCGTCTGGCTCGTCCTGGCCGCCGGGAACCGGGACCCGAAACGGTTCCCCGACCCCGAC
This sequence comes from Streptomyces sp. NPDC001933, assembly GCF_042890955.1. Classification (NCBI taxonomy): domain Bacteria; kingdom Bacillati; phylum Actinomycetota; class Actinomycetes; order Kitasatosporales; family Streptomycetaceae; genus Streptomyces; species Streptomyces sp. NPDC001933. The sequence continues at coordinate 407,251 of NZ_JBIASS010000006.1, read as the reverse complement.
CGCTTCGACCCCGACCGGCCGGACATCCAGCACCTCGGCTTCGGCAGCGGCATCCACAACTGCTTCGGCGCACCCCTCGCCCGGCTGGAGGCCCAACTCGCCCTGACCGCGCTCGCCCGGCGGCTCGACGCCCCACGGCTGGTGGAGGACCCGCCCCCGTACCGGCAGAACGCCGTGCTGCGCGGGCCCCGTCATCTGAACGTCTCGTTCGACGGGCTCCGTTCCTGAAGCCGGCCCGACAGGCTCCGTTCCTGAAGCCGGTCGTCCGGACGATGATGGGCGGATGCCGACGCACGAACCGGACCGGCACGAGACCGGGCCCTCGCTGGAGCAGATCCTCGGGCTGATCGACCCCGGAATGCTCGATGTCGTCGTGGCGCCGCGCGGCACCGGTGTGCCGGTGACCGATGTGGTGCTGCTCGACCCGGGCGAGGTGCGGGAGGACGAAGGCGGCGCGGAGTGCGAGGACGGTGCCCCGGAACGGCTCGACGACGCGTGGGCGGCGGCCGGGCCGGTCCTGCTCGCGGTCGGTGTGGAGGTCGCCTCGCCCGAGGCGGTCGACGTGCTGCGCGCCGCCGACCGGGCCGGGGCGGCGGCCGTGGTGATGCGGCGGGGCGCCCGGGGGCCGCGGGCCGCGCTGCTGGAGGCCGCGGGCCGGGGGCGTACGGCGTTGCTGGCCCGGCGGCCGGGGCAGGGGTGGACGGAGGTGCTCGGCCGGCTGCGGACCGCTCTGGTGCACAGTGCCCCGGCCGGGGCCGCCGGAAGTGCCGGGGTGGGGGCGCTGCGGCTCGGCGACCTGTCCGGGCTGGCCAATACGGTGGCGGACCTGGTCGGCGGGGCCATCACCATCGAGGACCCGCAGTCGCGGGTGCTGGCCTATTCGCGGCTGGACCACGAACCCGATCCGATGCGCCGGCTGACGATCCTCGGGCAGGAGGTCCCGCGCTGGCGGGTCGTCGAGCTCCGCGAGAGCGGCTTCTTCCAGGCACTGTGGAGCACCGAGGACGTGGTGCGGCTGCCCGCCGACGCGCGGTACGCCGAACGGCTGGCCATCGCGGTCCGCCACGGGCCCGAAGTGCTCGGTTCCATCTGGGCCGCCGCCGACGGACGGCCGCTCGCCGGGGACGCGGAGGCGGCGCTGCGCACCGCGGCGCGGGCCACCGTGCCCCATCTGTCCCACCACCAGACCTGGGGCCGGGCGGCGGCCAGGGCCCGGGAAGGGGCGGTGCACACGCTGCTGAAGGGGAACGTCCGGGCCGCGCACGAGGCCGGAATCACGGCGGACCGGCCGTACGCGGTGGTGGTCGCGGAGGCGTACGACGTGCACGGAGAACAGGCCCTCTCCACCGCCACCGCCGGGCAGCGGGTGCTGGATGTGCTCGCGCTCCAGGCCGCCGCGTACCGGCCGGGGTGTGTGACCGCGCGGTCCGGGCGGCAGCTGTACGTGCTGGTCCCGGCCGGGGACGGGGAGGCCGACCCGTCGCGTCCCTTGCTGGCGACCGTGCGGTCGGTGCCGCGCGACGTGGTCCTCGCGGGTGCCGGGCCGGTGGCGGCCGGGCTGTCGGGGCTGCCCGCCTCGCGGGAGGCCGCGGAGCTGGTGGTGCGGGTGCTGCGGGAGCGGGCCGCGAGGCGGCCGGCCGGGGAGGTGGTGTCGGCGGTGGCGGCGTACGACGAGGTGGTCCCCGAGGCGACGGTGCTCCGGCTGCTCGACCGGGTGGAGCCGTTGTGGGGGGCGCTGTCGGGGCCGGTGCACGCGATGGTGGAGCACGACCGGGCGCACGGTTCGGCGTACGGCGACTCGGTCACCGCGTACCTCGACGCGTCCTGCGACGCGGGCGCGGCGGCGCGGTGCCTCAATGTGCACCCCAACACCCTGCGGTACCGGCTGCGCCGGGCCCGGGAGCTGTTCGGCGTCGATCCGGCCGACCCCGCCGTGCGGCTGCTGGCGGACATCGGGCTGCGGCTCGCGGCCCGTCGGCCGCCCGGTACGGACCGTACGCGCCGCCGTTGATCGTTCGGTTGTCCGGAAGGGCAAAGGATCCGGGCAGGCGTCGTCGTGTCGGTCGAAGACGCGCCGGGCCCCGCGCGCCGAAGCTGTCCGTAGGTGACGGCGAGACAGACGGAGGGGCGTTGTGGTGGTTGGTATGACTTCAGGCTCGGCGGCCGGGCGGCGCGGTGACCGCCGCACGGTGGCGCTGACGCGTGCCGTAGGGGACGGGCTGCTCGGTCCGCACTCGCCCGTGGTCGGTCTGCTCGACGTGGACGGTGTACTCGCCGCGGTGGACGCGCTGAACGAGGCGTTCGAGGGGCCGTTCGAGGGGCCCGCCCCGGTGCAGCACACGTTCGCGGCCAAGGCGTGCGGCCTGGTGCCGGTGCTGCGGCTGCTCGCGGACGCGGGGATGGGGTGCGAGGTGGCCTCGCCCGGTGAGCTGGAGCAGGCCCTCGCCGCCGGGTTCCCGTACGAGCGGCTGGTCTTCGACAGCCCCGCGAAGACGGTCGAGGAGCTGGAGTTCGCGCTCGCCCATGGCATCGCGGTCAACCTGGACAACTTCCAGGAACTGGCCCGGGTGGACGCCCTGCTGGCCGGCCGGGAAGCCGCCGGACCCATCGGCCTCCGGGTGAACCCGCAGGTCGGGGCCGGGGCCATCGGCGCGATGAGCACCGCGACCGCGACCTCGAAGTTCGGCGTCGCGCTGCGTGACGCGGGGGCCGAGGACGCGGTGATCGAGGCGTTCGAGCGCCGCCCCTGGCTCAACCGGCTGCATGCGCACGTCGGTTCACAGGGCTGTCCGCTGCCGCTCGTCGCCGAGGGCATCCGCACGGCGTACGAGCTGGCCGAGCGGATCAACGCCCGGCTGGGCCGGGCCCGGATCACCGGGATCGACATCGGCGGCGGCCTGCCCGTCAACTTCGACGGCGAGGAGGACCGGCCCACGTACGCCGAATACGTCGCCGGACTCCGCGAGGCCGTACCGGGGCTCTTCGACGGCCGCTACACCCTCGTCACCGAGTTCGGCCGCTCGCTGCTCGCCAAGAGCGGAACGATCGGCACCGTCGTCGAGTACACCAAGTCCGCCGGGGGGCGGCGGATCGCGGTCACGCACGCGGGCGCCCAGGTCGCCACCCGTACCGTGTTCATGCCCGGCTCCTGGCCGCTGCGCGTCGGGGTCTTCGACGCCTCGGGCCGCCCCAAGCAGGGTCCGGCCGAGACCGTCGACATCGCGGGACCCTGCTGCTTCGCCGGGGACCTCACCGCGACCGCGCGTGAACTCCCCGCCGTCGAACCCGGCGACGTGGTGGCGCTGTACGACACCGGGGCGTACTACTTCTCCTCGCACTTCTCGTACAACTCGCTGCCCCGGCCCGCCGTGTACGGCTACCGCACCGACGCCGAGGGGCGGGTGCGGTTCGCGCTGGTGCGCGAGGCGCAGAGCGTGCGCGAGGTCGTCGAGGAGAGCGGTCTCGCGCAGGCGGACAACCTGGTGGCGCTGTCCGCCGGATGAGCCCGCGTCAGGGCCTGCGGCCTCAAGGTCTGCGGCCTCAAGGTCTGCGGCCTCAAGGTCTGCGGCCTCAGGGCCTGCGGCTTCAGGTCCTCCGGCCGAAGAACTCGATCTCGGCGACGGCGAGCCGCCGGCCGGGGCCCGCTCCGTACGTGGTGTCGGTCGTGAGCCGGGCCCTGACGATCTCCGAACCGCGCAGGTCGAAGGTCTGCTGGCCCGGCTGGTCCTTGACCCGCAGCTTCCTGCTGACGCTGGTTCCGTCGGCGGAGGTGAGCACAACGGTGACCTTGGCCGGACGGGCCTGGGTGAGGAACTCGTCCATCTTGGCGGACGTGCCCGAGAAGACCACCAGCTTCAGTACGCGTACCGGCGGCTCGAAGTCGCACTCCACGTACTGGCCCGCCCCGGTGTCGGGTCCGGCGGCCGAGGGCGCCCAGTAACGGTTGTTGAAGCCGTCGAACGCCGCACCCGCCGGGTGCCCCGGAGCCGTGCTGGAGGCCCGGAACCGGGTCGGCGGCACCGCCTCCGGCGTCCCGGTCTCGTCCTTGGCGAAGCCGAACCAGGCGGACAGGTGCGGAAGGGCGAACCAGACGCCGCACGCCAGCACGATCAGCACGATCGGCAGGGCCAGACCGGGGCGGCGCCACAGCCGGCGCCTCGGCCGGGTGCCCGCGGTGGGCGCCTGACGCGGTCGCCGCCGGAAGATCCGGCGCCACCAGGGCGGCCGCACATCGGGCGGCGGGCCCGGGTCCAGGAGCAGCGCGCAGCGGATGCACAGGGTGCGGTCCGGGGCGTTCTCCGTACGGCAGTTGGGGCAGCGGACGGGCACGACGGGTGACGGGCCCGGGGGTGTGTTCGCGGTCTCGGGCGGTACGTCGGGCAGCGCCTCGGGCCCCGGCACGGGCTCGCTCGTCTCGTCACCGGGGCGACGCGGGGCGGCGGTCGCGGCAACGGGGGGCTGGGGTGAGGGCGGCGGGGACGGCTGAGGCTGGGAGGACGGCTGAGGGGACGGCTGAGGCTGAGGGGACGGCTGAGGCTGCGGCGCCGGGGCGACCGGAGGAACGTGGGGAGCCCAATGTGCCCGGGGCGGCCGAGTGGTGGAAGGCGCCGGGGTCCCGCTGTCCGGCTCCTCCCACTCCAGGAACGCCTGGCACGACGTACAGAACTGCGTCCCCGGCGCGTTGTTCTGGCCGCACGACTCGCAGATCACAGGACCTCCAGGTCGAAGCCCACATGTGCCGGGATCTCCGTACGGATCAGCTCCTCCAGCCGCACCCGGTCGACCTGGTACGGCTGCGCGGCCCGGACCCGGACCGTCACCCACGGCCGCGGGCCGCCCGGGAACCGGGTGTGCGGCGTCGTCGACCACGCCGTGCCGCCGCTCTCCACGATCTCCGGCTCGATCCCGGTCTCCAGGAACACCGCCTCCGCGAGACCGCGCCGGGTGCCCCGCCTGCTGTGCCGCTCGACCGCGCCGCGCACCGTCGCACGCCGCTGCTCGACCGGATGGTCCGAGCGGGTGTCGACGGCCACCCACTGGGCCAGCCAGGCGAGGAAGTCCTCGGGCGCGCTGCGGGGGTCGAGGTGGGCGGGCAGGTTGTCGATGGAGAGCAGGACCGGGGCGAGCACGTCGTCGAGCGCCGCGAGGAACCGCTGGAGGAAGTCCTGCTCCAGGTAGACCGCCGGGAGCTGTTCGATCAGCGGGTGCGGTGTCGGCAGGCCGGTCACGGCTGTGCGCATGGCGGTCAGGCCTCCCGTACCCGGAGCTGGTGCTCGTAGCTGAAGACCAGCGCGTGCCGGTCCAGCGCGATCTTGGTGGTGGGCTCGCCGCGCTGCCCGTTCACCGGGTCGGCGGGGAAGAGGCGTACGTCCTCCACCAGGTCCACGCCCGCCACCTGCTGCAGTACGGCGAACGCCTCGCCCGACTGGATGGGCCGCCCGAACGGCCAGCCGTCGCGGCCCGGTCCGCCGCTCAGCGGGTTGAAGTAGCTGTAGAGGGCGGTCAGCGCCTCCTCGCGCACGCGCTCCAGCACGGCACCCCTGCGGGCCTGGACCGTGGCGACCACCGTGACCCCCTGGTAGAAGGGCCGCTCGACCACCAACCGGGCCCCGATCGGCCTCCGTTCGTCCAGATGGCCCGCGATCAGGGCGAGGGTGTGCTGCGGCGGGACGAGTTCGTCGAACCGGATCCGGCCCTGCTCGTCGCTGCGCCCGGCCGGTACGACGAGCAGCCGCACGCCGCCCGCCTCGACGGCCGAGTCCTCGCCGGCCGGGATGCACTGCACCCGGGCCGCGTCGGGTGCGACCTCGCGGGCCAGCAGTTCGTAGTCGTGCGGTACGACGGCCCGGTGCAGGGTCCGCAGCGTCATCGGTCCGCGCACCCGGGCGCTCTCCACCGTCTCGCCGTCGACCCCGCCCAGCGCCGGGCTGCGGTTCTCCACCCGGGCCACGTACGGGATGGCGCTGCGCAGCACCCGGAGGGTGGAGCGGGCGACATTGCCGCGCACGCCCCCGCCGGTGCGGTACGAGCGCACGCGTACGGTGGCGCCCTTCGGCGGCACCTTCCCGTAGTAGCGGATCGAGCCGTCCCGCTCCCGCACCGCCGGACCGAACTCGACCCGCCCCGAGTTGGGGTCGAGCGTGATGTGCCGGTCCTCCGGGCCGGAGTGCGCGAAGTCGTCGACCCGGGTCCATTCCGTGTCCTGCGGGCCGCCTCCCGACGGGTCCGCCACCTCGACGACGAAGTCGCCGGGTACGACGGGCGGGCGGCTGATCGTGAAGGTCTGGCCGGGTACACCTTCGGCCGGGCCGAGCACCTCGTCGGTGACGGTCTCGGCATGCACCGCGCCGACGGTCGCGCCGATCGTGAACGCGGTGATCCGGCGGACCACCGGGGGCGCCATGTACGTGGGCTGCCCCGGGTCCGCCTCCACCAGGCGGCAGCGCAGCCACCCGCCGGTCCGGCGCACGACGACGGCGGGTGTGTGGCCCTGCGGCAGATGCAGGATCAGCTCACCGGACCGGTTGAAGCCGCCGGTGTCGTCCTTCTCGACCTCGCAGGCCGCCCAGGCGCTGCCGTCCCACGCCTCCCAGACCAGCGGCGGCCGCAGCGGGTCCACGCCGACGCCCTCGACGGCGCAGTCCAGCCGGAGCACGACGACCCCCGAGGGGACGGCCGCGGACAAGCCCACGTAGAGCGCGTCGCCGGGCGCGGGCGTGGTACCGAAGCAGGGTACGGACCGGCCGAGCGCGAGCTCCTCGGTACGGTCCAGGGCGTCGCCGGACGTCGGCCAGGTGGCGAGGTGCGCGAACTCGCAGGGCACGATGGACAGTTCACCGACGGTCGTGAAGACGACCGCCTCCTCGGTCTCGGTGCGTACGGTCGCGACCTCCGTGCCGGCCCGCACCCGTACCGGATCGGGCTGCGGCGCGGAGAGCCGGAACGTCACATCGGTGTGGGCGGCCGTGGGCGGGTGGAGGCGGACGCCGATCAGGTCGAGGAAGGTCAGATAGCTCTTCTCCGGGACGCGGTTCACCCGGTAGACGAGCTGGTCGACCATGGTCGCGAAGGCCTCGATGAGGGTCACCCCGGGGTCCGACACGTTGTGGTCGGTCCACTCGGGGCAGCGCTGCTGGACGAGCCGTTTCGCCTCGTCGACCAGGCCCTGGAAGCGGCGGTCGTCCAGATACGGGCTGGGCAGCGTCACGCGCCGTCCACCTCCTCGTGCTGCGGGATCACATAGAACGGGAAGACCAGGTTCCGGGGGTCGTTGGCGCCCCGCACGGTGTAGCCGATGTCGATGTACAGGACGCCGTTGTCCGCCTCGTCGAACCGGACGACGACCTCGGTGACCTCGATCCGGGGCTCCCACCGGTCCAGCGCGAGCCGTACCTCGTACGCGAGCTGCCCGGCCGTGCCCGCGTCCGCCGGGGCGAACACGTAGTCGTTGACGGCGCAGCCGAACTCGGGCCGCATCGGCCGCTCGCCCGGTGACGTCGCCAGGATCAGCCGGATCGACTCCTCCAGCTCGTGCTCGCCGCGCACCAGGGCGATGGACCCGGTGGCGTCGGTGCGCGGCGGGAAGGCCCAGCCCGCGCCGATGAACTCCTGTCCCATGGCCGCTCAGCCTCCGATCAGCACCGTCGGGCACCCGGACACGATCGGTGCGCCGCAGGCGGCCCGGTCCCCGACCCGGGCGGCGGGCCGCCCGCCGATCAGCACCGTGGTGCTGCCTGGCGGGGCGATCACGGACGGGGCGTGCACCGCGGGCGGCGGCGACGCGCACAGGTGCGGGGTGCCGACCGTGGCGGCGGGGAGCCCGCCGATCAGCACGGACGGGACGCCGGGAGGCCCGACCGTGCCGGGGTGTCCGGTGGGGTCACCGACCCGTGCGGCTGCCGCCGCGGCTGCTGACATGGCAGTGCGTTCCTCTCGATCGGCGCGTCCGCGCGGTCAATTGATCTTCACCATGGGTGCGTTGACGGACAGGGACGAGCCGCCCTTGATGTCGGTGCGCTGCGTTCCGTCGACCGCGACCTGGGCGCCCCGGACCGTCACCGTGCCGCCGGTGGCGAGCTTGACCTCGCCGTTCCCGCCGTCGACGCTCACTCCGCTGCGGGACTTCAACGTGACGCTGTCGCCGCTCAGTTCGAGGGTTCCCTGCCCGCCGTCCAGCGCGACCCCGCGGGCCGCCTTGATGGACACCTGCTGCTTGGCCTCGATGTTCACGCTGCCGTCGCTGTTGATCACGATCACGGTGCCCTTGCGGTCCAGATCGATCTTCAGCTTTCCGTCGCCGGTGAGCAGGCGTACGCCCTGCGGGCCGTTGGCGTCGTCCAGGATCTCCAGCTGGTTGCCGCTCTTGGAGGCGACCGAGCGACGGTTGACGGCCCCGCTGGTCGGGTCGACGAGCGGGGCTCCCGGGGCCGGTTCCGAAGCGGGTCCCGAGGCGGACGACTCGCCGGTCACGGCTCCGGCCACGGCCCCGGCCACGCCGCCCGGCCCACCGCCGGCCGGTCCCCCGCCACCGCTTCCGCCCCCGCTGCCGCTTCCCTGGGACGGCCGGTCCTTCCCGTTGTACAGACCGGCGAGGACGTACGGACGGTCCAGGTGCCCGTGCTCGAACCCCACCAGCACCTCGTCCCCCACCTCGGGGATGAACGCCTCGCCGCCGCTCGTCCCGCCGGACTGCGCCGTGCGCGCCCAGTCGCTCGCGTACTCGTCCGACAGCCAGGGGAACCGCACCTTGACCCGGCCCGAGCCCTCCGGGTCCTGAGTGTCCGTGACCGTCCCGCTGACCAGCCCCGCGCACCGCGACCCGCCCCCGCCACCGGCCCCGCCGGAGCCCGGCCCGCCGCCGGTCAGCCCGAACAGCGAACGCTCCTGCTGACCGGAGACGGTGAGCCAGGTCTCGTACCCGCGCACCGGGTCGAAGACGTGCCGGGACGACGTGACCGTGTACCGCCCCTCGAACGGCGCCCCCACCGCGTTGAGCGCCACCGCGCTGCCGGCCCGCACCTCCGGGTTCCCCCGGATCACCGCCTCCAGCTCCGCGAACGACCCGGCGATCCGCTCCGCCAGGGCCTTCGCCGCCTGGTCCACCTGCGCCTGGGCCCCGTACGCCGCGTCCGTGACCACGAAGCGCGCCTCGCCGAACGGGGCGGTCACCTCGGCCGCGCTCACCCCCAGCTCCAGCGTCGCCGACTTCCCGGCGGGCGCCCGCCCGACGAGCGGCTGCTTGGCCTTGACGTCCCAGCCGCGCACCTCGACCTCGGAGACCTGCTCGGCGGACGACACCCCGGCCCGGCAGCGCAGCAGGTTGCTGCCCATCTCCAGGACCAGCGGATCGCGGTCGGCGCGCGCCGAACCGTCCGGTGCGCCGCTCGCCTCCGCGGGCCGGGTGATGTGCAGCCGGCCGTCGAGCACATACGCCTGGGCGCCCGCCTCCTCGGCCAGGTCCCGGATGAACTCCCAGTCCGTGACGTTGGGCTGGGCGATGTGTTCGAGCACCGGACCGGCCACGTCGACCGTGCCCGGCTTGAGTCCGGCGCGCTGGGCGACCTGGGCGCAGATGTCGGCGAGCGTCATGTTCTGGTAGCTGGCCACCCGGCGTCCGCGGAACAGCCGGTGCGACTCGTCGAGCCCGCGTACGACGGTGAACGTGCCGGTCTCGTCGAGTTCCACCTCCAGGGCGGTGACGACCCCCTTGAGCAGCGGTTTCGGTGCCGAGTCGCCGCCCGCGCGGGCCAGCAGCCGGGCCTCGCTGCCGATCTTCAGCCCGGTCTGCTCCAACAGCACCCGGTCCGGGTCGCGGAACCGCAGGAGGAACAGGTCGGGCAGCGTCCGGCTGTCGTCGACGTACCCCTCGACCAGCGTGTTCACGAACTTCGGCGGCAGCGGGCTGCCGCCGAACTCCACCACCAGCGCCGTCGCGACGCCCGGCTGCGCCATCAGGACCGCCCTCCGTCCCTGGCCTCTTCGAGCCGGTTCAGCTCGTCGAGCGCGGGGAGCAGCAGCTGCCGTCCGGGGGTCAGCCGGAGCGGGTCGTCGATCCCGTTCGCCTCCGCGATCACCCGCCAGGCCGCCGGGTCGCCGTACTCGCGCTGGGCGAGCGAGGGCAGCGAGTCCCCGGCGCCCAGCCGGTGCACCCGCCGGGCCGCGAGCGCGCCCGAGGTCGGGTTCTGGCCCGGGGTGTCGCCGCTGATCTCCTCCATGGTCACCTGGCAGACGGCCCGGATCGGCACGCCCGACGTGGTGAACAGGGTGTACTTCGCCTGTACTTGGCTGACGTAGCCGGGGAACCCGGTAAGCCCGCCCCAGTGGAAGACCACCCACGGCGGCGAGGACCGCTGCTGCTGCCGGGTCTCGTTGGTCGGCACGCAGCAGGCGAAGAGCTGCTCCACGGAGGTCACCACCCGGGTGTCCTGGGTGTCGCTGGCGTCGAAGAACATCTCCACTGTGAGCTTGCTGGGCTGCGAGCCCTGGTACTCCGGCGGGCCGGAGCTCTTCGCGCCCTTGGCCGGACTCCGCTTCCAGGAAGCGGCCTTGGTGAGGCTGAGCTCCTTGGGGTTGAACTGGAAGTCGATCCGCCCGCACGGGCCGCCGGGGGTGAGGCCGCCGCCGGTCGGCGGGGTCCGCAGTTCCAGATAGGCGTGCTCCAGCTTGGGCCGGGCCGAACCTCCCCTGCCCGCCTTCGCGGCCGATGCCCCCGACGTACCGGCGGCGCTGAAGGCGATGGGACCCGCACCGCTCACGACGCTCAGCCCTCCATCACATAGCCGTGATGGGCGATCTCGATCGTCTCCATCGCGACCTTGGGCGATTCGGGGGAGAAGGAGGGCCCGGTCCAGCGGACCGGCACGACCTCCAGCAGTCCCCACTGGGCCACCTTCTGCCCGTCCCCGGTCCGCGCCTCGATGTGCGCCGTCTTGCGGCTGAACCCGGTGGTCATGGTGGCGAACCAGCGCGCGACCTTCTCGGTCTCCTTGGTGAGCGGCCTGGACAGCTTGACGTTCGAGTACTTCAGGCGGGTCGGCAGCTGCCACAGATGCCCGTTGTTGCCGCCCTCCTCCCGTGTTTCGAGCACCACTTCACAGCCCAGTCCGTCGCATGTGTTGAACGATCCGAGCTCGATGTCGTCGATCGTGACGACGAAGCAGACACTGACGGCGGGGTCGTTCTCCTGGGCGGTGGCCATGGTCCGTACCTCTCGATCTCAGTGCCTGGTGTTGATCCCAGTGCCTGGTGTGGATCTCAGTGCCTGGTGTTGATGAGGAATCCCGCTCGTTCGCGTTCCAGCCGCAGATCGGCCTTGAAGAGCCTGCTGAGCGGCGCGTACAGGGCGCGCACCAGCTCGTCGGTGACGACGGGCGCTCCACCGGCGGCGGAACCGGGGGCGGAGGTGACTGCGGAAGCGCCCGGCGCACCGTGGGCGTCGGCCGTGGGGCCGGGTTCCGGTTCCGGCTGGGACTCGGCTTCGGCCACGGCCTCCTGGGGCGGATCCGGAGGCGGTGGCTCCTCGCTCTCCGTCTCGCGCTGCACGACGGGCGCCGAGTACGACGGCGGCGGCGACCCGAAGACGACGCTGCCGTCCGCCATCCGCTGGGCGACCCCGGCGGCCACGGCGGCCGTACCGGCCGTGGTGAAGGAGGTCGGCTCCGACACGGAGGCGGTGGACGGCGCGGCCCGGCTACCGGAACCCGGCAATGAACGCGGCACCGGCGGCCCCCCGGCTGCCTGACGCTGCAGGGCGGGAGGCGACGGGGCGGGCGGAGGCACGGCGGTACGTTGCAACGCCGCCGGAAAGGACTCGGCCGGCGTCACCGAGGGCACGCCCTCCCGGTCGGACGTCCAGCGCACCGGAACGGAGTCCGGCGCGGACGACGCCGAAGGGAACGCCGACGAGCCCGGCGCCCCGGACATCGGCCCCGAACCGGCCGGAGGCCCCCCTGCCGCCCCGTCCACGGCCGAACGCTGTACGGTGCCGCCACCTGCACCGCTGCCCGGCCCGGCCTGGAGCGTCACGGGCCGGTCGGCGAGCAGGGGCGCGACCGGGCCGGTGGGCGGGGGCGGCGAGAGGGGTGCCCACGCGGGCACGGCGGACGTCCGCTGCACCGCCGGTTCGGGGACCGCCGGTACGGACTCCGACGCGGCAGGCAGCAGAGGCGAGTCGCCGAGCAGCGGCGCGGTGGGCCCCCCGGCGTCGGCGGCCGGCTCCGGCACCCCGGACGCCCCGGAGAACACAGCGGTCCCAGCGGCCTCAGCGTTCTCAGCGGCCTCGGCGCCCCCGGTCACCTCACCGGCTCGCCCGCCCGTCCCCGCCGTCTCCGGACCGTCGTGGGCAGCCTGCCGCTGCGCCGTGGGCGGCAGCGCGGACATCGGCGCACCGAGACCGGGCGCCCGCCGGGGCCGGTCCGGGGCCGCAGGCAGCGCCGAACGCTGAACGGGCGGGGCCGCGGACGGCGACGGGACATCGGACTCCGGCGCCGGCTCAGGAGCCACGGCCGGTACGAGCGGCTGCTCGCCCACCAACCTCCGCACCGGCAACTCCGCCACGGCCGACTCCCCGGCCGACGTCATCGCGGGCGCACCCCCCGCGACAGCACGCTGCACAGCCATGGGAACGGGCACGGACACGGACAGGGGTACGAACCCGGTCCGGACCGGCGGCTCCCCCGGTCGCTCCACGGACCGCTGCACCGGCGACGGGCGCTCCGCGGTGACCGGGGCGGCCGGGGCGGTGATCCCGTGCACCAGCCCGGTGGGCGCGTCCGGGCTGACCAGGTGCCCGAGGGGCGTACCGAGCGAGGTGTCCTGCCGGGTGGAGAGCGACCCCTGGAAACCGGCAGGATCGATCACCAGATCCTGAGCGCCCAAGGTCCGCTGAATGGGCGGCAGTTCGGCCGGATCGACCCGCTCGCGCGGCGCGGCCACCGGACCGGCGCCCGCACTGCCCGTCGCCGAACCCGTCCCCGCCCCCGCACCCGTCTCCGTACGCCCGCCGCCGCGCAGCCAGGACATCAGGCCCATGGATTTTCCCGCCCTCCCTGCGCTGTTCGCTACTGCCCGTTGAGGCGAGCGACCTGTGCGACGAACCTCAGTCGTTCCGGGTGTTCCAGGTCCAGCAGCTCATCGAGCGGCCAGTGGAAGTGATAGGCGAGGTACGCGACCTCCTCGTAGAGCAGGTCGGCCGCGTACGTCACGATTCCCCCAGGCGGCCACCGGCGAGATTCACCGCGAACTCCTCCTTGCAGGCCGGGCAGGAGACGGCGGCACGGGTGTGTCCCTCCGCATTGATCCGCCGGTAGAAGTCCTGGAGGAAGGCCAGGTCGGAGGCGAAGAGGTCCTCGATGATGCCGGGGTGGATGTCGTCGATCGTGCCGATCCGGGTGACGACCCTGGCGATGAGCACGACCGAGAGGTAGGCGGAGTTCTCCCGCACCCGGTCGTCCCGCAACGGCACGAGTTCGTCGCGCGCGGTCGCGAGCCGCATGACGCCCGTGTGGTGCACGGCGCCCGTCTCGTCGACGTACCCGCGCGGCAGCTCGAAGGTGAACTCGGTGCGGAGCGGCTCCCGTTGACCGGACCGCCGTTCCGTCCCCCCGGCCGGGTCCGAGGCCGGGGCCGGAGCGGGCGTCTCTGTCGTACGTCGCATCAGTCGAGTTCCATGCTTTCGTACGTGATCGCGAGCTTCTCCGTCAGGACCGAGGTGTCACCGGCCTTGAGGGTCCCGATCTCCAGGGACTTCGGCCAGGCGTTGATGAGCTTGTAGCGCTTGATGGCGATGCCCTCGTGGTCGTACACGATGACCGCACCGTTGCGGCGGGCCGCGGTCATCCGGCCGAACCGGGAGTCCTTGATCCACCGTTCGAAGCTGTTGTCCTCGGTGAGACCGCGGGTCACGGTCACCTCACCGGCCTTCGGCCTGCCGGGGAGCTTCTTGATGGCGTACCGGCCGTCGGCGGTGTTCTGCTTCAGCTCGATGACGTCCTGCTCCATCTTCAGACCGCTGACCTCGGTGATCTGCTTGATGACGACGCTGTCGAATTCGAGGCCGAAGGAGGCCCCGACGGTGCTGTCGAGATCGGGAAGTGGCACAACAGGCTCCTTTACGGCTCTTACCGCTTGGTGGACCTAGGGGGACCAGGCCTCGCTACTCGTCGACGCCGCCGGTGCCCCCGGTCAGCTGGGAGAGGCGGAAGACCACGAACTCGGCCGGCCTGACCGGTGCCACCCCGATCTCGCAGATGACCTGACCTGCGTCGATACTCTCCGGCGGGTTGGTCTCGCGGTCACACTTGACGTAGAACGCCTCTTCCGGGGTGAGCCCGAACAGCGCCCCCTTGCGCCATTCGTTGACCAGGAACGCCGACACCGTGCGCCGGATACGGGCCCACAGCGCGTCGTCGTTCGGCTCGAAGACGACCCACTGCGTACCGGCGAGGATCGACTCCTCCAGGTAGTTGAAGAGGCGCCGGACGTTCAGATAGCGCCAGGCCGGGTCGGAGGCCAGCGTGCGCGCGCCCCAGACCCGGATGCCGCGCCCGGGGAAGGACCGGATGCAGTTCAGTCCGATCGGGTTGAGCAGATCGTGTTCACCCTTGGTCAGCTGGGTCTGCAGGGCGACCGCACCGCGTACGACCTCGTTGGCGGGAGCCTTGTGCACCCCGCGCGACTCGTCGTTGCGGGCCCAGACCCCGGCGATGTGGCCGCTCGGCGGTACGAGCCGGGCGCGCCCGGACGAGGGGTCGGCGACCCGGATCCAGGGGTAGTAGAGCGTGGCGTACTTGGAGTCGAAGTTGGCGCGGTCGGTGCGCCAGGCGCGGATCTGCTGCGGGCTCAGTCCCGGCGGCGGGTCGAGGACGGCGACCCGGTCACCCATCAACTCGCAGTGGCTGATGAGCCCTTGCTGAACGGCGATGACCGACTCCAGGTCCAGCAGCCCGCGTTCGTACGCGCTCATCAGGTCCGGCACGGCGATGGTCGTGACCTCTTCGACCGCTTCGAGCCCGCCGAGCCCGGTCCGCCGGTCGGGATCGCCGACGTACAGCTCGGGGGTCAGCGCCCCGGCGGCGGGCGATGCGGGTGCGGCCGGGGCCAGTGTCACGCTCTGCGTCGTGGGCCTGGCCGGAGCGGCACCGCGCCCGGTCTCGCGGATCTCGATGAGCTCCGACTTGGCGTTGACCCGGGTGGCGACGTTCTCCTTGCTGCGCTTGGTCGTGACGCTCGCGTACGTCTCCGCGACCTGACCGTCCCGCTTCACGACCAGCTGGAAGACGTCGGAGGGCGGATCGTCCCCCTCCACCTCGGCCACCTCTACGGTGATCTCTCCGGCCACGCCGGGGCGGGGCCTCACCGCGTACGGCCCGAGCTGCGTCTCCGCCCCCGCGGGCAGCTGCCCGGCGCCCCCGTCCCTCTCGCCCTCGTCCTCGGCAGGGAGCTCGGTGCCGTCATCAATACGCACCACGTAACAGACGCCGCCACCGTTGGCGAAGAACCCGTACACGGCGGACGCCAGATACGTACCGTCGACGAAGTCACCGAACGTGCCGGCGAACTGGCTCCAGTTGGTGATCAGCGTCGGCTCGTCGAACGGGCCCTTGCGGGCGAAGCCGACGAAAGCGGCGACCGAGGTGCCCACCCCTTCGATCGGCCGGGATCCGGACTCGATCTCTTCGACGTAGACGCCCGGGGACAGGTACGACGGCATGTGAGTCTCTCCTTGGCCGGGAACGCCCGCAATTCTCGCGACACCGGCGATCACCGGGAACGGACACACGGCCGCCCACCCGTGCACCGGCCCCTGCCCGATCAGGCAACGCCGTCGTGCTGTACGTGCCGCGGGGCGCTGCCCCGGACCGCGGTGCGCCTGCCCTGCGTACCCCGCGAGCACTGCGCACACCCTGGGACACCGACAGGGCACATGCGCGGCCGGGAGGGCGGATGAAGGCGGTTCCGGAGAAGGACCCCGCCTCCGCGTCCGACGGCAGAGGTACCCCCCATCGCGAGAACGTGACACTCAAGCCCGAAGTGTCACGTTCCCAAACGCCCCCACCCCACCGCCCGCCGGCCGACCGCCCGGCCCCCGACCCCCGCAGCGTGCAACGCCTGCAACGCGCGGCGGGCAACAGGGCCGTCTCCCGCCTGGTCGCCCAGCGCTACACGGCCCCGGTGAAGCCGTCCCCCGCCCAGGCCCCCGGTTTCCGCAAGGTCAAGTCCGACGTGGCGGCCAAGAAGGTCCGCCTGGCCGCACACGCCCCCGCCGCCACCGAGTCCAAGTCAGCACAGGACGCGGCCGTCGCACCCCCCGACGACAAGGAGGCCCAGGGCAAGGCGGCCAACGCCGAGAAGATGAACGCCGCGAAGCCCGGCGAGTTCAACAAGCAGGCGTTCATCGACGCGGTGAACAAGGCCATCGACGCCCAGGCCCCGAAGAACCTCGACCAGGCCGACAAGTTCTCCAAGTCCGGCAAGGCCGACCAGATCAAGGACGAGGTCGACGGCAAGGTCAAGGACGGCAAGGACTCCTCCGCCAAGGACATCGACACGGCCACCAAGGCCCCACCGGACACGGCGGCGGCCAAGGACAAGCCCGTCACCCCGATGACCCCCGACCAGCCGCCCGCCAACCCCGGCGCCCCGTCCGCCGCAGACGCGGTCCCGGACAAGCAGCCGGCCTCGGTCACGGACTTCTCCGAGGGCCCGGCCGCCAACGACCAGGCGATGGCGGACGCCGAAGTCACCGAGGACCAGCTCGCCAAGGGCAACGAGCCGGAATTCGACCAGGCCCTCTCGGCGAAGAAGACCGCCGAGACCGATTCCGCGAAGGCTCCCGCGAAGGGCAAGGCGGCCGAGGCCCAGCAGCTGAGTACCGCGAAGGCCGGGGCGGCGGCCTCCGGGGCGCAGGCCATGAACGCGTTGACCGCAACCAGGACCTCGGCAGGCAAACAGGTCGACGGCGGCAAGGGCGAGACGAAGTCCAAGGACGAGAAGAAGCGCGCCGAGGTGACCGCCAAGCTCCAGAAGGTCTACGACGGAACGAAGAAGGACGTCGAGGAGACCCTGTCCGGCCTCGACAAGAAGGTCGACGAGGCATTCACCTCGGGCGAGAAGGCGGCCCGCGACGCGTTCACCGCCGACCACAAGCGCCGCATGAAGAAGTACAAGGACAAGCGCTACTCAGGCATGTTCGGCCCCGCGAAGTGGGCCAAGGACAAGCTGATGGGCATGCCGAAGGAGGCCAACGACCTCTTCCAGGAGGCCCGCAAGCTCTACGTCTCCCAGATGCAGACGGTCATCTCGTCCGTCGCCGACATCATCGGCACCGAACTGGGCAAGGCAAAGGCCCGCATAGCCAAGGGCCGGACGGAGCTGAAGGCCGAGGTGGACAAACTCCCCGCAGACCTGCGCGAGTTCGGCCAGGAGGCCGCCACCGACTTCGCGGGCAAGTTCGACGACCTGGAAGCCACGGTCAACGAGAAGTCCGAGCAGCTCGTCCAGGACCTCGCCCAGAAGTACACCGCCGCCCTGAACAAGGTCGACGAGGAGATCAAGAAGCTCCAGGAGGCCAAC
Organism: Streptomyces sp. NPDC001933; assembly: GCF_042890955.1. Taxonomy (NCBI): domain Bacteria; kingdom Bacillati; phylum Actinomycetota; class Actinomycetes; order Kitasatosporales; family Streptomycetaceae; genus Streptomyces; species Streptomyces sp. NPDC001933. The sequence continues at coordinate 389,680 of NZ_JBIASS010000006.1, read as the reverse complement.
AAGGGCCTGGTCGACAAGGCGAAGGACGCGATCGTCGGCGTCATCAAGACGATCAACGAACTGAAGAACCTCCTCCTCGGCATCCTCGCCAAGGCCGCCTCCGCGATCATGAAGATCATCAAGGACCCCATCGGGTTCCTCGGCAACCTGGTCAAGGCAGTCGGCGCCGGCCTCAACCTCTTCATCACCAACATCGCCGAGCACCTCAAGATCGGCGTCGTCTCCTGGCTGCTGGGCACCGCGGTCAAGGCGGGCCTGGAGCTCCCCCAGAAGTTCGACCTCAAGGGCATCATCCAGCTCATCGGCTCCCTCCTCGGCCTGACCTGGGACAACATCCGCGCCCGCATCACCCGCAAGGGCATCCCCGACCAGGCCATGACCGCCGTCGAGTCCTCCGTCCCCGTCGCAAAGAAACTCGCGACGGAAGGCCCCGCAGGCGCCGTCAAGGAAATCGAGTCCGAGGCCGGCGACCTCAAGGCCACCATCCTCGAAAAACTCACCAGCTACCTGATCCCCACCGTCATCGTCGCCGGGATCACCTGGATCATCTCCCTCCTCAACCCCGCCTCCGCCTTCGTCCGCGCGGTCAAGGGAATCATCGACATCGTCACGTTCATCGTGAACCAGGGCGCCCAGATCGTGGAGTTCGTCAACGCCGTCCTGGACGCCGTCATCGCCATCGCCAACGGCGGCTCGGCAGGCGTCCCCAAAATGGTCGAAACCGCCCTCGCGGCCAGTGTGCCGCTGTTGATCGGCTTCCTCGCCTCACTCCTCGGCATCGGATCCCTCGCCAACAAGGTCAAATCCGTCTTCCACGCCGTCGCCCGACCCGTCAACCGCGCCATCGACAAAATCGTCAACTTCATCGTCAAAAAAGGCAAAGCCCTCTGGAACAAACTCAAGGGCAAGAAGGGGGATCCTCACGATCCCAAGGCCGGGAAGTCCCAGAAAGAGCTTGCACAACTGGCCCGCAAGGCGGCAGAGGAGGCCACCCGCCGGGTCGCGGGCGGAGTTTCGCCGACCCAGGCGAAGTCCATACTGCGCGAGATAGAGAGCCGCTACAAGCGCCAGGGACTGACCAGCCTTTCGTTTGTCACCGGAACCCACGGTAAAACTTCCGTTCGCATTCGAGCGAAGGTGAACCCGGAATACTCTGCCGACGACGTGGACACCGTTTCGCAGCCTGGAGACAAATTCGCAGAACTCCCATGGATCCATGAGATAAGAGGCTGGGCAACACTGAACCAGGCTGCGGCAAAGATGGAAATCAATCCCGCCGGAGGCGCTGACAAAAAGAAGGAGTGGGCGCCGCCCACCTATGCACGAGGCATCATTTCCTGGAGCGGAAAGAGTGCGGCACAGAGCAGGAACACAAAGACATTCGAGAGCAGCAACATGGAGGCTTCGGACAAGAAGTTCATGCGAAGTTATTCCGAGGCGCATGGAGAGGAGAAGGTTATTCAGGCGTTCGACCGGCTGCTCTGGGGAGACTACGGAGAGGGCAGCCTTGAAGGCGTCGTCATCAATATGGACCTGTTCATCAACAGAAGCTCCTGCGTGAACTGCGCAGACTTTATCGCAGAGTTTGTCAGGAAACTTGAGAAGCGCGGGGCCACTGTCACCGCCAAGGCCAACGTAACAGCTCCGTACAGGGGCGGGTCAGTCATCAGCGAAGAGGTGAGGCAGCGGAACGGTGACCTCATCAAACAGTTTGCCAGCAAATCACTTGTCACTCACGAACAGCTTGAGAAGGCCCGCGCCGAGGCACAGAAGAAGAATCCGTCCAAGCCGCCGCCGGAGCCGAAGGTCAGGCGTTTCTGGGGAACCAGCGAGGAGGAAACGCGCAAGCGCATCGAGGAAGTTCAGAAAGAATACAAAAAAGCGCAGAAGGATATAGCCGAGCAAACCGGAGGGAGCCCCGGTGCCGCCACACCGCCGCCGGTCCCGGACGAACTGCGGTGGCATCAACTGCGCGGGACGAATGATACGCAGAAGTTGGGCGTGGCAATCCTGGAAAAGGCGGGCGTGCAAGTACACGCGATAACCCTTGATTCGATGCGCTCAACCAACTTCAGCGATCAAGAGATTTCCGCCTTCGATAGCAGTGCCGACTCCTCTGCAGCGGAGATCGCAGAGCTCGCGGCTCGACGGCCGGACTACCAGTCCCTGGACACGAACGGCGGGGTCGATAAAACGGAGCAGCAGATGAAAATCCTCCGCAAGCAACTCAAGGATCGCGCAAAACAGGTGAACGACCTGGTGGCCGACGAGCGGATTCAGGAAATCCGAAAACAGGCCCAAGAGCGCAAGGAAGCGGAACAAAAGGCGGCAGAGGATTTGATGTCAGGCGGGTGAACCCGCACATCAGAATACGCGATAGTCGTCGGCACTGATCTGCTCGATGATCCAGCGCCAGAACGAGGAAGCGGTGCCCCAGGCAGCCTCATCGGATTCCCGCAGCACATCGGAAAGTTCCTCGCGCTGGATTACTACATCTTCTTCGTCGAGAAAATCGAAACGTTCACGTTCCGCCTCCAGCGTGCGAAGACCCTCGACATACTTGTCGACCGACGTGTTGATCCGGCGAATGATGTCGGCTTCGGGGACTGCGTAGTAGACATCTCCGGTGGCAGGCTCGACAAGGATGTCTCCGGTGCCCGCGAAGCCGATCCGATACATTGCTCGAATTCGCTCATCCGATTCGATACCGACTTCTTCGCAATGCTCGCCGTACGTTTTCACTCCCTCTTCCAGGCCAGGCACGGAAGAGATCGCATCCAGCAAGTTCATGGGAAGTCCGGTGTGCATAAGGGTTTGACCGGCAGGCTGCCGCCGGAGTTCCTCCGGGACCGCCTCCGCGGGAAGGAGGACCGTATCTTCTCCGAAAACTTCTACGAGACGTTCGCGGGAGACCATTTCCGCCCTTCTGGTGCATTCCGTCGAACTCGGAGTGAAAGGGGGATAAAGCGGCGTACGGGTAGTCCCGTGCTCCATCACCACCACGGCACGCCGACTGCTCGGCGGCCCGATTTGAGTGTAGTCAGATGCTGCCCCTCCGGAACAGAGCAGGGATACCGGGCCGACAGTTCCCCCACTGCGGCCCCCGGGCAGGGCTGACACGAAGTCCGAACCTGCCCCGCGCGAGCACCCGGGCGCCCGCCCCACGGTCGAGCCCCTCAAGCGCCGGGCCGGACCGCAGGAGCGCGCAGGAACATCTGTGCCTACGCCGCCGGCGCACCGGCGCCGAAGCTCAGCGGCCCTGCGACCGCCTGCTGTCCCGGACTTGTCCCGGACGTGGATTCAGTTACCCGACATCGGCAAGCACCTGGTTCTGTGGTTTCAGGCACACCGCTGGTCCTGGACTCCTTGAGTGAAATGCAGCGTGATCGCAAACCTCCGCACGCAGTCTCGGGGACGCGCTGCGCTCACCTGCTGCACAAAGTCTCGGGGCCGGATGCCGCCAATTCAGACGAGTGACCACGTCTACTCGTCTGCCGGCCGCTCGACTAGAAATTTCGTGAGGGAATGAGAATGAAGAAAGAAATGGTGCACCTCGGTGAGCGCTGCAGGGCGACTGGCGGAAGGTTCCTTTCCGCGGGGCGCTGTCCCTGGGGTCGGAAGGCCGTCTTCCCGAACCGGGTGGCGATGGCGATCGGCCGATGCGGAGCTGGTTCCACGATGCCGGCCCGGGACGCGGACCGGCTGTCAGGCGCCGGCCACACGCACGGGCAGCGACTTCAGACCGTTGATGAAGTTCGACACCAGGCGCCTCGGTGAACCCGCAGGTTCGAGCGGTGCCGGAAGAACGCGGCACACCTCCTCGTACAGCGCCCTCAGTTGCAGCCGCGCGAAGTGGGCGCCGAGGCAGACGTGTGGGCCGTCGCCGAAGGAGACGTGGGGGTTGGGGGTGCGGGTGAGGTCCAGAACGTGCGGGTCCGGGAAGACGCGTTCGTCGTGGTTGGCGGAGGCGTGGAAGACGACCACCTTGTCGCCGGTACGGATACGGGTGCCCGCCAGCACCGTGTCCTCGCGGGCCGTGCGGCGGAAGGTGAGTACTGGGGGGTGGCGGCGGAGGAGTTCGTCGACGGCGGTCGCGAACCCCACCTCGCCCTCGCGCAGGCGGCGGTACGCCTCGGGGTTCTCCGCCAGGAGGTGCAGGCCGCCGGGGGCCGCGCTGCGTACGGTGTCGTTGCCGGCGATCACCAGCAGGAAGAAGAACATCTCCATTTCGGGAGCGGTCAGTTCGGGGTCCGTGGCCAGGGACGTCATGACGTCGTCGGCGGGGTGGCGGCGCTTGTGGGCGGCCAGGGCGTGGGCGTAGTCGAACATGTCGCGCAGGGCGGACGGGGAACGGGGGTTGAGCGGTTTGCCGTCCGGGCCGAGTTCCGGGGTTCCGGCCTCGTCGGGGTCCTGGTAACCGATGACGCGTCGGGTCCAGTGGAGGAGGAGCGCGCGGTCGGTGTCCGGTACGCCGAGCAGGTCGGTGAGGTTGAGCAGGGCGTAGTCGTCGGTGACCCGGGTGACGAGGTCGCAGGTTCCGTCGCCGGACCGCGCCTCGGTGACCGCGCGGGTGAGCAGGGAGCGGGCGCGTTCGCGGACGACGGTCTCGAAGCGGTCGATGCGCTTCGGGGTGAAGGCGCGGCTGACGAGTACGCGCAGGCGTCGGTGGTGCGGCGGGTCCTGGTTGAGCATCATGCGGCGGATGAACGGCAGGTCTGCGGGGTCCGGGTCGCGGATCTGGGTGGCGCCCACGTACGAGGAGTACGTCGCGGAGTCCTTCAGGACCCGGACCACGTCCTCGTGCCGGGTGACCGCCCAGAAGCCGGGGCCCGCCGGCCAGCCGAGCACCTCCGGTTCCTCCTGCCAGGCCACGGGGTGGTGGTCGCGCAGGTGGCGGTAGTGGGCGTGGGGGATGCCTCGCCCGTACTGCCTGGGGTCGAAGACATTCGGTACGGGCGCGGCCCCGGGCTCGGACCCGGTCATGCCTTCGCCTCGCCGTCCTCCTCCGCGTCCGCCCGCAGGAAGTCCTCCACCACGCGGATCAGGTCGAGCGGGGCCTCGTCCATCGCGTAGTGGCCGCACGACGGCAGCTCCACCAGTTCGGCCCGGGGGAACCAGCGCATCCAGGTGGCGCGCTGCAACTCGGCGGAGAGGGCCGGATCCAGCGCGCCCACGACGGCGAGGGCGGGCACGGGTGAGCCCTCGACCTGGTCGTGGAAGTCCTCGCCCGCCCAGGAGTCCAGCCAGGCCCGGAACGCCTTCGCGTCGCTGCACGCGACCGAGCGGCGCACCATGCGGTCCAGCCAGCCCGCCGGGCGCCGGCCTCCGGTGGTGGTGTCGAGGATGATCCGGCGGTTCTGCGGGGTGTGCGACGCCGCGGCGAACAGTTCCCACTGCTCGGGCGGGAGCGGCAGGCCGGACGCGGGGACGGGTGAGACCCCGACGATCCTGCGTACCCGGTCCGGCGCGGCGGCCAGTGTCCGCTGGATGACGGAGCCGCCCATCGAGTGACCGATCAGCGAGAACCGCTCCCAGCCGAGCCGGTCGGCCAGCGCGAGCACGTCCTCGGCCCCCTCCGCCGTGGTGTACGCGCCGCCCGTGTCCCGGGCCTCGCCGTACCCCCGCAGGTCCACCACCGCGTACTGGAACGCACCGAGGTCGAGATCCGGCAGCACGGGGGCGTACGCGGAGCGGTCGGCGAGCCAGCCGTGCACCGCGATCACCTTGTGCGGGCCGTCGCCGTGCAGTTCATGGGGCAGAACAGGCAATGCGGTCACGCTGACTCCCGTCGCCGTACGGAGAGGAACCGGGCGATCACCGACCGGCCCTGACCACGGTGGCGGCAACCCCGATTTCGCGCAAGGCTCTCTACGGACAGGCGCGATTCCAGGGCGCTCAGGTCAGCAGCTCCAGGTACGGGCCGAACTCCGACGCCAGGGTCAGCCGGCCCAGCTTCTGGTACTCGCGCTGGATCGCATGGATCAGCGTCGGCATCGTCACCGCCTCGCCCGTGTCCGCCGCCAGGTACGCGGACGTCACCGCGATCGAGCGGATGTTGCCGCCCGCCAGCTCGAAGTTCTCCGCGCAGAAGGCGAGGTCCAGGTCCTTGCCCCGGGGGAGCACGGGGCCCAGGCAGCGCTCCCAGAGGACCAGGCGCTGTTCGGGGTCCGGGACCGGGAAGTCGATGACGAGGTCCAGGCGGCGGGTGAACGCGTCGTCCAGGTTGGCCCGGAGGTTGGTGGCGAGGATCGCCAGGCCGTCGAAGGACTCCATGCGCTGGAGGAGGTACGCGCTCTCGACGTTCGCGTAGCGGTCGTGGGCGTCCTTCACGTCGGAGCGTTTGCCGAAGATCGCGTCCGCCTCGTCGAAGAGCAGGACGCCGTTCACGCCTGCGGCTTCCGAGAAGATGCGTTCCAGGTTCTTCTCCGTCTCGCCCACGTACTTGTCGATCACCGTCGCCAGGTCGACCGTGTAGAGGTCCAGGCCCAGGTCCGCGGCGATGACCTCCGCCGACATCGTCTTGCCGGTGCCGGAATCACCGGCGAAGAGGGCGGACACGCCCCGCCCGCGGCCGCCGCCGGGGCGCATGCCCCACTCCCCCAGGACCCGGTCGCGATGTCTCGCGCGGGCGGTGAGCTCGCGGAGCTGGGCGTGGGTGTCGGGCGGGAGGACCAGGTCGTCCCAGGTGACGGTGGGTTCGATGCGGCGGGCCAGGCGGTCCAGGCCCGCCGCGTTCTGGGCGCGGGCGCCCTGGCGGACGTGGTCGGGGGTGAGGGTGCCGCCGTCCAGATGGGTGGTCTGGGCGGCGCCCCGGGCCGCGCGGGTGATCTGTTCCGGGGTGAGGAGGAACGGTGCGAGCAGCCGGTCCACGTCGACGGTCCCGGGCACGGGGGCGTCGTACGCGTCGGTCCAGAGGGCCGCCCTGGTCGAGGGTTCCACGCGTGGGGCGTGCAGGAGCAGGGGCGGGGCGGCGGACCAGGCCGCGTCCCAGGGGGCCCGGCCCACCAGGATCGTGGGGACCGGGGTGCCGGTGAGCAGCCGGAGGAGCTCCGGGTGTTCGCGGCAGACCGCGTCGATCGGGGCGCAGACCACGCCCGCACCGGTCAGCCTGGCCTCGCGAACCAGGGAGCGGACCGCCTCGGCCGGTGACGGGTCCTCGGCGAGGCGCGCCAGGTCCAGGCCCAGGACCCGGTGGCCCGCACGGGTCAGCGCGGAGGCCGCGAGGGCGGTGCCCGCACCGCCCTGGTCCTCGCGGAGGTAGGCCAGCGAGGCGCCGTGGGCGAGGGCCCCGGCGAGCGGCGCCGGGTCTCCGACGCCCGGTACGGCGTGCCAGGGGGCGAGGAGGTCGGCCAGCCGGGGGTCGGGGGTGTCGTCGCCGAGGAGGTGGGCGGTGACCCTGTCGGGGACGCGCAGTGCCCGGCTCAGGAACGGGCGGTCCAGGTCTTCGACCAGGAGGAGGCGGCCCTCGCGGAGCGGGGCGCGGGCCGCGAGCCGGCCGCGCGCCACCTGGTCGGCGGGGGAGAGCCCGCACAGGCCCAGCGCCAGGCCGATGGACGGGCGGCGGCGGGTGACGTCGTCGTTCAGGTAGCCGTAGAACGCCTCGAAGCGGTCGTCGAGATCCGGTACGAGCGCGATGAGGAGAATCTCGACGTCGAGGGCGGTGAGGCCGAACTCGGCGGCCAGGGACGTGAGTCCGGTCTGTTCCGCGGGCGCCTCGACGGGGTCCGGTACGGGGTACGGGAAGGCGCGGGCCTCGTCCTCGTCCAGCAGGCGGGCGATGTTCTCGTCCGTGAGGTAGAGGCCGCGGAAGGCGTCGTCCGGGTCCGGATCGGTGAGCTGCCGGGCCTCGACCGCCCGTCGGATGCGCTGCTCCACCGCTACCGCGCGGGCGAGGAGGTGACGCAGGTTCGGATCGCCCGCGGTGGTCATTCGGCGCTGTCCTCCGTAACGGCCTTGTGGGACTTCGTACCGGACTCGCGGGACCCCGCACCAGTACCGGACTTGCGGGACCCCGCACCGGACTCGCGTGGGTCCCCGCCGGCGCCCCGGGTCTCCACGATCCGGAGGGACAGGCCCCGTCGTCGTTCCGCGTCGGGGATGCGCGAGGTGGTGCCCCCGCCCGGCCGCCCCGGGCGTCCGCCGTAGACCGGGAGGCCCCCGCGGCCCGGCATCGGCTCCGATACGGGCTCGGTCGGCTCGGGTACGTCCCCGAAGCGGGTCTGCAGCCCCTCGTCCCCCACCGGAGGACCCACCACATAGCTCGGCGAAGCCGTCACCGGCACGCTGACCACCAGGTCGAGCGAGGGCTTCAACTCGCCGCCCAGCGCGCTCCACACGTCGGCGAACGAGCGGTCCTCCGGCGGCGGCAGCGCGATCGACATCGGTACCGGCGCCCCGATCTCGGCCAGGGTGCCCGCCAGCCGCTCCGGGGGCAGCGCCTCGTAACGGAGCAGGCAGCCGAGCAGCGAGGAGAGCAGCCGGTGTTCGTCCTCCGGGCGCTTCGTCCATGCCGTGATCAGGTACGACAGCTTGAAGAACCGGGGCGGACGGCGGCGGGCGATGATCGTGCCGCGCTCGTCGTAGTCGTTGTGCAGACCCCGCTCGCGCCTGCGCATGTCCTCGCGGATGTCGTAGAGATACAGGTTGACCATGGGCGCGTTGACCTTCGCCGCCCATTCCCGGGTCGGGGCGTCGAAGACCACCGCGATCTGGCCGCCTTCGAGTACCTCCGCCCTGATCAGCGCCCGCAGTACGTCGTCGACCTCGTGGATCACCCGATCACTCCCGTGCGGTCATCAGCCATGCGGCTACCGGTCGTGCGTTCACCGGCCCTGCGGTCATCGGCCGTACGGTCACCGGCACTCATGCGCGGCCCGCGAAGTCCGGTGGCTGGAGATTCCGCTGCACCACCAGGACCGGTTTCTTCAGCCGGGCGAGGTCACGCGAGTCCGCCCGCAGCTCGCGCGGGCCGAGCTTGTCCTTGCGCAGGACCAGGACCTGGACCTCGAAGGTGCCGTCGCGGCCCACCGTGGCCGTCGCTCCTCCGGGGGTGATCCCGATGTTCCACGTGAAACGTACGGTCGCGCCCGGCGGATAGTCCTTGCCGCGGGCCAGCACCGGCTGTCCCGGCTTGGCGACCTGCGGGGTGACGGTCAGCGAGGGTTTCAGGACGCGCAGCCGGTCGGTGTCCTGGTTGTTGGCCTTGCGGCGGTCCGGCAGCGTGCCGCGCACGGTGGCCCGTACGTCCCCGGTGACCGCCGCACGGTACGTACCGGTCTGGGTCACCTCGATGCGGCCACCGGCCGGGATGGTGCACGGGTTCGCCGCTGTGCACCGGGTCAGGGCGGGCAGGCTGCGGTCCTCCCCATTGGACGGCTTCGGCCAGGTGGAGCCGATGACCACGCCGGTCGCCGGGTCCGGACCGGCATTGGTGACGACGAAGCGGGCACGGGCCGGGCGGCCGGTGTACGTACGGTCGGGGCCGACGTCGACCTTCATCGCCACATCCGTCGAAGGCGGGACGGGGGCCTCCAGGACCTCGATCTCCGCCGTGTCCGTCCCCGTGTTGCCCGCCGAGTCCGTCGCCGAGCAGGTCACCGTGGTCCGGCCGACCGGGAAGAGCGAACCGGAGGCAGGGGCGCAGGTCACCGGGAGCGTGCCGTCGGTGGCGTCCTGGGCGGTGGCGGCGTACGTCACGCGCGCGCCCTCCTTGTCCTTGGCCCGGACGGTCAGATCGTCCACGGTGACGACCGGCGCGTCGATGTCGTTCACATCGATGTTGATCTGCTCCTGGAAGTCGGGATCGGCCGCCGCGGCCGGCCCGATCGTCTCCGCGCCCGGGGCCTGGGTGCCCATCAGGAACTGGACGGTGCAGCTCAGCCGGGTGCCCTGGGGGGCGTCCGCGGAGACGTCGATGTTCTCCGCGAAGTGCGCGGTCTCCCCGCTGGTGAGCTGCTGGGTGGGCGGGTCGAGGCTGACGGACAGATGCGGATCGCAGTTGTCCAGGCGGTAGCTCACGTTGGTGGGAAGGTTGTTGAAACCTTCGATGATGGCTTCGGTGACACCATCGCCGGGAATTCCGTTCAGCATGCGGCCGTTGGTGGCCTCGGCGATCCGCTTGGCCTGGTCGGGCTCGTGGTACGGGTCCTGGTAGGTCGGGCTGCTGTATCCGTTGCCGTTGAGCCCGTCACCGTCCTCGGTGGTCACGTCGACGGCGATGACCCGTACCCCCTTGTCCTGGAGCGCGAACACCGCTTCCTCGTAGGGGATCTTGTTGCTGGGGTTGTGGCTCGACGCGTCGCCCACCAGGACCACGACCGGACTGGCGCCCTCGCGGAAGACCGTGCCGCCGTCCGCGCCATTGGCCACTTTCCACAGCGCGTAGATCCAGTCCTCCGACGGACCTTTGCTCTTGTACCCGCGGGAGGTGTCCAGTTTGCCGACACCCGTCTGCACGTCGTCCAGGTTCGTTGTCAGCCCTTGGAGGACAGCGAACTCCGCCGTCGGGTCGTCCTTCTCGTCCCCGTAGGTGGCCACCGCGAAGCGGGAATCCGGCTGCTGTGCGCGGACCTTCGCCGTGATGTCCTTCAGACCATCCTTCACATCGCCGATCGGGACGCCCATGCTGCCCGTGCCGTCCACCAGCAGGACCACGTCCGGCCTCGGCGGGATCGCCGGTGTACGCACCTGCTTGTCCACGCCCGTGGAGCCGCCCGGGTCCACCGCGTCGGTGAACTCGGCGGGCGTGACCCAGGGTTCGGGCACCGCCACCGCCGGCGCACCGGATGTGACGGCCGAGCCGGGGGCGATGCCGCTGACCACGAGAAGCAGTGCGAGGGCCGGGATCCGGAGCGCGGTGAGGGTGCGGCGCGAGGCGGACGGCCGGGCCCGGACCGATCCGTCCCGCCGCGACCGCGGCGCCCGCCGAAGCGGCTGGTACCAGCGCACGGAAGTCCTCCCCCACCCTCGCCCGATCCGGCACACCGGACGTCAGGGTCCTGTACCGGCCGCGGACGCGCAGCGGTGCGGGAGTCACACCCTCGGGAAGCCCCCGCTGCCCGAAAGGGCAGCGGGGGGATCTGCCGGAGCTGCGGGTCGGCTCAGATCAGCCCCTGCCGCATCGCGTACGCCACCGCATGCGATCTGTTCCGCAACTGCAGCCTGGTCATCACCGAGTGCAGCACGTTCTTTATGGTGCGCTCGGAATAGGCCAGCTTCGTCGCGATGTCCGCGGTGTCGTACCCCTCCGCGACCAGCCTCAGCACATCCACCTCGCGCGCCGCGAGACCGGTGAAGTGCAGCCCGCGCGGGCCGAGCACCTGACCCTGGAGACGGCCCACCTCCTCCAGCAGCCGTCCCAGCAGGTCGGACGGGAGATGGCCCTCGCCCCGCGCCACCGTCCCGATGACCTGCACCAGATGCTCCGGGGTCGCTTCGGAGCGCCTGACCACACCGGCGACACCGCACTCCGCGGCGCTCACCAGCTTCTGCTCGTCGATGTCCGTGGTGACCAGAACGGTGCGTGAGGTGCTGGTGCGCTGGATGTGGCGCAGCATCGTCAGCACCGCCTCGTCGACCGCGTCCACGACGACGACCACGATCCGGGGAGAGGCCTCGCCCTCCCCCCACTCCGTCACGCTGACCTCGGGCCGGGTCCGTAACTGGCTGGCCACGCCCGCTTGCGAGATCGGATCCTGGGCCCGTAATGCAACAGTGATGCGCTCCATGGCAATGCTCCCCCTGGGCAACAGCCGATGGCGTCACGTCGATCACAACCAGCACGGCTGTTTTCGTATGCCTCAATCGTCTGAGGCGGTCAAAAGATGCCCGCGTATCCCTACAGGGAAACAAAAAAGCCGATCCGGGCACAGAATCTGCCCGGAAGTGTTCCTTCACGGCCGATGTCGGCGTTCAACGGCGAACCTACGGTGCCGCCTATGAGTCTCACGGCAAGCCTCGACGATTCGTCCGTCACTGCCGCACCGGGCGAGGAGACGGCCCTCCCCCTGCGGATCCTCAACTCCGGCAGCACCGTCGAGGAGTACCGCTTCGAGGTGGTCGGCGCCTGTGCCGCCTGGTCGACGGTCGAGCCGGCGACGCTCTCCCTCTATCCGGGCGACTCGCAGACAGTCTCCCTCGTACTGCGTCCGCCCCGGGACTCGACCGTACCGGCGGGCGAGACGCCCTTCGGGATACGGGTGGTGCCCACCAGCGAGCAGGGCGACACGGTGGTGCCCGAAGGGCGGGTGACCGTACTCCCCTTCACCGGGACGACCGCCGAACTGGTACCGCGCAGCTCGCACGGCGCCTGGCGCGGCAGGCATCAGCTCGCCGTCGACAACCGGGGGAACGCCCCCCTCACCGTGCGGCTGGGAGCCCAGTCGGGCACGGAACGGGCACGGGTCTCGTTCGCGGCGGACACACTGGTGATCGCGCCCGGCCGGGCGGAGTTCGGGAAGGTATGGATCCGGCCCGCCAAGCGCGTGTGGCGCGGCATCCCGGTCACGCATCCCTTCCAGCTGGTCGCCACCCCGGAGGTGGCCGAGGGCGAGGCCCCGGTCGCACCCGTGGTCGTCGACGGCTCGTACCAGCAGGAACCGATCCTGCCGCGCTGGCTCCCCCGGGCGCTGATCACCGCGGCCGTTCTGCTGATCGCGCTGGTGGGGCTCTGGTACGCGCTGCTGCGCCCGGCCGTGAAGTCGGCGGCCCGCGAGGCGATCACTCCGGACGCGGTACGGTCCGCCGCCGCGGCCGACAAGAGCAAGGCGCCCGAGAAGGGGTCCTCGGCCGGTGCGGCGTCGGGCGGGGGCGACTCCTCCGGGGCGAACGGGGGCTCGCCGAAGCCCAGCCCCTCACCGAGCCCCGGTGCGGACTCCGACGCGTCGGCCGCCGCCCCGACCAGTGCTCAGGTGCAGGTCAGGGACTCGGTGGGCGGCGGGTCGAACACCTCGACGGCCCTCCAGGTGCCCGCCGGGCACACGTTCCAGCTGACCGACATCGTGGTCCAGAACCCGCAGGGCGACGCGGGGACGCTCGTGGTCTCCTCGGGCCGGGACGCACCCGTGCTCCGGCTGGCGCTGGAGAACTTCCGGGACTCGGACTACCACTTCGTCACGCCGATCCTGGTGCCCGCCGGGGGCAAGGTCACGATGACCGTGGACTGCCGGAAGATCGGCAAGCCGGTGAACGCGCCGACGCCTTCGCGGTGCTCGGAGTCGCTGTTCCTCGGCGGCACGATGAAGACGGAGACCGCGGACTGACGGGGCGGGGCGGTGCGGAACCTGATCGGACAGGCGGGGCAGCGCGGCCCGCAGCAGTAGGCGCCGCCCACCCGGGCGCTGCCCACCGGAGCCCGGCCCACCGGAGCCCCGCCCCGTCCCTCCCTCACTCCGGCGGAGCCTCTTCCTCCTCCTCGGCCCCTTCCTCCGCACGCTGCACGAACGAGCCCTGCACATCGGCCGGTTGCTCGTCCTCGTCCTCCGTCGCCGCCCGCTGCACGGACGCCGCCGAAGCCGGGGCCGAAACGGGAGCCGAATCCGAAGCGGGGGCCGACGCCGGGGCCGGGTCCGACAGCACCCGGTCGGCATTCGCGACGGCCTCCCGCTCGAACCGGTCGGAGGGGTCGCTCACCCGGATCCCGCCCGCCGCCTCCGTACCGTCCACCGGGCCGTTGCGCTGCTGGATCACATGGGTCAGCTCATGGGCCAGCGTGGTGCGGCCCTGCGGCGAAGACGGGTCGTAGGCGTCCCGCTGGAAGACCACGTTGTTGCCGACGGTGTACGCGTGGGCGCCCACGCCCTTCGCGGACTCGTGGGCGGCGGAGTCCGTGTGGATGCGTACGTCGGAGAAGTCCGCCCCCATCCGCCCCTCCAGGTCGGCGCGGGTGTCGGTGTCCAGCGGCTGCCCGCCGCCCGACGAGACCACGTCGTGCACGGGGGAGCGCTCTTCCTCCTCCTTGCGCTGGAGCATCGACCCCACGGCGCTGTTGCCGACCGCCCGCTGGAGCACGCTCATGCCGCCGGCCCCGACCACATCGGGCCGCCCGGACGCCGCCGCACGGTAGAGGTGCGGGGTGCCCGCCGGCTCCCGGCCCTCGGACGCCCGCGACGCGTGCACCGGCTCGTCGTGCTCATGCCCGTGCCCGTGATCCCGCTCGTGGTCGTGTTCCTGGTCCCATTCCGGTGCGTGCATCGTCATCTCCCCTGACCGCGCCCCGGTCGAAGGCGCGTCGTGATGGCCTCACCACTCCACCTTCACGACGCCCCACTGCCCCGTCCAGCCCGGACCCCGCCGGCCGGGGGCAGCCGGTGCTGCCCCTTCGGGCAGCCGCTCCGTCCGTACGGCAAACGGCTGCACCGGCGGGCAGTGGAGTGGCCGGGCCGCACCGCCGTCGGGATGATCGGTGGCATGACCAAGAGCGACGTGGCCAAGAACGACAAGGGCAGCGACAACGACAGCCACGAGGACAGCGGCAAGGGCCAGGGCATCACCCTGCGGATCGCCCAGGAGCCGATGGCGGACGAGCTCCTCGCGCGCAGCCCGCTCGCCGCGCTGGTGGGCATGCTGCTGGACCAGCAGGTGCCGATGGAATGGGCCTTCTCCGGCCCGTACTCGCTGGCGCAGCGGATGGGCGGCGACGATCTGGACGCCCATGAGATCGCCGTCCACGACCCGGAGGCGTTCGCCGAGCTCTTCACCACGAAGCCCGCCCTGCACCGCTATCCCGGCGCCATGGCCAAGCGGGTCCAGCAGCTGTGCCAGTACCTGGTGGCGGAGTACGACGGCGACGCGAGCGCGGTGTGGTCCGATGTCTCCGACGGTGCCGAGCTGCGGAAACGGCTGAACGCGCTGCCCGGGTTCGGTACCCAGAAGGCCCAGATCTTCCTGGCGTTGCTGGGCAAGCAGTTCGGGGTCCGGCCGAAGGGCTGGCGGGAGGCGGCGGGACCGTACGGCGAGGCGAACTCGCACCGGTCGGTCGCCGACATCACCGGCCCGGAATCGCTCGCCGAGGTCCGCGCGTACAAGCAGCACGCGAAGCAGGCGGCCAAGGCCGCCAAACGCGCCGCCGGAAAGTAAACCCCCGCCTCCCTCTCCTACCGCCTGCGGCGCGCCGTGCCGAAGAGCGACCGCGAGATCTCCCGGCCCAGCTGCGTACCGACGGACCGGGCCAGCGACCGGAACATCCCGCTCGCCACCACCTGCTCGACCAGCGAGGCATCCTCCTCGGCCGCCTTCCCGGCCCCGCGCGCCCCCTCACCACGGACCGCCCCCTCCACAGCGGCCCGGTCCGCGGCCCTGGCCGCCGCCTCCGCCTCGGCCTCCTGACCGGCGCTCAGCTTCTCGTACGCCGACTCCCGGTCCACCGCCTGCGCATAGCGCCCGTACAACGACGACCCCTTCACGGCCGCTTCGAGCTCCGCCGCCGGCCACGGCCCCATCAGCGACCGCGGCGCCCGCAGCCGGGTCGCGGCGACCGGCGTCGGCGCACCGTTCTCGCTCAGCACCGTGATCACGGCCTCGCCGATGCCCAGCCGCGTCAACAACTCCTCCAGGTCGTACTGCGAATGAGGGAATGTCTTCACCGTCGACCGCAGCGCCTTCGCATCGTCCGGGGTAAAGGCGCGCAGCGCGTGCTGCACCCGGTTCCCGAGCTGCGCCAGCACCTCCGCCGGCACGTCGCGGGGCGTCTGCGTGACGAAGAAGATGCCGACGCCCTTGGACCGGATCAGCCGCACCGTCCGGGTGATCGACTCCAGGAACGCCTTCGAGGCCCCGTCGAAGAGCAGGTGCGCCTCGTCGAAGAAGAAGACGAGTTTCGGCTTTTCGAGGTCGCCGACCTCCGGCAGGTCGTGGAAGAGGTCGGCGAGCAGCCACATCAGGAAGGTGGAGAAGAGCTGGGGCTTGTCCTGCACCGCCGCCAGCTCCAGTACGGAGACGAGCCCGCGCCCGTCCGGCGCCCGGCGCAGCAACTCGGCGGTGTCGAACTCCGGTTCACCGAAGAAGTCGCCCGCACCCTGCTGCTCGAAGGCGGTGACCGACCGCAGGATCACCCCGGCGGTGGCCGTGGACAGGCCCCCGATGCCTTTGAGTTCGGCCTTTCCGGTGTCCGAGACGAGGAAGGCGACCACGGCCCGCAGGTCCTTGAGATCGATCAGCTCCAGGCCCTTGGAGTCGGCGTAATGGAAGATCAGGCCGAGCGACTGCTCCTGCGTCTGGTTGAGCTCCAGCACCTTGGACAGGAGTACGGGGCCGAAGCTGGTGACCGTCGCGCGCAGCGGGATGCCGGGGCCGATGCCGCCGAGCGCGTAGAACTCGCACGGGAAGCCCTCGGCCTCCCACACCTGCCCCACCTGCCCGGCCCGTTCGGTGACCCGGTCGCCCGGGGCGCCGGGGGCCGCGATGCCCGAGACGTCGCCCTTGATGTCGGCGAGGAAGACGGGGACACCGCCCGCCGAGAGCTGCTCGGCGATCAGCTGGAGCGTCTTGGTCTTTCCGGTTCCGGTGGCGCCCGCGACCAGTCCGTGCCGGTTGAGCATCGCCAGCGGGATCCGGATCTGCGCGTCCGGCAGACAGGTTCCGTCCCAGAGCAGAGCGCCCAGATCGAGGGAAGCCCCGGAAACGGTGTACCCGGCGGCGATCTCCCGGGCCGGCTCCGGCAGCACACCGGCGCTTTCGGCCGTGTTCTCGCTGTCACTCATCAGGGCCCCATTCCGAATTGCATGGATTTGCGGCATTCTTACCAGGATCGCAGTACTGCCCCATGGCTGCGCCCGGAGGCTCTTGCCCGGTAGGCTTTCCGTGTGATCTTCAAGCGCATCGGAAATGGGCGGCCTTATCCCGACCACGGCCGGGAAAGCACCCGGCAGTGGGCGGATGTCGCGCCGCGCCCGGTCCGCCTCGATCAGCTGGTGACCACCAAGGGCAACCTGGACCTCGAAACCCTCCTCGCCGAGGATTCGACGTTCTACGGTGACCTGTTCGCGCACGTCGTGAAGTGGCAGGGCGACCTCTATCTGGAGGACGGACTGCACCGCGCGGTCCGCGCCGCGCTTCAGCAGCGCCAGGTACTCCACGCCCGCGTGCTCGAACTCGGCTGACCGGAGCGAGTCCCGTCCACGGACCCGGCTGTCCCGTCAACGGACCGTCCCGCCCATGGACCGTCCCGTCCCTGTGCGGCCCACGGGCCGCTCCGGGGTTCGTTCGGGTGCTTTCGCACCCGGACGGGTGCGATCCATTGATCATTTAGTAGGCATCATCACCGGGCCGCACTACGCTGCGCCCATGAGCATGCTCACTCCCCCCGGCATGGGCGGAAAGTACCGCATCACGGGCGACAAGTACCCGCGGATGCGCCGTCCCCGGCGTCGCGGCAAACTGATCCTCGCTGCCACCGCCTCCGTGGTCGCCCTCGGGCTGGCCGGATGGGGCACGATGCAACTCATCGACGTCTTCACCGGCGGCAACCGGAAGGCCAGCGCCGCCGACCACAAGACGGACTGCCCGACCGCCAAACCGTCCGCACCCGCGAAGGCGCTGCCGAAGCCCGCGAAGATCACCGTCAACGTCTACAACGCGACACCGCGCAGCGGGCTCGCCAAGAAGGCGGCCGACGAGCTGAAGAAGCGCGGCTTCACCATCGGCAAGGTGGGCAACGCCCCGGCCGCGTACGACAAGAAGGTCCCGGGCCCCGGAGTGCTGCTGGGCGCCCCCTCGGCCACGAACGGCCCGTTCCCGGTCCTCGGCACGCAACTGGTGGGCGCCACGCCGAAGACCGACGCCCGCAGGACGGCGGACGTCGATCTGATTCTCGGTACGAAGTTCAAGACGTTCAACACGCCCCAGTCGGCGGCCGCGGCCCTCGCCGCCCTGACGAAGCCGGCCCCCGCACCGTCGTCCTGCTGACGGCTGACGGCTGCCGGGCGACCCGGCTGCCGTCAGCGCGAACCACTTCGGCCCTAGTCGGCCGTGCCGTACATCCGGTCACCCGCGTCGCCGAGGCCGGGGACGATGTAGCCGTTCTCGTTGAGCCGCTCGTCGACCGAGGCGGTGACCACGGTCACCGGCGTACCGGCCAGCTCGCGCTCCATCACCTCGACGCCCTCGGGCGCGGCGAGCAGCACGACCGCGGTGACGTCGTCCGCGCCACGCTTGATCAGCTCCTGGATGGCCGCGACCAGCGTGCCGCCGGTGGCCAGCATCGGGTCCAGGACGTACACCTGGCGGCCCGAGAGGTCCTCCGGCATCCGGGTGGCGTACGTCTCCGCCTGGAGCGTCTCCTCATTGCGGATCATGCCCAGGAAGCCCACCTCGGCGGTCGGCAGCAGCCGCACCATGCCGTCGAGCATGCCGAGGCCGGCCCGCAGGATCGGTACGACCAGCGGCCGCGGGTGCGACAGCTTCACACCGGTCGTCGGTGTGACCGGGGTCTCGATGTCGACCAGTTCGGTGCGCACGTCCCGAGTGGCCTCGTAGGCGAGCAGGGTGACCAGCTCGTCGGCGAGCCGCCGGAAGGTCGGGGAGTCGGTGCGCTTGTCGCGCAGGGTGGTGAGCTTGTGCGCGACCAGTGGGTGGTCGACGACGTGGATCCGCATGGGCTCAACAGTAACCGTGCCTCCCGCACCCGTGCGCTGGCATCAACCGCATGTTCGGGGGGAAGGTGGGGGCATACGGACCCAGCCTTGGGGTGATGAGCCGATGCCGGACGGGGAAAAGCGGAAGCGGGACCAGCGGGACCGGCAGGACGCGCCGGACCTGCGGGACCGGCAGGACGCGCCGGACCTGCGGGACCGGCAGGACGCGCAGGTCCAGCAGGACCCGGAGGAGAGCGACGCGGCGCGCCGCAGGCGGCGCGCCCAGTTCCTGCGCGAGCTCCACGAGGCGAAAGCCCTCCGCGACCGGGTGCAGCCCCGCCGTGCCAGGGCGGCCCGGATGCGCCAGGCCATGCGCATGCGCACCTTCCGCTGGTAGCCGGCGACCGTCCTCCGACACCCCCGGCGACGGCACCCCGTCATTCCCCGCTGACAGCACCCGGCACCCCCGGCGACAGCGCCCGGCATCCCCCTGGTGGCGGCGTCCGGCAGAACTGATGGCCGACTCAGCGGCCGAACTCCTCTCGCGAAGCCCTTGTTTCTGCCACGATTCCGATGGGCGGGACCCAGGACAGCCGGACCACCGACTGCCCTCCCGCCGGACCGACACCCCTAAGACCAGTGGGAGAGTCACGGTGTACTTCGCCGCACTGCTCGCGCGCACCGAAGACGGGTGGGAAGCGAGCGACACGGAGCTCGACGATGTGGAGACCCTGTCCGACTTGACGGATCTGGCCCGTGAGGCCTCGGTGGACGAGGACACGGTGCTCGTCTTCATCGAACAGGAGGACGCCTGGTTCGGCGTCGTCCGGGTGGACGGCGAGGACGATCCCCGGATCTTCGTCTCCGACGCCACCGCCGCCGCACGCTCCTCGTACGGGGAGATCCTGCTCACCGACGAACTGCTCGGCCGCGAACCCGGGGCCGAGGACACGATCGCCGCCCTCGAAGAGCTCGTCGGCCTCGACGACCCGGAGGACGGCGACCCGGACACCACCCCCGACAACAACAACGCCGACACAGACGACAACGACAACGATGACGACGGCTTCGACGCCGACGCCGTACCGGCGGGCCCGCTCGGCGACACCCTGATCCTGGCCGACCTCGGACTCCCCGAGGCGGAACTGCTGATGCTGCGCACGGACGCCATGGTGGAGATCGCGGACGCGCTGGGCGCGGCCGAGGTCCTGGAGACCGTCCGTTAGGGTCCGCGGGTGAGCGAACCACCGCACCCGCAAGGACCACCGGAACCGCACGATCCCGTACGAGACCCGTGGCGGGCGCACATGCGCCGCGCCCTGGCCGAGGCCGAGCTGGCGGCGGCGGCCGGCGATGTGCCGGTCGGCGCCGTCGTGCTCGGCCCGGACGGCGGACTGCTCGCCACGGGCCACAACGAACGCGAGGCCACCGGCGACCCGACCGCCCACGCCGAGGTCCTCGCCGTCCGCAGGGCGGCGGCTGCCCTCGGGCAGTGGCGCCTGACCGGCTGCACCCTGGTCGTCACCCTGGAGCCCTGCACGATGTGCGCGGGCGCCCTGGTCCAGTCCCGCGTGGACCGGGTCGTCTACGGCGCCCGCGACGAGAAGGCGGGCGCGGCGGGCTCCCTCTGGGACGTCGTACGCGACCGCCGCCTCAACCACCGCCCCGAGGTCATCCACGGGGTCCTGGAGCAGGAGTGCGCGAGCCTCCTGACGTCCTTCTTCCGCACCCCCTGAGAACCGATTTCTGTCCACGGCCCGCCATGGTCTAAGCTCTCTCTCGGTAGCGTGTCCGAGCGGCCGAAGGAGCTCGCCTCGAAAGCGAGTGTGGGGAAACTCACCGAGGGTTCAAATCCCTCCGCTACCGCCATCGACGCCCTCCCGAACTGCGGAAACGCAGTACGGGAGGGCGTTCGCGCGTCATGGGAACGGCGAGACCGCCCCACCGGCTGCCGCGTGGAGGATGCGCGCCCCGGACCCTTGCACACGACTATGGCCCCGCACGACGGATGTCGTGTCGGGGCCACGGTTCCCCCGGTTCCTCCACGCTCAGGTCGGGGGAAGCGGCATCGGGGGGACAAGCCGCTTCCCCCGGTGAGAACGGGCCTCCGGCCCTCGTCGTGGTCAGGGGGGTGACCCGCGACGGGGATCCCACAGTGGGGCCCGTTCCGAGCCCTTCGGATTCCTGCCGTGTCCGCCGGGCTCACCGTCCATCCTGCTCCGGCTCAGTGGTCATGCGGGTGGGCAAAGGGCCTTGATCGCCGGGTCCTTGGTCCTTAAAGGCTGTGTGAGTGGTCGGAAACCTCCCCGGGAGGCGGTCATTCGTGTGGATAGACTCGCCCGACTGCACAAAGGATCGAAACAGGGGATCGAAGGGGAGGCGGGGGCTGATGGTGCAAGCGAAGAAGATAGCTCTCTACGTGATAGTTGTCTTCGTGGCGTACACGATCATCACGTCCCCGGAACGGGCAGCGGATCTCGTCCAGGTAGGGTTCGAGGGCGTTTCGAGTGCCGCACAGGGCGTCGGAGACTTCATGTCCGAGCTCGTGAAGTAGGAGTACACCGTGATCCGCCATCTGGTCCTGTTCAAGCTGAACGACGGCGTCGAGCGGGACGACCCGCGGGTCGTCGCCGGGGTGAAGGCATTCCAGGAGCTGGAGGGTCAGGTCCCCGAGCTCGCGTTCTGGGAGTGCGCCTGGAACATCACCGACCGGCCGATCGCGTACGACTTCGCCATCAACTCCGCGGTCGCCGACCAGGACGCCCTGAAGCGGTACATCGAGCATCCCGCGCATCAGGCCGCCGCCGGGCAGTGGCGCGAGTTCGCCACCTGGGTGATCGCCGACTACCCATTCTGATCCGGCCCGGCCCGGCGTACGGGCCGGACCGTACCGCCACTGAGCCCCTCACCAATGCGGTGAGGGGCTTTTTTGGTGTTTAAACCAAGTTGAACCCAACACGACGCTATACGGTGCTTGCACACAGTGGACATGTCTTGTGATGCTATGACCGCTTTTGACGGATGAGTTGACCGAAGTTGACCGCAAAGGGGTGGCCCCATCGTGCCGGCCAGTACAGCGCCTCAAGTGCCTCCCCAGTCCGTCCAGACCGAGGCGCCCGACAGTACGACGACGCCCGCCAGGACCCGCGGCGCGGACACCCGGGCGCTCACCCAGGTGCTCTTCGGCCAGCTCAAGAGCCTGGAGCCGGGAACCCCGGAACACGGCCGGGTGCGGGCGGCCCTCATCGAGGCGAACCTCCCGCTGGTGCGGTACGCCGCGGCGCGGTTCCGCAGCCGCAACGAGCCGATGGAGGACGTCGTCCAGGTCGGCACGATCGGGCTGATCAACGCCATCGACCGGTTCGACCCCGAACGCGGCGTCCAGTTCCCGACGTTCGCGATGCCCACCGTGGTCGGCGAGATCAAGCGGTACTTCCGGGACAACGTACGGACCGTCCACGTACCCCGGCGCCTGCACGAGCTGTGGGTCCAGGTCACCGGCGCCACCGAAGACCTGACGACTGCTCACGGCCGCTCGCCCACCACCGCGGAGATCGCCGAGCGGCTGAGGATCTCCGAGGAGGAGGTGCTCGCCTGCATCGAGGCCGGCCGCTCCTACCACGCGACCTCGCTGGAGGCCGCCCAGGAGGGTGACGGGCTGCCCGGACTGCTGGACCGGCTCGGCTACGAGGACCCGGCGCTCGCCGGGGTCGAGCACCGCGACCTCGTCCGGCATCTGCTCGTACAGCTGCCCGAGCGCGAGCAGCGCATCCTTCTGCTGCGCTACTACAGCAATCTGACGCAGTCCCAGATCAGTGCCGAACTGGGTGTCTCCCAGATGCATGTGTCAAGACTGTTGGCCCGAAGCTTCGCCCGACTTCGATCCGCAAACAGGATCGAGGCCTAACCGGATCGGGTAGAACACCGGAAGTCCCGTTCCCAGCGGCCCGAATGGCCCACACCCCCTGTTAACTGCGCAGACGTCACAAAGACTTGTCGACATGTCACTACAGCGTGTTGCCGACATGTGACATTCTGCGGGAACCGCGTTTGCCGTGGCCTCGCCTCCGGTATTCAGGTGGAGGCTGCGTTCCTCCGATGGTCGCGGCTCGACGCGACCGTCCGCGACCTCAAGGGGGTGGCATGTCCGCAGAACAGGGCAGCTCGAAGGTGCTCACGCTCACGAAGAGCGAACCAGCACCCGTTGTGCTCACCAGCTCGCCGGAAGCCATCGACACCCGCACTCTGTCCCGCTCCCTGTTCCTGCGGCTCGCCGCGCTGGGGCCCGCACCCGGCCCGGATGGAACGGACAGTCCGGAGCGTGCCTACGTACGGGACACACTCATCGAGCTCAACCTCCCACTGGTGCGGTACGCCGCGGCACGGTTCCGCAGCCGCAACGAACCGATGGAGGACATCGTCCAGGTCGGCACGATCGGCCTGATCAAGGCGATCGACCGGTTCGACTGCGAGCGGGGCGTGGAGTTCCCGACGTTCGCGATGCCGACCGTCGTCGGAGAGATCAAGCGGTTCTTCCGCGACACCTCGTGGTCGGTGCGTGTCCCGCGCCGGCTCCAGGAGCTGCGGCTCGCGCTGACCAAGACCAGCGACGAGCTCGCGCAGAAGCTCGACCGCTCGCCGACCGTGCCCGAGCTGGCCAAGGCGCTCGGGGTCTCCGAGGAGGACGTGGTCGACGGGCTGGCCGTCGGCAACGCCTACACCGCCTCCTCGCTGGACTCGCCCTCGCCCGAGGACGACGGCGGCGAGGGCTCCCTCGTGGACCGGCTCGGCTACGAGGACTCGGCCCTGGAAGGCGTCGAGTACCGCGAATCGCTCAAGCCGCTGCTGGCCAAGCTCCCGCCGCGCGAGCGCCAGATCATCATGCTGCGGTTCTTCGCCAACATGACCCAGTCGCAGATCGGCGAGGAGGTCGGCATCTCGCAGATGCACGTCTCGCGCCTGCTGACCCGTACGCTCGCCCAGCTCAGGGAAGGACTCATCGCCGACTGACCGCCGTGGACTCCCGTACCGGAGCACAGGGGTTCCGATTTGACGGACCGTCAGCCACACTGGCGCGATGCGACGTCAGATGCTCGGCTCGAACGGCCGCCGGGGCACCGTGATCGCCGCCTCGGCGGCTGTGCTGTGTCTGGGTGGCGTGCTGGCCGCCTGCGGCGGAGGCGCGACGGACGAGGGCTACGTGGCGCTCGGCGCGGCGGGAACGGACACCGGGAGAACGCCGGGCGGGGCGGTGGCGCCGTCGGGGAAGGTGACGCTGATCCCGCTGGACCGGGACGGGAAGGGCCGCGACCCGGATGGTGACCGCGGCCGCGATTCCGGCGCGGGGCGCCGACCCGGCGAGAGCCGCGATCCCGGCAGCGGTGATGGCGGGGGTGGGGGAGGCCGGTCTCGTGGCTCCGGGGACACCACCGGTGCGGCTCCCGGGCCGTCCGGCTCGCCTGCCGCACCCGGCACACCCTCCGCACCCGGCACATCCGGACCCGGAGGCGGATCCACCGGGCCCGTGACCCCTTCTGCGCCCGGATCCGGCACACCCGCAGGGCCCGCCGTGCTGGCGGTGGGCGACCCCGTGCGGGCGGCCGCGGACAAGCGCTGGTGCGAGAAGGTGACCGTGGAGTTCCGGAACACCGGAGGATCACCGGCGCGGGCGGGGACCGTCACCTTCGCCACGCATGTGATCGGCGCGCTGGGGGTCGACTGGGCGACCATCGAGTCGACCGGGCCACTGCCCGCGCCGATCGGCGCGGGAGCGGCGCGGACGGGGACGTACACCGTCTGTGTGGACGCCTGGCGGGTGCCCCTGGGGATGCATGTCGAGACCCGGGACGTGACCGCCGTATTGAAGTGACGGGTGGATGGGGGCGGGGTTCGGTGACCGGCGGCGCCGGTCAGCCGAGCGCGAGCCAGGCGACCGCCGCGAGGGCGACGATCACCACGACGACGGCGGCGATCACCCCGACGCGCGGTCCGGACGAGGCGGCGGGCGGCTGCTGACGGCGCTGCGGCTCGCCCTCGTCGACGAAGGCGCGGAACATCTGGGTGCTGCCGGCCGGGTCGTGGTTGCCCTCGGGGCCCTGCGGGGCGTGGGGGTTATGTGCCATGGGCCAGGACCCTAGCGAACTCGGCGTTGCGGCCCAACCCCCGGGTCGGGGAAGGGCCGAGGCCAGGGCCGGGGGCCGTGGAGGAAGTGGCTGGTACGCCGCTGCCGAGCGGGGTCCTGCGCAGTGGGCCGCGGGGGTGTGCCGGGGCGGATTCAGGCACGTACACAGGCCAGTTGCGGGATCCGGCGCGGGCGGCTTGCGGCAACTCGCTCTGCCTGTGCGGCACTTGCGGTGCGCGCCGCTCCCGCGCGGGGCATGCGGGGCGCTCACCGCGCACACGGAGTGCTCGCCCCTTCACGCAGCGCCCCCCGTCCGGAGCGGGCCCCATCCGCCCCGCCTGTGGCATGACACACACCCCGCACCACCCGCACCCCGCACGCTGGGGCTTTGACCCGAGCCGTACACACCCTTTTGCTTTCCTTTACTTCTGCAAGCCTCTTTTCGTTTGCCTGCAGCAACCAACGGCTTCTATGGTTGCCCTAAGCAACAAGATGCACCGGTGAGATGTCTGGGGGTCCCATGGCCGCACGGAGTCAGTACGAAGAACTGGCCCGGCAGCTGAGCGCCGTAGGGGCTGTCAAAAGGGGTCTCGCCCGTATCCTGCCCGCCGAATGTCCGGGTGGCTCCGCCGCCGTGCTGGCTCTTCTCAGGCAGCACGGCGAGATCCGGATCACCCGGCTGGCCGAGCTGATGGACGTCGACATGTCGGTGACCAGCCGTCATGTCGCCCATGTGGCAGAGCGTGGCTGGATCGAACGGTCCCCTGATCCGGCGGACAAGCGGTCCCGCATCCTGCGGCTGACCCCCGACGGACACGACGTGCTCGGCGACCTGAACCGGCGGACCACCGAGATGATCGCCCACAACCTCTCCGACTGGTCGGACGACGATGTCGGCCAGCTCAACACGCTGTTGGCCCGGCTGCGCGACAGTTTCGTCTGTCGCGCGCCCAGCGGGTGCGGCCCCGGAAAGCACAGCGGCGACTGCCGTTCCCGGCACCCCCACAGTGACAACGCCGCACACACCCGTACACCTGTGTAACAGAAGCAAAGACAAGGACTTAAATGGCTACGACCACACCAACCGGTGTGCGGGGCGGCCACGCCAAGCACGGGGGATCCTCCGATTCCTCGTCCGGCGCGCCGATGACACACCGGCAGATCATGGAGGCGCTGGCCGGGCTCATGCTCGGCATGTTCGTCGCGATCCTGTCGTCGACCGTCGTCTCGAACGCACTGCCCGAGATCATCTCCGACCTCGGCGGCGGCCAGAGCGCCTACACCTGGGTGGTCACGGCCTCGCTGCTGGCGATGACCGCCACCACCCCCCTGTGGGGCAAGCTCTCCGACCTGTTCAGCAAGAAGCTGCTGGTCCAGATAGCCCTGATCATCTACGTCGCGGGCTCGGTCGTCGCCGGTATGTCGACCAGCAGCGGCATGCTGATCGCCTGCCGTGTCGTCCAGGGCATCGGCGTCGGCGGTCTCTCCGCCCTCGCGCAGATCGTGATGGCGGCGATGATCGCCCCGCGTGAGCGCGGTCGCTACAGCGGATACATCGGTGCGGTGTTCGCCGTCGCCACCGTCGGTGGACCGCTGCTCGGCGGTGTCATCACCGACACCAGCTGGATGGGCTGGCGCTGGTGCTTCTACGTCGGCGTCCCGTTCGCCGTCATCGCGCTGATCGTGCTCCAGAAGACGCTGAAGCTCCCGGTCGTGAAGCGTGAGGTCAAGGTCGACTGGTGGGGCGCGTTCTTCATCAGCGCCGCCGTGTCGCTGCTGCTCGTCTGGGTGACCTTCGCGGGCGACAAGTACGACTGGCTGTCCTGGCAGACCGCCGCGATGGTCATCGGTTCCCTCGTGCTCACCGGGATCTTCGTCGCCGTCGAGTCCAGGGCCAGCGAGCCGATCATCCCGCTGCGCCTCTTCCGTAACCGCACCATCACGCTGGCCTCGCTGGCCTCGCTGTTCGTCGGTATCGCGATGTTCGCGGGCACCGTCTTCTTCAGCCAGTACTTCCAGCTGGCGCGCGGCAAGTCGCCGACGATGTCGGGCGTCATGACGATCCCCATGATCGCGGGTCTGTTCGTCTCCTCGACCGTCTCCGGCCAGATCATCACCAAGACCGGCCGCTGGAAGGCCTGGCTGGTCAGCGGTGGCTTCCTGGTCACCGCCGGGCTCGGGCTGCTGGGCACCATCCGGTACGACACGGAGTACTGGCACATCGCGGTCTACATGGCCGTCATGGGTCTCGGCATCGGCATGATGATGCAGAACCTGGTGCTCGCCACGCAGAACCAGGTCGCCCCGTCCGACCTCGGTTCGGCCAGCTCCGTCGTGACCTTCTTCCGTTCCCTCGGTGGTGCGATCGGCGTCTCGGCGCTGGGCGCCGTCATGGCGAACCGCGTCACCCACTACGTCAAGGACGGTCTCGCGGAGCTCGGCCCCAAGGGTGCGGCCATGGGCCACGGCGGTACCGGCGGCGGGGGCATCCCCGACCTGGACAAGCTGCCCGCGCCGATCCGTACGGTCGTGGAGAGCGCCTACGGGCACGGTGTCGGCGATGTCTTCCTGTACGCCGCTCCGGCAGCGCTGATCGCCTTCCTGATCACGATCTTCATCAAGGAGGTCGCCCTGAAGACCAACGCTTCGAGCGAGGCCCCGGCCACGGCCGAGACCCCGGCCATCGAGGCGGTCGAGGCTCCGGCCGCCGTCGCGCCGGTCTCCCAGGCGGCCGCCACCGCCACGGCCACCTCGGTCGACACTCTGGAGGCCCCCGTCGCCACCCTGCACGGCACGTCCGTGCGCGGTGTGGTGCGCGGTGCCGAGGGCGCGCCCGTCGCACGGGCCGCCGTCACGCTGATCTCGCTGGCCGGCCGGCAGCTGGGGCGCTCCGTCGCCCAGGCCGACGGCAGCTACGGTCTGGACGCGCCGGGCTCGGGCTCCTACGTCCTGATCGCCTCCGCCGACGGCTTCCAGCCGCAGGCGTCCACGGTGGTCGTCGGTGACGAGCCGCTCGTGTACGACATCCTGCTCTCCGGTACGAGCGGACTGGCCGGCGTCGTGCGCGCCGCGGAGACCGCCGCCCCGGTGGACGGCGCCATGGTCATCGTGACCGATGTGCGCGGCGATGTGCTGGCCACCGGCAAGTCCGGCGAGGCGGGCGAGTTCACCTTCGGCGAGTTGGTCCCCGGTTCGGTGACCGTCGCGGTGAACGCCGCAGGCTTCCGTCCGCTGGCGCTGCCGGTGGAGATCGGCGGCCAGGGCGTCACCCGGATCGAGGCCGCGCTGCAGTCCGGCGCGCTGGTCCAGGGTGTCGTGCGGGCCGGTTCCGCGCGGCGGCCGCTGCCGGACGCCCGGGTCACGCTGGTCGACGCGGCGGGCAATGTGGTCGCCACCTCGACGACCGGGGAGGACGGGGCGTACGCCTTCACCGACCTGGACGCGGGCGAGTACTCGGTCATCGCGACCGGCTACCCGCCGGTGGCGAGCGCGCTGACCGTCGCCGGTCGCGGTGCCGACGGCCACGACATCGAGCTCGCTCACCCCGGCGAGTGATCAGCGAGTAATCACAGACCCCTGGCGGGTCGGCGTTTCGAGCGGAGACGCTGTACCGGCCGGTGGAAATGGGCCCCGGTGGCGGGGACGGCAGGCAGGGGACGGCCTGCCGTCCCCGCCCCGGGGCCCGACTCATTGAGTCATTGAGCAAGGAGAGAGAACGGGATGGGACTTCGCGCACAGGTACGGACGCGGGACGGCTGGGCGGTCCAGCACGCCGTCGTGACGGTCACCGACATGACCGGCACGCAGGTGCTGCGGGCCAGTGCCGACGAGGACGGGGCGGTGCGGACCGACACTCCGCTCCAGGCCGGCGCCTACACGGTGATCGTCACGGCGGTCGGGTACGCCCCCGCCGCCTCCACCGCCCTCGTCACGGCGAGCGGGCGGGTCGAGGCCGGCACGGTGGTGCTGGCCCGCCAGGGCGGCGTGGAGCTGCCGCCGCCGGGCGCCTGGTCGCTGGACCCGGCGCACTCCTCGGTGGCCGCGGTCGCGCAGCACCTGGGGATCTCCAGCGTGCACGGCCGGTTCACCGAGTTCAGCGGCCGGATCGAGATCTCGGAGGAGGTCCACCGGTCCCGGGTCGACGCCGTCATCAGCGCGGAGAGCATCGACACCGGCAACGGCATGCGCGACAAGCACCTGCGGTCGCCCGACTTCCTCGACTCGGACCGCTTCCCCGAGATCACGTTCCGCTCCATCGGGCTCACCCCCGCCGGCCCCGACCGCTGGACCGTCCACGGCCAGCTGTCGATGCACGGGGTCGAACGCCCGGTCGACCTGAACCTGAGCTACCTCGGCACGGGCCCGGACCCGTGGGGCGGGGTGCGTGCGGCCTTCAGCGCCACGGCGGAGCTGCGCCGCGAGGACTTCGCCATGAACTACAACCAGGTGGTGCAGGCGGGCATCTCGGCGATCGGTACGACGCTGCGGGTGGAGCTCGACATCCAGGCCGTGCAGGGCGAGTCCCTGCCGTCGTAGCCGGCGTGCGGGGTGAGTCCCGGCCGCTGCGCTCGCCGCGCGGGGTGATGCCCTGCCGTCCTGGTCGGCGTGCGGGGTGGGTGACTGCCGTCATAGTCTGCGGACATGGCACCCAATATCGCGACGAACACGGCCGTGGAACTCGACGAGTTGCTGGCCTTCGTACGGCCCA
The DNA here is from genome assembly GCF_042890955.1 of Streptomyces sp. NPDC001933. NCBI lineage: Bacteria > Bacillati > Actinomycetota > Actinomycetes > Kitasatosporales > Streptomycetaceae > Streptomyces > Streptomyces sp. NPDC001933. The sequence goes on along the minus strand of NZ_JBIASS010000006.1, from coordinate 360,282 downwards.
GGCACCGGGCGATCCTGCTGACCACCCGGTCCGACGGCCGCCCCCAGGGCTCCCCGCTGACCTGCGGGGTGGACGACGCGGGCCGGATCGTCGTCTCGACGTACCCCGAGCGGGCCAAGACCCGCAACGCGAAGCGGGACGCGCGGGTCAGCGTGATCGTGCTGTCGGACGACTGGAACGGGCCGTGGGTCCAGGTCGACGGGTCGGCCGAGGTGATCGACTCGCCGGAGTCGGTCGAACCTCTCGTCGAGTACTTCCGGAACATCTCGGGTGAGCACCCGGACTGGGACGAGTACCGGGCGGCGATGGTGAAGCAGGGGAAGTCGATCATCCGGATCACTCCGGAGCGGTGGGGGCCGATCGCCACCGGCGGCTTCCCGGCCCGTCTGGCGTCCGACGGCTGACCACGCGGGCAGGAGATCAAGGAGAAGGGGCGGGGGGGGGGGGGGGGGGGGCCCCCCCCCCCCCCCCCCGCCCCTCGGCCGTCCCGCGCGGCCCCTCAGCGATCCCGCGGCGCCACTCAGCGGTCCCGCACCGCCCCTCAGCGGTCCCGCATCGCCTCGATGCCCGCGATCAGCAGGTCCAGGGCGAAGGCGAAGTCCCGGTCGCGCATCTCCTCGACCGTGTCGCCGCCGCGCGCGTCCATCACTTCCTGCGAGGACGCCATGATGTCGCTGAGATGCGGCTGGTCGCGGATCGTGGCCATCGCCTGCTGGTAGTACTGCTCCTGGCTGAGTCCCGCAGCCGCGCTGCGCTGCGCGAAGTGGCCCTCGACCGTGCCGAATCCGTACACGAACTGGAAGACCGCGGAGAGCGCGCCGGTCTGGCGTTCCAGCGGCAGGCCGGTCGCCCGGATCACGTCCTGGACGGCGTACGACATCAGCATCGCGTGCGGGCCGATGTTGAGGAAGTGCCCGGCGAGCATCGACACCCAGACATGCCGGACGAGCAGCTCCCGGTACTCGGTGGCCAGCCCGCGCAGCCGGTCGTGCCAGTGAGCGTCCTCCTTCGGAGGCGTGAACTCGCTGTAGACCGAGTCCAGGGCCAGTTCCAGCAGGTCGTCCTTGGTGTCCACGTACCAGTACAGGGACATCGCGGTGACGTCGAGCTCGGCGGCGAGCCTGCGCATGGAGAACTTGGCGAGCCCCTCGGCGTCCAGCAGCCGGACCGAGGTCGCGGTGATCCTCTCCCGGTCCAGGCCCGCCGCCTGGTCCGGTTTGCGGGTGCGCGACGGTGTCCGCTGATCCAGCCACACGCTGGTCCTGGCGGGGTTCTTCACACGGTCGGCCGCGGACACCATGGCGCACTCTCCTCGTCTTGCCGGCGGGGCGGACCGGCCGCGTACGCGTGAACCGCGCGCGGAACGGATCCGTTACGGTCCGGCGCGCCCCTCCCCGATGCTATGCCGCCGCGTCGGTGCCGGTGGTGTCCGCACGGGTGGATTCCGTCCGCTCCGCACGGCGCAGCAGCACGGCGGCGAGCAGGCCGCCGACCAGCACCGCGACCGCTCCGAAGAGCTGGCTGGTCTCCAGCCCCGAGGCGAAGGCGTCGGTGATCCGGGCCTTCTCCCCGGCGTCGGCCGCCGAGGCGAGCGCGGCGGGCAGCGAGGCCGCCCCGACCGCCGCCGGCACCAGCGCCGCGAACCGCGAGTTGAGCACCGCGCCGAGGACGGCGACCCCCAGGCCGTTGCCGAACTCGGCGAGGGTGCCGTTGACCCCGGCGCCCACCCCCGCCTTCTCCGGCGGAATGGCGCTCATGATCGCGTTGGCCATGGCGGGCATGGCGAGCGCGATGCCCGCGCCCATGACGACCAGGCCGAGCAGCATGCCGCCGTAACCGTCGCCGCCGAGCAGCGCGATCGCGGCCAGGCCCGCGGCCAGCAGGCTCATCCCGGACGCGATGGTGACCGGCGTTCCCAGCTTGGGCACCAGCCTGGCGCCCAGTCCGGTGAGGTTGAGCGCGACGACGCTCAGCGCCAGCGGAGCTGTGCGCAGACCGGCCTCCAGCGGCCCGTAGCCGAGCACGAACTGGAGCTGCTGGGTGAGCAGGAAGAGCGAGCCGCCCATCCCGAAGGCGACCAGGATCGCGCCCGCGACCGCCCCGATGAACTTCTGGTTCCGGAAGAAGTGCATGTCGAGCATCGGGTACGGGATGTGCAGCTCCCACAGCACGAATCCGGTGAGGACGGCGACCCCGACGAAAGCGGTCAGCAGCACCTGCCCCGACGTCCAGCCGTGTCCCGGGCCGGAGATGATCGCGTACACGACGGATGCCATGCCGATGGTGGACAGCAGCGCGCCGAACAGGTCGGGGCGCTCGCCGCCGGCACTCCTGGACTCCGGGACGAGCCGGGCCACGGCGACCAGTCCGACGACCGCGACCGGGATGTTGATCAGGAAGATCGCGCCCCACCAGAAGTGGTCGAGCATCACTCCGCCGATCAGCGGACCGACGGCGAATCCGAGCGAGCTGACGGTCGACCAGATGCCGATCGCCTTGACGCGCTCGGTCTCGTCGAAGATCTGCACGACGACGGCGAGCGTCGTGGTCATGAGCAGCGCACCGCCGATGCCCATGCCCGCGCGGGCGGCGATCAGCTGTGCGGACGTCTGGGCCAGCCCGGCCACCAGCGAGCCGATGCCGAACAGGGCGAGCCCGGCCATCAGCATCTTCTTGCGGCCGTAGCGGTCGGCGGAGCTGCCGGCCGTGAGCAGCAGGCCCGACTGGACCAGCGAATAGGCGTTGATCATCCACTGCACATCGGCGGTGGATGCGTCCAGCTCCCGGGTGAGGGAGGGGATCGCGACGTTGAGAACGGTGTTGTCGAGCAGCACGGTGAGCTGCGCGAGACAGATGACGCCGAGGATCAGCCAGCGTTGCGGATGGCTCGGCGACGAGAGGTGGTTCTGCTCGGCGGCGGTCGCCGTCATACGGACTCCTGATCCCTTATACGGTGTACGGGTAGCAAGCGCTGTACACCGTATAGCTAGTCCTGTACGGCGTACAACACAATTTCGCTTTCCGCTCCGTACGGCCGTGGTGCGGTCGCGGTACGGTGCTCGCCGCTGATCCGACAAGGGCTGGAGTGGTATGACACTGCGTCGCCGTACGGTGGAAGTGCTGGTCGCGGCAGGGCTGTTGGGGGGGCGTCCTCGTGCCGCCCGCGACGGCGGCGGGCCAGGGGCACGGGCAGTCGGTGCCGCTGCGGGTGGCCACGTACAACATCCATGCGGGCGCCGGCATGGACAACGTCTTCGATCTCGACCGGCAGGCCGCCGAGCTGCGCTCGCTGGACGCCGATGTGATCGGGCTCCAGGAGGTCGACGTCCACTGGGGCGATCGCAGTCAGTGGCGCGACCTGGCGGGCGAGCTGGCCGAGCGGCTGGGCATGGCGGTGTCGTTCGCCCCGATCTACCGCCTCGATCCGGCGGCGCCGGGTGCGCCGATGCGGGAGTTCGGCGTCGCGGTGCTGTCCCGGTACCCGATCGTGAGCGCCGAGAACCACGACATCACCCGGCTCTCCACCCAGGACCCGAACCCGGTCCCGGCACCCGCGCCCGGCTTCGGTGAGGTGGTGCTGCGGGTGAAGGGGCTGCCCGTGCACGTGTACGCGACGCACCTCGACTACCGCGGCGACCCGTCCGTCCGGATCGCCCAGGTGGCCGACACCCGCCGGATCATGGCCGAGGACCGGGCGGCGGGACGGAAGCCGGTGCGGCAGATCCTGCTCGGCGACCTCAACGCGGCACCGGCCGCGCCGGAACTCGCCCCGCTGTGGCAGGAGCTCACGGACGTGGAGCCCGGCGGTCCCACGTACCCGGCACTCGATCCGGTGCAGCGGATCGACTACGTGGCGGTGTCGAAGGACACGGTGCGGGTACGCGACGCGGCGGTGGCCGAGACGCTTGCCTCGGACCACCGCCCCGTCGTCGCCGACCTGTCGCTGCGGCGCTGAGCCTCAGCCGTTCTCCTTCGACCGGGTCAGGTCGTAGAAGGTGGCGCTGCCGGCCGTGACCTCCTTGAAGTTCTTCTCCACCCAGGAGGAGATCTGCGAGGAGGTGCCGTTGCCGCCGCCTCCCCCGCCCATGCCGCCCGCGATGAAGTAGTGGATCCTCCCGTCCTCGACGTACTGCTTGAACTGGGCGAGCGTCGGGGACGGGTCGCTCCCGTTGAAGCCGCCGATCGCCATCACGGGGTCGCCGGTGGCGAGTTGGTAGCTGGCGGCGTTCTGCGAGCCGATGGCCGCGGCGGCCCAGGTGTAGTCCCCGGAGTTCTCCTCCAGGAGCTTCTTGGCCTCGGTGCCGACGGACGCGCCGTTGAGCAGCCCGCCCATGCCGCCACCCTGCTCGCCGCCGCCCCCGAAGCCTTCGCCCATGCCGGGCACGGCGGGCACGGCACCGGGCTGCTGCCCGTTCTGCGAGGTGCCGGGCCCGCCCTGCATCCGGCCCTGGCCGGGCGGGGTGCCGGTCGGGGGCTGCCCCATGCCGCCGCCCCGCTGATTGCCCTGCTGGCTCGCCTGCCCCGGGGGCCGCATCCCGCCGCCGGGACCGCCGCGTCCGCCCCCGCCCATGCCGCCGGGGCCGCCCATGCCGCCGCCCGACGGGCCGGCCGTGACGATCGAGCCCTGGTGCCCGGTGTTCAGCGTGCTCACGGCGTACGCGGTCGGCCCGGCCAGCGACGCGGCGAAGCCCAGGCCCACGGCGACGAGCGCCAGCCGCCGCCCCGTCCGGGACGCGAGCAGCAGCCCCAGCGCACCGGCGATCCCGGCGACGAGCACGGCCGTGCGCAGCCACGGCAGGTAGTCCGGGGTCCGCCCCAGCAGCACGTACGCCCAGTACGCCGTCACGGCGACCGTTCCGCCGAGCACGGCACCCGCCCACCAGCGGGACCGCTCCTCCCACAGGACCGTGGCGCCCATGCCGATCAGCGCCGCGAGGTACGGGGCGAGGGCCACCGTGTAGTACTGGTGGAAGATGCCGGCCATGAAGCTGAAGACGACCGCCGTCATCAGCAGCGAGCCGCCCCAGGCGAGGAACGCCGCACGGGCCGTGTCGGTCCGCTTCGCCCGCCAGGTCAGCCAGACGCCCGCGACCAGCAGGATCAGCGCGGCAGGCAGCAGCCAGGAGATCTGGCCGCCGATCTCGGAGTTGAACATCCGGCCGATACCGGTCTCGCCCCACTGGCCCCCGGACCCGCCGCCCGGACCGCCACCGCCGCCGACGCTGCCGGTCTCGTCGCCGTTGATCCGGCCCAGGCCGTTGTAGCCGAAGGTCAGTTCGAGGAAGGAGTTGTTCTGCGAGCCGCCGATGTACGGGCGGGACGAGGCGGGCCACAGTTCGACGATCGCCACCCACCAGCCGCCCGCGACGACCGTCACGAGGGCCGAGAGCCCGAGCTGGCCGAGCCGCCTGCGTACGGAGACGGGCGCGAACACCGCGTACAGCACGGCCAGCGGCGGCAGGATCAAGAACGCCTGCAGGGTCTTCGTCAGGAACGCGAACCCGACCGCCACCCCCGCCCACACCAGCCACTTGGTGCGGCCGCGCTCCATCGCGCGCAGCACGCAGTAGACCGTGACGGTCATCAGCAGCGCCAGCAGCGCGTCCGGGTTGTTGAAGCGGAACATCAGCGCGGTCACCGGCGTGAGCGCGAACACCACCATGGCGATGAGCCCGGCCACGGCGTTGAAACGGCGGCGTACGCCCGCGTACAGCACCCCGGCCGTGGCCACCCCCATCAGCACCTGCGGGAGCAGGATCGCCCAGGAGTTGAGGCCGAGTACCCGCACCGACAGGGCCATCGGCCAGAGGGCGGCCGGGGGCTTGTCGACGGTGATGGCGTTGGCCGCGTCCAGCGAACCGAAGAAGAAGGCCTTCCAGCTCCGGCTGCCCGCCTGCGCGGCGGCGGAGTAGAAGGAGTTGGCGTAGCCGGAGGCGCTGAGGTTCCACAGGTAAGCGCCCGCGATGACCAGCAGCAGCGCGAGAAAGGCCGGCCGCGCCCAGCGCGGGTCCTCGGGCCTGCCCCGCCAAACGCGGTGCGCCAGGGGCCTGTTCGGGCGGCCGTGCGCCTCTGCGGCGGACGGCGCGGGCGCCTGCGCGCCCGGCGGGGCCGGAAGGCGGTCGGGATGCAGCGTGGTCATCGGACGTTCCCCAGTTCGTGGTGAGTGTCATCGCCGTGCCCGGCCGAAGGAGCGGCGGGGGCAACGCCGGCCTCCGGGAGGGCCTCCGCCGCGGCCCGTTCCGGGAAGACCCAGGCACGGAAGAGCAGGAACCGCAGCACCGTCGCCGCGAGGTTGGCCGCGATCAGCACGGCGAGTTCCGTACCGTGCGACGGGGATCCGGAGGCCGCTCCCAGTGCGGCCAGCGATCCGCTGGTCAGCGCGAGGCCGATGGCGAAGACGACCAGGCCCTGCGCCTGGTGGCGTACGGCCCCGCCCCTGCCCCGTACGCCGAAGGTGAGCCTCCGGTTGGCCGCCGTATTGGCGACGGCCGACAGCAGCAGCGCGCCGCCGTTGGCGAGCTGCGGGCCGACGCCCAGCCGGAACAGCGAGTACAGGGCGAGGTAGACGAGCGTGGAGAGCGCGCCGACGACGCAGAACCCGACGAGCTGCCGGGCCAGTCCGCCCGGCACCCCGCTCAGCGCACGGTCGCGCGGATCGTCCCCGAAGGGCCGGGCCAGCCGGTCCAGCGGCAGCGCGCCGACCGCCAGCGCCCGCCCCACCCGCCACACGCCCTTCAGGTCCTCGGTCGCCGTCCGGACGATGTGGACGGTGGAGTCGGGGTCGTCGACCCAGTCGACCGGCACCTCGTGGATGCGCAGCCCGGCGCGTTCGGCGAGCACCAGCAGCTCGGTGTCGAAGAACCACCCCGAGTCCTTCACCATCGGCAGCAGCCGCTCCGCGACATCGCGCCGGATGGCCTTGAACCCGCACTGCGCGTCGCTGAACCGGGCGGCCAGCGACGAGCGGAGGATGAGGTTGTAGGCGCGCGAGATGAACTCCCGCTTCGATCCGCGCACCACCCGCGAACTACGGGCCAGCCGGGAGCCGATGGCCAGGTCGGAGTGGCCCGAGATCAGCGGCGCGACCAGCGGCAGCAGCGCGTTGAGGTCGGTGGACAGATCGACGTCCATGTAGGCCAGGACCGGGGCGTCCGAGCCGGACCAGACGGTGCGCAGCGCCCGCCCCCGGCCCTTCTCCTCCAGCCGGTACGACCGCACCCGGGGCAGCGCCGCCGCGAGCCGGGCCGCCACCTGCGGTGTCCGGTCGGTGGAGGCGTTGTCCGCGACGGTGATCCGGAAGCTGTACGGGAAGGTGCGCGCCAGATGGTCGTGCAGGCGCAGTACGCACGGTTCGAGGTCCTTCTCCTCGTTGTGGACGGGTACCACCACATCGAGTACGGGTGCGCCCGCCGCATCGACCGCTCCGGCGAGGAGGTGGTCCCGGGCCGGCAGAGTGCCCCAGAGAGTGTCGGTTCGCATGGGAGCGACACTCACCAACTCCGCTGTCACGACGGTGTGCTGAGCCTGTCCCCCCGCTGTGAGTACGGACCGGCTGCGGGTTTCACAGGTTCTGCGGGCAGGTGGACGGCGAACACCGTGCGGCCCGGCACCGAGTCCACCTCGGCCCGGCCGCCGTGCGCGGCGACCACGGCCTGCACGATGGCGAGCCCGAGCCCGGTGGAGCCCGCGCTGCGGGAGCGCGAGGCGTCACCGCGCGCGAACCGCTCGAAGACGTGCGGCAGCAGCTCGGACGGAATGCCGGGCCCGTCGTCCTCGACCTCCAGCGTCACCCACGGCCGCCCGGCCGCGCCCCGCACCCGGACCGCGACGGTCGTGCCGGGCGGGGTGTGGGTACGGGCGTTCGCCAGCAGGTTGACCAGCACCTGATGGAGCCGGGTCGGATCGCCGTGCACGGTCGCGGGCTCGTCCGGCAGTTCCAGGCGCCAGTGGTGGCCGCTCTCCCCGGCGGCGCGGGCATCGCTCACCGCGTCGACGACGACCGGGGAGAGGTCGGTGCTCTCCAGGCCGAGCGGGCGTCCGGCGTCCAGCCGGGCGAGCAGCAGCAGATCCTCCACCATGCCCGTCATCCGCTCCGCCTCGGACTCGATCCGCCCCAGGGCGTGCCGGGTGTCGGGGCCGGTCTCCTCGCGGCCGCGCCGGGTCAGTTCGGCGTAGCCGCGGATCGAGGCGAGCGGGGTGCGCAGCTCGTGGCTGGCGTCCGCGACGAACTGCCGTACCCGTGTCTCGCTCTCCTGCCGGGCCTCCAGCGCCGAACCGACGTGGCCCAGCATCCGGTTGAGCGCCGCGCCCACCTGGCCGACCTCGGTACGCGGATCGGCCTGGGCCTGCGGGACCCGCTCCAGGAGGGCCACCTCGCCGCTGTGCAGCGGGAGTTCGGAGACCAGGGTCGCGGTCGCGGCGACCCGGCGCAGCGGGCGCAGCGCGACACCGACGATGGTGGCGCCCGCGAGCCCGGCCGCGATCAGGCCGGCGGCGGTGACGCAGACCTCGACGACGATCAGGGCGGTGAGCGCCGAGCCCACCTCGTCGGCGGGGATGCCGACGAGGACGGTCGTCCCGTGCGGGTCCGTGACCGCCTCCACCCGGCTGGCGCCGAGCCCCGGCAGGTCGACGGTGCGCGGGTCCTGCCCGACGGAGATGTCCGCCGCCGCCAGCGCCCTGCTCTGGGCCGCGGTCATCGGCTGCCCGACGTCCTCGGCCCCGGACCCCGGGGTGGTGGTCTCCACGACCACGCGCGACGAAGTGACCGCGCCGTCCGCCACCACGGCGCCGAAGGCGCCGACGGGCAGCCCGCGCGCGTCCACGAAGGCCAGCGGGTCGAGGCTCCGCGGCACACCGGCGCCGGGCATCGGGCCCCCGCCGGGCGGTTTCGCGGCCCGTACGGCGATGGCGTCCAGCTGGTCGTCGAGCTTGCCGTACATGTAGCTGTGGAAGGCGATGGTGGTGACCGTCCCGATGACCGCGGCGACGACGGCGATCAGCGTGACCGCCGAGACCACCAGCCGGGTCCGCAGCGTCCACGGCCCCCGCCACCTGCGGGGGTGTCTACTCACCGGGCTTGATGAGGTACCCCGCCCCGCGCCGGGTGTGGATCATCGATGACCGTCCCGCGTCGATCTTCTTGCGCAGGTACGAGATGTACAGCTCGACGACGTTCGCCTGCCCGCCGAAGTCGTAGTTCCAGACCCGGTCGAGGATCTGCGCCTTGCTCAGCACCCGCCGCGGATTGCGCATCAGGAAGCGCAGCAGCTCGAACTCGGTCGCGGTGAGGTGGATGGACGTCCCGCCCCGGCTGACCTCGTGGCTGTCCTCGTCGAGCATCAGATCGCCGACGACGAGCGTCGACTCGCTGCGCACCGCCGCCGTGCCCGAGCGCCGGATCAGCCCGCGCAGCCGCGCCACGACCTCCTCCAGGCTGAACGGCTTGGTGACGTAGTCGTCGCCGCCCGCCGTGAGGCCGGCGATCCGGTCCTCCACCGCGTCGCGCGCGGTCAGGAACAGCACGGGGACCTCGGCGAGCTCCCGCCGCAGCCGGCCGAGCACGGCGAAGCCGTCCGTGTCGGGCAGCATCACGTCGAGGATCACCGCGTCGGGCCGGAAGTCGCGCGCCATCCGGACGGCTCCGGCACCGTCCCCGGCGCTGCGCACCTCCCAGCCCTCGTAACGCAGGGCCATGGACAGCAGCTCGGCAAGCGGAGCCTCGTCGTCCACCACCAGTACACGGACCGGGGTGCGGTCCGCCCTCAGCAGTTCCGTACGCCCCTGGGGCGAGGTCGTCGTCGTCATGCCCCAAACCCTGTGGGGCTCCCCTGAAAGGGCCCTTACCCGAATCTGTGAATTCCCTGAGAAAGCGGCAGCACCGCCGCCGGGCCGTCAGCCGATCCCGAACAAGGCGCTCGCGTTCCCGTGACAGACCGCCCGAAGCCAGTCGTCCCCCAGCTCCAGCCGTTCCAGCGCGTGCAGTTGGTGGGCGTACGGGTACGGGATGTTCGGGAAGTCCGTGCCCAGCAGGATCCGGTCCCCGAGCGCGGCGAGCCGCCCCCGCTCGGTGGGCGGGAACGGGCTGAAGTCCTCCGTGAAGTCCGTGAACGCCATCGTCGTGTCGAGCCGCACCTGCGGGTACATCTCCGCCAGCGCCAGGAACTCCCCGTACTCCGGCATCCCCATGTGCGCCACGATCAACGGCAGCCGGGGATGCCGGGCGAGCAGCCGGCCGACCGGCTCCGGGCCGGTGTGCTTGCCGGGCGCCGGCCCCGAGCCGCAGTGCATCACCACCGGGATCCCGGCCTCCGCGAGCAGCCCCCAGACCGGATCGAGCAGCGGGTCGTTGGCGTCGTACGCGCCGACCTGGAGGTGCGACTTGAAGATCCGAGCCCCCGCCTCGACGGCCTCGCGCACGTACCGCTCCACGCCCTCCTCCGGGTAGAAGGTCGCGGTGTGCAGGCAGTCCGGCACCCGGCGGGCGAAGTCGGCCGCCCAGCCGTTCAGCCAGGCGGCCATCCCCGCCTTGTGCGGGTAGAGCATCGAGGTGAACCGGAGCACACCGAACGAACGCAGCAGCGCGAGGCGTTCGTCCTCGTCGCGGCGGTACTCGATCGGCCACTCCATCCCGGTCAGCGGCCCCGCCGAGTCGAAGTACGCCCAGACCTTGGCCAGCACCCGCTCCGGCATGAAATGCGTATGGACATCGATGATCCCGGGCAGCCCCAGCCGCTCCCGGAACCGCACGACGTCGTCGGCGTCACCACTCATCCCGCGCCCCTCCCACCGTTCCCAACCGCCCGCAACGGTCCGTGCCTCACCGCCCGGACCCGACCGGTCCGACGATCTCAGAACAGCCCGCCCTGCACGCCACCGCCCCCGATGTCCGCCACCGGCACCCCCACCCCGGCCCGCGGGTCCGCCGCCACCAGCTCCCACCCGGTCATCAGCCGGGTGTCCAGCACCACGACCCCGTGCGCCTCCGTCGCCAGATGCAGATCGGGCCCGGCCGCCGCCACCAGCCGCCCCGCGACCGCGCCCCCGGCCACCAGCCCGGTGACGGCCCACGCCACCTCCACCGCGCCGTCGAGCCCGAACAGCCCGGCGTGGTCGACCGCCTCGAACGGCAGCCGCTCCAGCGAGTCCGGCCACCCGGCCCCCTCCAGCGCCACGGCCCGCCCGTAGAGCTCCGCCACCTCGGCCCGGCGCTCCGCCGCCCCCGGCAGCGCCCCGCGCACGGCCCGCTTCCTCGCGTACGGAATCCGGTCCGGCACCCCGAGCGCCGACCGCAGCAGCTCCTCGGTCCGCCGGCACGCCATCAGCGGCCCCCGCCCCAGCCAGCTGAACACCACGGCCCCCTGCTCGCGCAGCCGCGCCGCCTCCCGCTGCTCGGCGGTGATCCCGACCTTCACCATCCCCGGCCCGAACCAGGCGAGATACACGCGGTACGTCCTCGGGTCATCGGCGATCGTGTCGGCGGCCACCGAATGCGCCCGGTCCAGCCGCGCGCACTCCGGGCACCGCGCCCCCGTGCTCCGCCCCGATACCACGGCCCCCGCCGGACACGCGTTCCCGCGCGCCCCGACGCACCGCCGCTCCCCCTCGGCCCGGAACCCGAACTCCGCCCCGTACGCCTGCGCACTCCCCCGTACGGCCCCGCCCCGCCGCCAGCCCAGCACGGGCGGCCCCTGCGCGTCCGGCCACCGCAGCCCGGTGCACTGCCACGCCACAGCCATGAACGACCCCCGGAAAGACATTGAGCGATGTCAGTCGACGTTAATGGACGGCCGCGGCAGCTCCGCGCCGGGACGGAAAAACCGGAGGTCGCCGCAGCGCCGCGCCCAGTATTCTGATCAACTGCTTTTCAAACATGACCGGTTGGAGAATCCACGTGTCCGACTCCGGCGACACCCGCACCACCGGCGACCCGGCCGGAAGGACCGATCGCAGCCAGCGAACGGTGATCATCGCGGCTGTCATCACCGCCTCGGCCACGATCGTCGCCGCCGTGATCGCGACAACGGTGGCGGGCGGCCACTCCCCGAAGGCACCCGCCGCCATCACGGCGCCCCCGGCCCCGCAGCACACCTCGCCCACCCCGCACCCCGTGCAGAGCCTGCCGGCCACACCTTCGGCCCCGGCCCCTTCCCCCACGGCCGCCCGCATCATGGCCGCACCGGACTCGGCCGCCGTAGGAGCCACCGTCACGATCACGGGCTCCGGCTTCGCGGCCGGGGAGCAGGTGCGCATCACATTCAACGGAACGTACGGCTCCACACTCGACCTCCGCGACATCACGGCCGGACCGGACGGCGGCTTCGCCGCAGAGGTCACGGTCCCGGAGGACAGCGTCGATTCGGACCAGCAGCAGTCGTTCGAAGTCCGCGGCCTGGACAGCGACGAGCGCGCCGACACCCCGTTCCACATCACGGGCTGAGCCATGTCCGGAAAGTCCCACCTTGCCCGCGCGTGGGGCGTACCGAAGCCACGCCCCGCGTAACCTCTTACTGTGCCCTCCCGTCTGCATCGCGTCGCCGTCCTCGTACTCGAAGGCGCGAAGCCGCTCGATGTGGGAATTCCCGCGCAGGTCTTCACGACCCGCGCGAGCATGCCGTACGAGGTGCGGGTGTGCGGGGCCACACCCGGTCCCGTGGCCGGCGGCGAAGGTCTCGCGTACTACGTCGCCCACGGCCTCGACGCGCTCGCGTGGGCCGACATCGTCTTCGTCCCCGGCTACCGGTTCCCGGACCGCGAAGACCCGCCGCAGGCCGTCGTCGACGCACTGATCGCCGCCCACGACCGGGGCGCGCGGCTCGCCGCCATCTCGACGGGCGCCTTCGCGCTCGCCGCCACGGGCCTGCTCGACGGCAGGCGCGCCACGACGCACTGGCACTACACGCGGGCGCTCATGGCCAGGCATCCGCTCGTCCAGGTCGACGAGAACGTGCTGTTCGTCGACGAGGGCAGCGTGCTCACCTCGGCCGGCGCCGCCTCCGGCATCGACCTGTGCCTGCACATACTGCGCGGCGACCTCGGAGTGGCCGCGTCCAACCACGCGGCCCGGCGCCTGGTCGCCGCCCCCTACCGCAGCGGCGGCCAGGCCCAGTACGTTCCGCGCAGCGTCCCCGAGCCACTCGGCGAGCGGTTCGCCGCCACCCGCGAATGGGCGCTGCACCGGCTCGGCGAGCCCCTCACCCTGGACACACTGGCGCGGCAGGCCGAGGTCTCGCCGCGCACGTTCTCCCGGCGCTTCGTCGAGGACACCGGCTACACGCCGATGCAGTGGGTGATGCGCGCCCGCATCGACCTGGCCCGCGAACTGCTGGAGCGCTCGCAGCGCAGCGTCGAACAGATCGCCGCCGACGTCGGACTCGGCACCGGCGCGAACCTGCGCCTGCACTTCCAGCGCATCCTCGGCACCACCCCGAGCGAGTACCGGCGCACCTTCACCCGGGGGGAGTGACCCGCCCGGCACCGCGTGGCGGGATCCTTTTGAACCATGGCGATCCCGCCACTGTCAGCGGCGCGCGCCTCGGGCGAGCCTGGTGGCGAAGGAAAGGGACATCACTCATGACTCGCATCGCCATCAACGGATTCGGCCGCATCGGACGCAATGTGCTGCGCGCACTCCTGGAGCGCGACAGCGCCCTCGAGATCGTCGCCGTCAACGACCTGACGGAGCCCGCCACTCTCGCCCGGCTGCTCGCCTACGACAGCACGGCCGGCCGGCTCGGACGCCCGGTGTCCGTCGACGGGGACGTCCTCGTCGTGGACGGCCACCGGATCAAGGTGCTGGCCGAGCGCGAACCGGCGCAGCTGCCGTGGGCCGAACTCGGCGTCGACATCGTCCTGGAGGCCACCGGCCGCTTCACCTCGGCCAAGGCCGCCCGCGCCCACCTCGACGCGGGTGCGAAGAAGGTGCTCGTCAGCGCGCCGTCGGACGGCGCCGACGTCACGCTCGCGTTCGGGGTCAACACCGACGCCTACGACCCGGCCGTGCACACGATCGTCTCGAACGCCTCCTGCACCACCAACGCGCTCGCGCCGCTGGCCGCGGTCCTCGACGAACTCGCCGGTATCGAGCACGGGTTCATGACGACGGTGCACGCCTACACGCAGGAGCAGAACCTGCAGGACGGTCCGCACCGCGACGCCCGCCGCGCGCGGGCCGCCGGCGTCAACATCGTGCCGACCACGACCGGCGCCGCCAAGGCGATCGGCCTGGTCCTGCCGAACCTCGAAGGCAAGCTGTCGGGCGACTCGATCCGCGTACCGGTGCCGGTGGGCTCGATCGTGGAACTCAACACGACCGTCGCCCGCGACGTGACGCGCGACGAGGTGCTGGCGGCATACCGCGCCGCGGCAGAGGGGCCGCTCGCCGGCGTCCTCGAGTACTCGGACGACCCGCTCGTGTCGTCCGACATCACGGGCAACCCCGCCTCGTCGATCTTCGACTCGGCCCTCACCCGCGTCGACGGCCGCCACATCAAGGTGGTCGCCTGGTACGACAACGAGTGGGGCTTCTCGAACCGCGTCATCGACACGCTGGAACTCCTCGCCACCCGCTGACCGGACGCCGGGGCGGCACGGCAACGAGCCGTGCCGCCCCGGCCGCGCGCTGCTGCTGTACGGAATAACGCCGAAGGCCCTCAGGATTTCTCCTGAGGGCCTTCGGCTTGCTGTGCACTCGGCAGGATTCGAACCTGCAACCTTCTGATCCGTAGTCAGATGCTCTATCCGTTAAGCTACGAGTGCTTGTGCTTCCCGGTTTTTTCTCCCCGGTCGGCGTTGCGAGAACAACATTACATGACCTGCGCCGTGACGCGAAATCCTTTAGCTCCACCAGCCCTGACCTGCGGAAATACCCTGCGCGACGGTGTCACGCGAACGCTGCCGGGGTCGTTCGGGGCAGCACGGGCGGAGCGTCCGGGTCCGGATACGACCGAAGCCCCGTGCCAGTGGCACGGGGCTTCGGTGATGAAGCGGAGGCGGAGGGATTTGAACCCTCGATGGGCTTTAAGACCCAAACCGCATTAGCAGTGCGGCGCCATAGACCGGACTAGGCGACGCCTCCAGCACACCCCGCGCGAGCGCGAGTGGTGCGTGCAGATGATGACACAGTAGAGCGGTGCGTCACCAATCGATGCCTACGGTACTAGGCAGTCGGCCACGAGGGCAAAGCGTCTGCGGTTGCGCAACGCCGTGGCGTGCGGAGCGTTAGTGAAGACGGGGGCATCGCCCTCCCGTCCTTCCGTCCGTTCCACCGGCACTCCCGCCGCAGTGCACGAGCACAGGAGCCCGCAATGTTGTTGCGCCGCCTCGCCCTCACCGCCGTCGTCTCCCTCGCCGTGCTGTCCGCCGTCGCGCCGGCCGCGACCGCGGACAGCGGCACCCTTCCGCTGCCGCTGCCCCGGCCGCTTCCCCTGCCCCTGCCCGTGCTCCAGGGCGAAGCCCCTGCCCGGCTGACGATCACCGTCTCGGGCGCGGAGAACGCCGCCGCCGACGGGACCTTCGAGCTTCGGTGCGCGCCGGCGGGCGGCAGCCACCCGGTGGCGGAGCAGGCCTGCGGCCGGCTGGACGAGCTGGCGGGCGAGGGGAAGGACCCGTTCGCCCCGGTGCCCGGGGACGCGCTGTGCACCCTGCAGCACGGGGGTCCGGCCACCGCCCGGATCACCGGGACCTGGCAGGGGCGGCACATCGACACGGTCTTCAGCCGGACCGACGGCTGCGAGATCTCCCGCTGGAACAACCTCGGACCGGTACTCCCGAACGTCGGCTGACCGGCCCGGCCCGAATGGAGTCGTACACCGTATGCACAGAACCTTGGTGAGAGCTCCCCCTCATCCGCAGCCCCTCGCCCCTCCGCTGCCTTTAGACTCCTCCAGTGACAGCCCGCGGCCCGAGGGGCAAGATGGGGCCCGCTGTCGGCAAGGTGCGGTAACCAGGGAGGAAGCGTCGTCGTGAGCAGCAGGCCATCCCGAGGCGCTGCTCGCCTCGCAGCCATACTCGATGCACTCCCCGACGGGCTGCTGCTCGTCAACTGCAACGGCACGGTCGTCAACGCCAACACCATCGCGCTCGAAATGTTCGAGACGCCGGGCACCGCGCTGGTCGGGCGCGGGCTCCTGGACCTGCTGCCCGAGTTCGACTCCAAGCTGATCCCGGGGTCGATGCGCCGCGCCGACGCCGCCGACGACCGCGGCCGCACGAAGCCGACCCGGATGACCGCCCGGCGGACCGACGGCACCGAGTACCCGGTCGAGGTCACCAGCGCCAGCCTGGAGGACGGGCAGGCCGCGTACAACGACTTCCAGAGCACCTACAGCGGCAGTTACACGGGCGACGAGCTGCTGATGCTCGTCGTGCGGGACCTGTCGGGCACCGTGGACACCGAGGCCGAACTGGCCCGTTCGCAGCGGCAGACGGAGATGATCCTGCGGGCCGCGTCCGAGGGCGTCGTCGGTACGGACACCGACGGCCGGGTCGTCCTGGTCAACCCCGCCGCCGCGCAGATCCTCGGCTTCCGCGCCAGCGACCTGGGCGGCCAGGAGCTGCATCCGCTGATCCTGCACTCGCGGGCGGAGGGCGAGCCGTTCCCGTACGAGGAGTCGCCGCTCGCCGACACCCTCAGGTCCGGGCGGAAGCACCGGGTGCGCGGGCAGGTCCTGTGGTCCAAGAGCGGCGCGCAGGTGCCGGTCGACCTGACCACCGCGCCGGTCCGGGACGGTGACCAGCTGGTCGGCGCCGTCATGACGTTCACCGACCGCAGGCCGTACGAGGAGCTCGGCGAGCAGCACCGGGCCGAGCTCGCCGAACTGACCGGCAACCACACCGCCGAGGTCGCCGAGCTGACGGAGCGGCACAGCACGGAACTTGCCGACCGGACCGAGCGGTACGCGGCCGAGCTGGAGGCGCAGGCCGATCTGCTGGCGGCGCTGACCGCCCGGCACACCCAGCTCACCGCCGTGCTCGGCGAATCGCTGCGCGGCCCGCTGGAGGAACTGCGCGGCGAGCTCTCGACGCTCGCCGCCGACCCGGCGGGGCAGCTGTGGCCCGAGGCCAACCAGATCCTGCACCACCTGGCGGCGGGCTACGCCCGGATGACCACCCTCGTCGACAACGTCCTCGGCTACCAGCTCCTGGACGCCGGCGCCGAGAAGCTGGCCAAGACGAACGTGCTGCTCGACTCGGTCGTGACGGCCGGCATCGACGCGGCCGTCGAGCTGATCGGTCCCGGGCGCGCCCAGTTCGCCGTGCACGCGCCGCCGATCGAGGCCGAGGTGGACGCGGCCCGGCTGGTGACCGCGCTGGCCCATCTGGTCGCGGATGTCGCCGGGGTCGACTCGACCGGCAAGACCCGGGTGGTGCCGGGCGGCGGGTACGTCGACTCGACGGTCGTCGTCGCGGCGGCGCAGCGCGGTGAGGTCGTACGGATCGAGGTGCGCGGACCGTTCGCCGGGGGAGACCCGGTGCACGAGCCGATCGTGCGCGGGATCGTGCGGGCGCACGGCGGTGTGCTCCAGACGCACGAGGTGCCGGGGATGAGCGGCAGCGCGTATGTGCTCGAAGTGCCGTTGGGCGCCGGTTCGGGGACGCTGACGGCGCCCGCGTCCGAGCCGGAGCCCGAGACCGGTGCGCAGCCCGCTCCCGGGCCCGAGGCGGCACAGCAGCCGGGCGGCGGGCGGCGGCGCGCGCGGCGGGCGTCCACGGACGCGTTCCTGGAGAGCCCCGTGGGCGGTTCCGGGGCGGGTGCCGGGTCCGACGGTGACACGGCGGCGGCCGAGCCGACGGGGCGGCGCCGGGCGCGTCGTGAGCCCGTGACGCAGGACGCGCACGGCGCGGAGAGCGCGCGCACCGAGGGTTCGGGGCGCAGGCGGGGGCGGCCGAGCCCGGCCGAGACCGGCGCTCAGCACTCGCTGCCCGAGCTGCCCGGGGCGCCTGAGGCACCCGGGTCGCCGGAGACGCCGGAGCAGGGGCAGGGGGCCGGGCAGGCGTTGGCGCTGCCCGCGGCCTCCGCGGCCCCGGCCGCCCCGTCCGCCCCGTCCGAAGGTTCCGTGGTGACGGCGGCCGAGGGTGCGCAGGGCGGCGGCAGCCGGCCGCAGCTCGGTCAGACCGTGCCGCCGCAGGGCGTGCCGGCCGAGGGGCAGATGGCGGTGCCGGTGCCCGCGGGTGGGCACCGTGCGCGTCAGGGTGCCGCGGGCCAGGGCCAGGGGCAGGGACAGGGGCTGGGGCAGCTGGCTCTGCCCGCCTCCACTTCGGATTCGGACGCTGCGCCGGACTCGGACGCTGCTCCGGATTCGGCTGCCGTCCCCGCTCCGGCCGTGCCGTCGCAGGCGCCTCAGCCGGCCGGGCGGCGGGCCCGGCGGGCGCTGGCGGCCGCCCAGGAGCGGACCGCCCAGGCCGAGCCCGCAGGGCCCCGTACCGCGTTCGCGCTGCCGCCTGCGGAGGCCGACCGGTCCCCGGCCACGGCCGCCGACGCGGACGCCTCGCTGCCGGGGCGCCACGACGCCGTACAGATCGCGCCGGGCGACGACCACACCCCGCCCCAGCCGCATCCCGTACCGACCGGCCGTCGGCGCGCCCGCCCCTCCGAGACCCCGCACCAGGCCGAACAGGGCGAGCAGGGCGACGGGCTGCCCGGCGAAGGCACGGAGCCGCCCGCGGCCGGGCAGACCACGCATGCCACGGGCACCACGGCCGTCACGGCTCCCGCAGCGGGCTCCGCGGAGGGCCCGCAGGGCATCTCTCCCGTACCGGACGCGCGCAGGCAGCCGCTGCCCGCGGAGGCTCCGATGCCGGGCGGTTCGTCGGACTCGACGCAGGGGCGCGCGTTCAGTGTGCGGACGCTCGGGCAGGGCGTGCCCTTCGCCCAGCACATCGCTCACCAGCAGAACCAGACGCTCGGCGGTGCCGGACGGCGCCGCAAGCTCGCCGCGCCGCCGGAGGGCGAGCGCACCCCGCAGGCCGCCGCGCCGACGCCGTCCCCGTCCGTCCCCGCACCGGGCTCGGGTCCGGGGCAGGGCCCGCTGCGCCCGGTCCCGGAGGCCGAGGGGCGCGCGTACGCGATAGGCGCCCCCGACGAGGGCGCCGAGGGGCCGGAGCCGCTGGACGGCCCGGGTGGCGCGGTCGAGGTCGCCAACCGCCCGTCGCCGCAGCCGGTCGACGACGAGCTGCCCCCGGAGCCGCTGGACAACCCGCGCCGGCTGCTCGTCTGGCCGGCGCCCGACGTCTCCACCCAGCAGGCGCTGAGCGACCGCGGCTACCGGCCGGTGATCGTGCACTCTCGCGAGGAGGTCGACGCCCAGATCGCGGCGTTCCCCGCCGCGCTCTTCGTCGATCCGCTGACCGGCCCCATCACCCGCAAGGCCCTCCAGTCGCTGCGTCAGGCGGCGGTGGCGGCCGAGGTCCCGGTGCTGGTGACGGCGGGCCTGGGACAGGCCTCGCGGGACGCAGCGTACGGTGCCGACCCCGCTGTGCTCCTCAAGGCGCTCGCCCCGCGCGACAGCGAACAGCATCCGCCCCGGGTGCTGTTGATCGAGGAGCACGAGGAGATCGCGCTGGCGCTGACGGAGACCCTGGAGCGCCGCGGCATGCAGGTGGCGCGGGCCTCCACCGACAGCGAGGCGGTGTCGCTCGCCACCCGGATGCGGCCCAACCTGGTGGTGATGGACCTGATGCAGGTGCGCCGCCGCCGGGCCGGCATCGTCGACTGGCTGCGCGCCAACGGCCAGTTGAACCGGACCCCGCTGGTCGTCTACACCTCCGCCGACATGACCGGTTCGGAGCTGCCGAAGCTCGGCTCGGGCGAGACCGTGCTCTTCCTGGCCGAGCGGTCCACGAGCGAAGAGGTCCAGGCACGCATCGTCGATCTGCTCGCGAAGATCGGTACGAACTGAGACGCGGGAAGTGAGACACGGCGAGGGCGGTACGGGAATCGTTCCCGTACCGCCCTCGGCGTTTCCGCGGCGCCCGGTTCAGAGCTGGGTGATGTCCAGCTCGC
Source organism: Streptomyces sp. NPDC001933 (assembly GCF_042890955.1). NCBI lineage: Bacteria > Bacillati > Actinomycetota > Actinomycetes > Kitasatosporales > Streptomycetaceae > Streptomyces > Streptomyces sp. NPDC001933. The sequence goes on along the minus strand of NZ_JBIASS010000006.1, from coordinate 340,280 downwards.
CCGCCGCGTACTGCCTGCGGATCACCTTCTTGTCGAACTTGCCGACGCTGGTCTTCGGCACGGCGGCGATGACCGTCCAGCGCTCCGGCAGCTGCCACTTGGCGATGCCGGACGTGGCGAGGAAGTCCTTCAGCACCTCGTAGCCGACGCTCGCGCCGTTCTTGAGGACCACGGTCGCCAGCGGGCGCTCGCCCCACCTCTCGTCCGGGACGGCGACGACCGCCGCCTCGGCCACATCGGGGTGCGCCATCAGGGCGTTCTCCAGTTCGACGCTGGAGATCCACTCGCCGCCGGACTTGATGACGTCCTTGGCCCGGTCGGTGAGCGTGAGGAAGCCGTCCTCGCTGATCACTCCGACGTCACCGGTCTTCAGCCAGCCGTCCTCGCTGAACTTGTCCTCGGGGCGCAGCGGCTCACCGTCCACACCTCCGTAGTAGGCCCCGGCGATCCAGGGGCCGCGCACCTCCAGCTCACCGGCCGACTCGTTGTCCCACGGCAGGTGCTCGCCGCCAGGGCCGACCAGCCGTGCCTCCACCCCGGCCGGGAAGCGGCCCTGCGTTATGCGGTAGGGCCATGCTTCCTCCTCGGTCAGTCCGGCGGGCGGGTTGGCCATGGTGCCGAGCGGCGAGGTCTCCGTCATGCCCCAGGCCTGGCAGAGGCGGACGCCGAGCTTGTCGTACGCGGCCATGAGGGAGGGCGGACAGGCGGCGCCGCCGATGGTGACGCGGGCCATGGAGCTGAGATCGCGCGGGTTGGCGGTGACCTCGGCGAGCAGGCCCTGCCAGATGGTGGGGACGGCGGCGGCGTGGGTCGGCCGCTCGCGCTCGATCATCTCGGCGAGCGGGGCGGGCTGCAGGAACCGGTCGGGCATGAGCACGTTGATGCCGGACATGAACGTCGCGTGCGGCAGCCCCCAGGCGTTCACATGGAACTGGGGGACGACCACCAGCGTGGTGTCCTTGTCGGTCAGGCCCATCGACTCGGCCATGTTGACCTGCATGGAGTGCAGGTAGACGGAGCGGTGCGAGTAGACGACGCCCTTGGGGTCGCCGGTGGTGCCGGAGGTGTAGCACATGGCGGCGGCCTGGCGTTCGTCCAGCTCGGGCCAGTCGTAGTGGGTGGAGCGGCCGGCGATCAGCTCCTCGTACTCGTGCACCCGGGGCGTCGCCCCGTCGAGGAGCGAACGGTCGCCCGGACCGGTGACGATCACGTGCTCGACCGACGTCAGCTGGGGGAGGAGCGGCGCGAGCAGCGGCAGCAGGGAGCCGTTGACGATGAGGACCCTGTCGTCCGCGTGCCCGACGATCCAGACCAGCTGTTCGGCCGGGAGCCGGAGGTTGAGCGTGTGGAGGACCGCGCCCATCGAGGGGACCGCGAGATACGCCTCCATGTGCTCGGCGTTGTTCCACATGAGGGTGGCCACCCGCTGGTCGCCCTCGACGCCGAGTTCGTCGCGCAGCGCGCCGGCGAGCTGCGTGGCCCGTCGGCCGATCTCGGCGAAGCTGCGCCGTTGCGGCTCGGGTTCGCCGGTCCAGGTCGTGACCTGTGACTTCCCATGAATGGTCATCCCGTGGTTCAGGATGCGGGTGACAGTCAGCGGTACGTCCTGCATGGTGCTCAGCACGGCGTCCTCCCGGTGGGCGCTACGCGGCAGTAAGGTTGGCCTGATTCTGCCCACATACCGCTCGGTATGTCACTAGTCCCGAGAGTACGAATCGGTGTCGTTCGGCAAAATCAGGCGCGGTCGCCGGTGCACCGCCGCCCCCGGGGTCACCGCACCGGAGCCAGTTCCGGGTCCTGCCTGAGCTTGCCGAGCGCCCGCGACACCGCGCTCTTCACGGTGCCGACGGAGACCCCGAGCACCTCGGCCGTCTGGGCTTCGCTCAGGTCCTCGTAGTAGCGCAGGACCACCATCGCCCGCTGCCGGTCCGGCAGCCTCAGCACTGCACGCCACATGGCGTCGTGCAGCGTCTGCTGCTCGGCCGGGTCGGGGGCCGGGGCGGCCTCCTGCTCGGGCAGCTCGTCGCAGGCGAACTCGTCGACCTTGCGCTTGCGCCACTGCGAGGTCCGGGTGTTCAGCAGGGCCCGGCGGACGTAGCCGTCGAGCGCCCGGTGGTCCTCGATCCGCTCCCAGGCCACGTACGTCTTGGTGAGCGCGGTCTGCAGCAGGTCCTCGGCGTCGCTCGGGTTGGCGGTGAGCGAGCGCGCGGCCCGCAGCAGCACGGGCCCCCTCGCGCGGACGAAGGAGGAGAACGATGGGTAGGGGGCGTAGGGGGCGTACGGGGCATACGGCGCGTTCGGGGCGTACGGGGTCCGCGAGGGGTACGCGGGGTGTGCGGTGCGCGCTCCGTGCTGGCTGGGTGCGCCGTGTCCGGTGATGTGCGGGGTGTGCGACATGTGTCCCGGGTACGGCGCGTGTCCGGTGGTGGCGGCTCCCCCGGAGCTGCCCGTGCAGACTGGCGTGGTCATGGCTCCACGCTAGAAGCGGGCACCGCACCGGGGGATCGGCCCCAGGTCCCGAAAGCACGTCCGCCTCAGGGTGTAGGGGTAGGGCCTCCTCCACCTCCTGTAGGTGGAGTCGTCGTCCCCAGGGATCAGGGGCGCGCCCCTGAGGCGGCCCCTGACGGCCGCACGGCCGCGGGCGCCCGCCCCGGGCCGGACGGGCTCAGTCGTCCGTGCCGAGGATCAGCCCCGAGGTGGGTACGCCGGTGCCTGCCGTGACCAGGGTCCTGGCCGCCCCGGGGACCTGGTTCACCGACGAGCCGCGGATCTGCCGGACCGCCTCCGCGATGCCGTTCATGCCGTGCAGATACGCCTCCCCCAGCTGGCCCCCGTGCGTGTTCAGGGGCAGCGCGTCCGCCTCGACGAAGCCGGCCGCCTCGCCCGGCGCACAGAAGCCGAACTCCTCCAGCTGCATCAGGACGAAGGGGGTGAAGTGGTCGTAGAGGATGCCCACGTCGATGTCGGAGGGGGAGAGACCGGAGCTGCGCCAGAGCTGCCGGGCGACCACTCCCATCTCCGGCAGGCCGGTCAGACCGTCGCGGTAGAAGCTCGTCATCTGCTCCTGCGCCCGCCCGGCGCCCTGCGCCGCGGCCACGATCACGGCGGGCGGCCGCCGCAGGTCCCGGGCCCGCTCGGCGCTGGTGACGACGATCGCCTGCCCGCCGTCGGTCTCCTGGCAGCAGTCGAGCAGCCGCAGCGGCTCGACGATCCACCGCGACGCCGCGTGGTCGGCCAGGGTGATCGGCTTCCCGTAGAAGTACGCCGCAGGGTTCCGGGCGGCATGACGGCGGTCGGTCACCGCGACATGGCCGAAGACGTCCGGCGTCAGCCCGTAGGCGTGCAGATAGCGCTGGGCGGCCATGGCGACCCAGGAGGCCGGGGTGAGCAGCCCGAAGGGCAGGTTCCAGCCGAGCGCCGCGCCTTCCGCGGTGGGCTCCCGCTGCTGCACGCCGGAGCCGAATCTGCGCCCCGAGCGCTCGTTGAACGCGCGGTAGCAGACCACCACGTCGGCCACCCCGGTCGCCACCGCCATCGCCGCCTGCTGGACGGTGGCGCAGGCCGCCCCGCCGCCGTAGTGGATGCGGGAGAAGAACGACAGCTCACCGATCCCGGCCGCCTGGGCGACGGTGATCTCGGGGCTGGTGTCCATGGTGAAGGTGACCAGCCCGTCCACGTCGTCGGGGGTCAGCCCGGCGTCGTCGAGGGCGGCCCGCACCGCCTCGACGGCCAGCTTCAGCTCGCTGCGCCCGGAGTCCTTGGAGAACTCGGTCGCGCCGATCCCCACGACCGCAGCCCTGCCGCCGAGCGAATCGGCCCCGCGCACGCTCATGCCGCCCCCCGCGGTACGCCGACGGTCACCGTGCCAGTGACGTGTCTGCCCAGGCCGTTGGAGCCGATGATCTTCACCTCGGCCGTCCCGTCGTCCGCGACGGAGGTGACCGTGCCGCTCAGGACCATGGTGTCCCCGGGGTAGTTGGGCGCGCCCAGCCGGATCGCGACCTTGCGGAGCACGGCCGACGGGCCGAGGCGGTCGGTGACGTACCTGCCGACCAGGCCGTTGGTCGTCAGGATGTTCATGAAGATGTCCGGGGAGCCCTTCTCCCGGGCGAGCTCCGCGTCATGGTGCACGTCCTGGTAGTCGCGGGAGGCGATCGCGCCCGCCACGATCAGGGTGCGGGTCACCTCGATCTCCAGCGGCGCCAGTTCGTCACCGGCCTTCACCTTCACTCCGTGCCCTCCTTCACCAGCGAATCGCCGAGTTCCTGAAGCACTTCGCCGCCGCATCCCAGGTAGGCGTCGAGCTGCCGGCCCCAGAGGAAGTGGCGGTGCACGGGGTGGTCGAGGTCCGCGCCGGTGCCTCCGTGCAGGTGCTGCCCGGCGTGCACCACCCGCTTTCCGGCCTCCGATGCCCACCAGGCGGCGGTCAGCGCCTGCGGTCCGTACGGCAGACCCGTGTCGTACCGCCAGGCCGCCTCGTACGCGGTGACCCGGATCGCCTCGGTGTCCATATGGGCGTCGGCGGCGCGCAGCAGCACCCCCTGCTTGGTGGAGAGGGGGCGCCCGAACTGTTCCCGGGTGTTGACGTGCGCGACGGCGCGGGCCAGCGAACCGGCGCACACCCCGGCCTGCAGTCCCGCGAACGCCGTCCGGGCCGCCGCCAGCACCGCCTCGTACGCCCCGGCGCCGCCGAGCCGCTCCCCGCGTGCCCCGTCCAGGACGAGCCGCGCCGCCGACCACGGCGCCGTGGTCTCCACCGGCTCGGTCAGCACACCGGGATCACCCGTCCGGACGATCCACAGCCGGTGCTCCCGGTCCGGTACGAGGACGAGGTCGGCGTCCCGCAGCCACGGCACGTACGGCACGCTGCCGCTCAGCCGTCCCGCGTCGTCGGTGCCGGTACCGTCCGCCCGTATCCCGCCGCGCGCCGGGAAGGCCCCGGTGGCGACGGCCGTACCGTCCCTCAGCGCGGGCAGCAGCCGCTCCCGCTGTTCGTCCGTGCCGTGCCTGGCGACGGACAGCAGCCCGTACACACAGCTCGCCGCGAACGGCACCTGCGCCGTCGTGCGCCCCTGCTCCTCCAGCAGGAGCACCAGGCCGAGCAGCCCGGTCTCCTCGACGGCCGCGGTCAGCCCGGCCGCGCAGAGCTCCTTCCACAGCTCGGCATCGGTCGCCGGGCCGGCCACGGCCAGCCGCTCGGGCGTCGACAGATCGCCGAAGATCCGCGCCGCGAGCCCCTGTGCCGCCGACTGCTCCTCGGTGGGTGCGAAATCCATCTCAGCCCTCGCCTCCCCGGAAGACCGGAAGCTCCAACTCGGGGTCCGTACGCAGGAATTCCAGCCGCACGGGCATTCCCGGCCGCACCTTGTCGTACGGCACGCCGACGACATTGCTGACCATCCGTACCCCCTCGACCAGCTCGATCAGTGCCACCGCGTACGGTCCGCCCGCCCCGTCGGCGGCGAACGCGGGGAAGGGCGGGTGGTGCATCACCACATGGCTGAAGACGGTGCCCTCGCCGCTCGCCTCGACCGTGTCCCACTCCTGGCAGCCGCACGCGTTGCAGCCGGGCAGCCAGGGGAAGCGCAGCGTGGCGCACTCGCCGCACCGCTGGATCAGCAGCCGGTGCTCGGCGACGCCCTGCCAGAACCCGGCGTTGTCCCGGTTGATCACCGGCCTCGGGCGCCGGCTCCTCGCGTCGCCGCGCGTCGCCCGTTTCGCCTTCGCCGGGGTGTACTTGAGGATCCGGAAGCGGTGCGTCCCGGCGGGTTCGCCGTCCGCCCCGACGTCCATGCGCGTGGTGACGAAGTACCCCGTCCCGAGCTTGGTGGTCTTGCGCTCGGAGACCGATTCGATGACCGCGTCGAAGGTGATCCGGTCCCCGGGCCGCAGCGGCCGCAGATACTCCTGCTCGCAGTCGGTGGCGACCACCGAGGTGTATCCCGCGCCGTCGAGCAGCCCGAAGAGTTCCTCGTACGCCGCGGAGCGGTCGGTGTGCCCCGACAGGCCGCCCATCGTCCACGCCTGGAGCATCGTCGGCGGAGCGACCGCGTCCGGTCCCGCGTACGCCGGGTTCGTGTCCCCCATCGCCTCGCACCAGTGCCTGATCATCGCCTCGTTGACCGGGTCCTTGCCGGTGCCCGCGGTCGCGGCCGCCCGCCCCTCGAACTCCTTGAGCCGCCCGTGGAGCTCGTCCGGCCCCTCGTCCGGCCCCTTGGGCGCTCCCGTCCCGGCCGTCACCGCCTGCCCCGCTTCATGCCGAGACGCATCGTCGCGACGATCTCCCGCTGCACCTCGCTCACCCCGCCCCCGAAGGTGTTGATCTGCGCCGCCCGGTTCATCCGCTCCAGTTCCCCGTCCCCGAAGGCGCCGGGCGAACCGCCCCGCACCATGCCCGTCTCTCCGGTGATCTCCTGGCACATCCGGTACACCTCGACGGCGCTCTCGGTCCCCGCGAACTTCACGCCGCTCGCCTCGCCCGGGGCCGGTGAACCCGCCCCGACGTCCCCCACCAGGCGCCAGTTGAGCAGCCGCGTCGCCGCCAGCCGGGCATACGCCTCGGCCAGCCGGGCGCGCACCCACGGCTCGTCGGCCGGACGCCCGCCCGTCACGGGGTCGGGGGTGCGGGCGTGCGCGAGGGCCGCCTCGTAGAAGTCCTCGGCCTGCATCCCGATCGCGGCGAGGGCCACCCGTTCATGGTTCAGCTGATTGGTGATCAGCCCCCAGCCGCCGTTCTCCGGGCCCACCAGGTTGGTGGCCGGCACCCGTATCCCGTCGTAGTAGGTGGCCGTCGTGGTGAGCCCGCCCACGGTCTCGATCGGCGTCCAGGAGAACCCGGGGGAGTCGGTCGGCACGAGGATGATCGAGATGCCCTGATGCTTGGGCGCGTCGGGATCCGTACGGCAGGCGAGCCAGATCCAGTCCGCGTTCTGGGCGTTGCTGGTGAAGATCTTCTGCCCGTCGATCACCCAGTGGCCGCCGTCGGGGCCGGTGGCGTCCCCGCGGTCCCGCACCGCCCTGGTGCGCATCGAGGCGAGGTCGGTACCGGCCTCGGGCTCGCTGTAGCCGATGGCGAAGACGAGGTCGCCGCTGAGGATCCTGGGCAGGAAGTACGCCTTCTGCTCATCGGTCCCGTACTTCATCAGCGTCGGGCCGACGGTGTTGAGGGTGACCATCGAGACGGGTGCCCCGGCCCGGTACGCCTCGTCGAAGAAGACGAACTGCTCGTCGGCGCCGCGCCCCTGGCCGCCGTACTCGACGGGCCAGCCGAGTCCGAGCATCCCGTCGGCGCCGATCCTGCGCAGCACCCGCCGCTGTTCGGCCGGGTCCTCGGCCCCCGGGGCCGTACCCGCGTCCCTCCCGGGCATCACCTCGCGGAAGTACGTGCGGAGTTCGGCGCGCAGCTGTTGCTGGCGTTCCGTCTGGGCGAGGTGCACGGCGGGCTGCCTCCCGGACACGGGGCGTACGGATCAGGGTTTCTGACTGTCCGTCAGATCCAGGTCCGCTGTCAAGGTCGGCGACACCCCTCGGAGATACGCCCGCCCCGGTGATGCACTTCCTCCGGAAACGCGAAACGGCCCGCGCGAGGGCGCCTGAGCACCCTCGCGCAGACCGTGTTGCATGTGCGGCCGACCCTGGCCCGACCCCCCGACCGGCCACGGCTCACCAGAGGTTGGTGAAGTTCACCGCGACGTTGTCGTTGTCCTGGTCGACCACGGTGAACCCCGAGCCGTTCACCTGCGCGGAGTTGCTCGAGTTCGACGCTCCGGAGCCGACGGCCTGCTGCTGGGACGTGGACGAGTTGCCGGAGTTGTTGCCGCCGACACCGCTGCCGACGACCGTCGCAACGGCCGCGTTGGATCCGTCGTTCGCGAACGAGCCGCTGTCGGCCTGGGCCACACCGCTGAAGAGCGCGGCGGCGAGAGGCAGGGCGGCAACAGCGGCGAGGGCACGAGCGGTACGGATGCTTGCCATTTCAAATCCTCCAGGAACCGGAAATACGGCTTGTTCCGAGGCAGTTGGCCGACCGCCCCGGTCTTGGTCACGACGTCGCGAGACCAGAGTTGCCCACCGGATCCCCGGCGAACCGCCTGCACGAGCCGATTCCCCCGCAGGCGTGAGGAAGCTCCGATAAACCTTTGCGCGCCCCAAAAGCCCCAGGTCACCCCTGCCCGCGCCCCGCCGGGGAATCACCGGGAAACGGCAGGGCGGCCCGGTCCGTACCCCCCAAGGGGAGAAGCGTTCCGGCGGCCGGCCCGTCGGCGCCACACTCCCTTCCCTTTTTCGAACACCTGAACGAAAATAGAGCCATGGCCATCACCGACCGGCAGACCGCCACCCTGGCCCTCGCCCACGCGCTCTCCGCCGCCGAGCGCGGGCTCCCCGTCATCCCGCTGACCGCCCGCAAGCTTCCCGCGCTGCCCTCTCCGCACCGGAACGACGACCGCCGGTCCACCTGCCGGGGCGCCTGCGGCCTCCCCGGGCACGGTGTCCACGACGCCACCACGGACCCGGCCGCCGTACGGGCCCTCTTCGCCGCCGCCCCCTGGGCCACCGGCTACGGCATCGCCTGCGGCCGGCCCCCGCACCACCTCATCGGCATCGACCTGGACGTCGACACCCCGGGCGGCGAGGACTCCGCCGTATCGCTCCGGCGGCTGGCCCTGCACCACCTGTTCACGATCCCGCCGACCGTCACGGTCCTCACCCCGAGCGGCGGGCGGCACCTCTGGCTGACCGGCCCGCCCGGCATCCCCGTACCGAACTCCGCGAGCCGTCTGGCCCCCGGCATCGACATCCGGGGCACCGGCGGCTACCTGGTGGGCCCCGGCTCGGTCACTCCGCACGGCCGCTACCGACTGGCCCCGGGCACCGCCGGCCTGCCTCCGGCCCCCTGCCCCCGCGCACTGCTGCGCCTGCTCATGCCCCCGGCGCGCCGCCGGACCGGCACAAAGTCCTCGGACCGGGGCCGGGGACTGGTCCGCTTCGTCCTCGCGGCACGCGAGGGCCAGCGCAACACACGGCTCTTCTGGGCGGCCTGCCGCGCCTACGAACACGGCTACGGCGACGCCCTGGCGGACGCCCTCACCCACGCCGCCGTCCGCACCGGCCTCACCGAACGCGAGGCCCGCGCCACCATCGAATCGGCGGCCCGCCTCACCACGGCCGCACCCGGAGCGACGGACGACTAAGCCTTGATTGGTGCGGCCGTCCTGGCGGCCTGCTCGATCTTCGCGCAGTAGGCCGCACGGGCTTCCTCGTCGATCTGCATCTCGTGTTCGGGGCGCACCCCGGTCCGGCCGTCGAGGCCCTCGCGCAGGATGTCGGCGTGCCCGGCATGCCGGTTGGTCTCGCCGAGGACATGGACCAAGACGGCGAACAGGTTCGTGTTGGGACAAGGCTCCGGCCACCACGGCACGTGGCCGGGGGCGTCGAGGGGAAGCTCGTTGATCGTCGCGTCAGAGTGTTCGCACGTGCGCCGGTAGAACCCGATGATCTGATCGCGGGTCTCGTCCTCGGTCGCCCACAGATCGCTGCCGTTGTAGTCCTGCCACCGGGGCAGCGGTTCCGGGGAAGGGCGGTCGAAGACCTCGCCGAAGTACCTGGCCTCGACGGTGGCCACGTGCTTGACCAGGCCGAGGAGGTTGGTCCCGGTCGCTGTCAAAGGCCGGCGGGCGTCGTATTCGGACAAGCCGTCGAGTTTCCAGAGCAGCGCCTTGCGGTCCCGCCGCAGTCTCCCGTGCAGGTTGTCCTTCGCGAATTCATCGATCATGCGGCATGAACCTTCCATGGGCTGCTCGCGGTCTCAAGATCCCGTACGTGGACCGCAACGACCGGCAGAGCCCAGGCCTGGTCATGGCCGCCGCCCTGACCTGCTACAAGAAGCTCGCGAAACTTGCCACGTGAGACGACCTCTGAGGGCTGTCCCGTGGCAGAGCGTCAGGGCGCCATGCTGAGTTCCCAGAACCGGAAGACGGTGGACGTGTCCAGACAGTTCTGCAGACCCCGGACGTTCTCGTTGGCGACCGCGTACTGCTTTCCCTGCCAGAGCGGCAGGAGCGGCAGCTGACGCGCCACGATGTCCTGGAGCTTGATGAACGCCGACCGGGTGTTCGAGCGGTCGGTCATGGACGAGGTCTCCGGGATGATCTTCTTGGTGATCTCGCTGTTCTCGTAATTGTTCGACAGGACGTTTCCGTCACCGAAGAACGGCTGGGTGAAGTTGTCGGGGTCGGGATAGTCAGGAACCCAGCCCTTGACGTAGACGCCGAACTTGCCCTCGGCGATGCCCTTTTCGTACTGGTCGACCGGAACGGACTTCATCCCGGCCTCGAACAGTCCGCTCTTGTTCAACTGATCTGCGATGGTCCGGAGTTCGTCGTCGGTGGCCGGTCCGTAACGGCTCGGCGTCGACCAGAGGGTGAGTTTCACCTTCTCGGTGATCCCGGATTCCCTCAGCACGTCCTTCGCCTTCTGCGGCTGCGGGCTGTCGCCGTAGGTGTTGAAGAAGGAGTTGCCGTGCCCGGTGATACCGACCGGGACGATCGAGTAGAGCGGCGTCGCCGTGGACTGGTAGACCTGGCTGACCAGGGCGTATCGGTCGACGAGATAGGCGATGGCCTTGCGTACGGCGAGCTTGCCGACCACAGGGTCGGAAACGTTGAAAACCATGTGCTGGACTTCCGCGCTGCTTCCCTGGACGACGTCGATGCTGTCCTTCTCCGCGCTGGGCGAAGTGTCCAGGGCGGCAACCGTCTTGGCGGTGAGACCGCGGTACGCGATGTCGACCTCGTCCTCCTCCAGCGCGGTCTTGAGCGCGTTCTGGTCGCCCTGGAATAGCTTCATCGTCACGCCGGAGTTCTTCACCTCGGCGGTTCCGTGATAGCCGGAATAGACCGAGAATTCGGCCTTCGTCTTGTCTATGGAGTCCAGCTTGTAAGGACCGGAACCGACCGTCTCGCCGCCTTCGAGCAGCTTGTCCTCGGGATAGACCCGGCGGTCCACGATGGAGCCGGCACCCGATGCGATCTTGCTCGGGAACGTGGCGTCGGGCACCTTGAGGCGGAATACGACGGTCTTGTCGTCCGGGGTCCTGATCGACGAGATGCCGGAGAGCAGCGGCGCCGGTCCCGCCGGGTCGTTGATCTTGATCGCCCGGTCGAAGGAGTACTTGACGTCCGCCGAGGTGAGGCTGTGGCCGTTGCTGAACTTCAGATCGTCGCGCAGGGTGCAGGTGTAGGTCCTGCTGCCGTCCGAGAAGGCGCACTCGTCGGCGGCCTCGGGCACCGGTATGGAGCTCCCGGGCGGGAAACTCAGCAGCGACTGGAAGACGTTGTTGAACAGCAGCCAGGACCCGGGGTCGTACCCCGCGGCAGGATCGGTCGCCAGGATGTCGTCGGACATGCCGACGACCATCGTGTCCTTGCTCTCGAACGGCCAGATCTGGTCCTCCGAGCCGCAACCCGCCAGTACCAGCACCACCGCCACTCCCCCTGAGATCAGAGTGGCCGACCGCCTCGTACGAACCTTCACAGAACGCGCCTCATACTCTCGGCCGGGAACGTGGGGCTCCCCGGACAACCGGATCAGGTCAGGATCTACTGCGAACGTCGCGACCGTCCAGCACTGTCAGCCCGGCCGTGCGCGGTGGTGCGAACCGAAAGCCTGCCTGGACATGGTGTTCACCAGGGTTCTTCGTGGTGACCGACTGCCGAATGACAGCTGATGAACGATGGAAGGCAGACCATGATCGGCCTCGTGGTGCGATGACAATCTAGTAGTACGCAGCGCTGTGTGGTGGCACATCATGCGACAAAAATCTTCACCCTCAGCCGTGCCACAGACGTAAATGGCTGGTATCCAACCGTGCCGCCCCACCACCAGCCCCGGCCACCGCGGCTACGCCCCTGATCAGCGAACTCTCTGCGGACAAACATCACTTGCCCCACCCGTCCCGACGGTCCAACCTACGGCTGGAAGTACTCCGACATCAGGCCGCTGACCCACTCCGGCTGTTTGACGTCCACGGGGCTGAACTCCACCATCGCCGGCTTCAGGTCGATGACCGGGGTACCCGAGACGGCGTCGAGGCCCACCACCGTCAGTTCGCGGCCGTCGACGGATTCGACGGCGCAGCACGTCACCCCGATGCGGTTCGGCCTGCGGGGTCCGCGGCCGGCGAACACTCCGACGGGCGGAAGGTCCGACCGGCCGCGGTAGGGGCGTGGTTCGCGGTAGTCGTCGCGCTCCGGGAGCTGGTCGAAGACGAAGAGGACCTCCACGTGGGAGAACCCCTCCAGGCCCTGGAGTGCCGCCTCGCCGAAGCGCTCGTCGACGGTGATCGTGCTGCGGACTGCACCCCAGTTGTCCGTGTGCTGGACATCCGTCCGGTCGTTCCGGACCGTACCAATCGGTGTGATCTCGAAGCTCGCCATGGCTGGAGGCTATCCCCGCCGCGCGTGCTCCAGCAGTGGCCTGCCGAGCAAGGAACGGAACAGTTCAGCCGCGGCTCGGACGGGGGAGCCCCTGGCGACGGCCGCGCAGAACCGCCAGAAGCGCCCCCAGGGCGAACGACTGGACCAGAGCGCTGATGACGACCCCGCCGACCAGGTACCCGACGGGCGCCTCCGTACCCCAGACCGCCTCGACCGCCCCTGCCGCCAGCAAGGAAGTGGGGGCGGTGAGAAGGAACGTCCATATCCCGACGATTCCGGGATCCTCGAACAGCACGGCAGCCACTTCCAACACGACGGTCGCACCGACGAGCCCCAGATAGACAGCGGAAGCAGCATTGGCGAAGGTCAGACGCAGCAGGGTGCGAGCACTCATCGATTCCCCCAGAAGATGTGGTGCTGCCCATGCTCCTGGCGAGACCATGACACCGGCGTGAGTAGCCGTGCTCAATTCGCCCCTGCCCCGGCACTCCGGCCCCCGCAGGCGGTCAGCCCGCGGAAGCCCGGGTCGGCTCAGTCGCCGGAGTAGCCCCAGAGGTAGATCTCCCGCGGCTCCCCCACGTCGTCATGGAGCACGGCGCACTGCCCGTACCAACGCCAGTGTCGAACTCCTCGAACCTCGACAAGTGCGCCCGGGTGAGCTTCCGCGCGCCCAGGACCCGCAGCGCCTCCTCCTCGGTCACCTGCTTGACCGTGCCGTGGTCCGGCTCCTCGTCGGGCCCGGTGATCCGGAAGATGTCGAGGATCGAGTGCGTCCCGTCGTGCTGCACGAGCTCGTGCTCCCACAGCTCCTCCTCGGTCTCGGGCCACGGCAGCCGCTCCTGCTCGGGCCACCAGTCGGCGCCCGGACCCCAGTAGTACTCCCGCTCCTCGAAGACCTTCCGTCGCAACCCCTGGAACGCCCCGACGAGATCTTCCTGATACGGCACGGAGTAGTCCCACCCCGAAGCACCTGTCCGCCGTCCCCTCCCCACACAGCTCCGCCAGAACGGCCGGACGCTGACAGCGGCCACTGACACCACCGGACGGACCGTGGTCCACGACGAAGGGGCGCCCCGTTCCCGGGACGCCCCTTCTCATCGGCGTGTTCGCCGAACTGCTGCGGTGGGTGTGGGATTTGAACCCACGGTGACATCGCTGCCACGACGGTTTTCAAGACCGTTCCCTTAGGCCGCTCGGGCAACCCACCCCTGCTCCGCCGGCCTGTGGCGGAGCGCCTACAGCGTACCGGTAGTCGGCCGTCGTCCGGATGCGCGGGAGGGCCCCGCGGATGCGGGGCCCTCCTGGCGTCGGGCGCTGTGGCCGATCGGCCGGGTCAGCTGTCGCCGCTGCGCTCCCCGAGGGTGACCTCGGTCGTCGCCGTCCGGCCGTCGCGCTCGTAGGTCAGCGTCACGTGGTCGCCGGGCTTGTGGGTCCAGATCTCGCCGATCAGGGTCGGGCCGCTGTCGATCGCGGTGTCGTTGAACTTCGTGATGACATCGCCCGCCTTGAGGCCCGCCCGGTCCGCGGGGCCGTCCTTGGACACGGCCTCCGTGCCGCCCGCCCCCTGGTCGGAGATGACCGCGCCGCCGCTCTTCTCGTTCATGGTGACCGTGGCGCCGATCACCGGGTAGACCGGCTTGCCGGTCTTGATCAGCTGCTGGGCGACGTTGGTCGCCTGGTTGATCGGGATCGCGAAGCCGAGGCCGATGGAGCCCGCCTGGGTCTGGCCGACGCTGCTGCCGGTCGACTGGATCGCCGAGTTGATGCCGATGACCGCGCCGCGGGCGTCGAGCAACGGGCCACCGGAGTTGCCCGGGTTGATCGAGGCGTCGGTCTGCAGGGCGCTCATGTACGAGTTGCTGCCGCCGGAGCCGTCACCGGAGGCGACCGGGCGGTTCTTGGCGCTGATGATGCCCGTGGTGACCGTGTTGGACAGGCCGAACGGGGCGCCGATCGCGATCGTGGAATCGCCGACCGCGACCTGGTCCGAATTGCCGAGGGAGAGCGGGGTGAGCCCGGACGGCGGGTTCTTCAGTTTCAGCACGGCGACGTCGTAGCCCTGCGCCCGGCCGATCACCTCGGCACCGTACTTCTTGCCGTTGGAGAACGTCACCGTGAGCTGGCCGCTGTCCGCCGCGGAGGCCACCACGTGGTTGTTCGTGAGGATGTGGCCCTCCTTGTCGTACACGAAGCCGGTGCCCGTACCGCCCTCGCCGTCGCCGCCCTGCGCGTCGATGGTGACCACGCTGGGCAGCGCCTTGGCCGCCACGCCCGCGACCGTGGCGGGATCGCGCTTGAGGTCCTGCGGATTGGCGGAGGCCGAGACCGTGGTCGAGCCGGAGCCGTTGCGGTCGGCCGCCCAGTAGCCGAAGGCGCCGCCGATGCCGCCGGCGATCAGCGCCGCGGCTGCCACCGCCGCCACCAGGCCGCCCATGCCGCGCTTGCGCGGGCCTTCGGGGGCGTACGGCTGGGGCTGCGCCCCCCAGACCGGACCGCCGCCGCCCGCACCGTGGGAGGCGTACGCGGGCACGGCGGGCGGGGCCGGGGGCGGCCAGTCGGCTTCGGCGGCCGACTGCGCCTGCGGCGGGTAAGGGGTGGCGTGGGGCTGGGGCTGGGGCGCGTGGGGAGGTGCGGTGGGCGGCTCGGCCGCCTGGGCAGGGGTGGACTCGGGCCGGCTCCCGGGCGACTCCTGAGGAGCATCGGCCGGCACTGGAGGTACGGACGGAACGGACGGAACGGCCTCGCCCGCAGTGCCCTCGTTGCCCTCGTTCTCTGTGCTCACAGCTTTTTACTCCTCGGGTTCCACATCAATTTCGGCAAGAGATCCGCTGTGTACGTGTCCGGTAACAGCTTTTCCCAAGGCACGTCAGGCCACTGTAAGCAGGACCTGTGCATCCGCACACCAATCTTTACATCGGTCAAAACGGTCCCCCGGTGCAAGACGCACCGCAGGGTGCGCCCCGGAGGTGCGCGCTTGCGCCGTGCAACGTGCGCCCAGCGGTCGCCCGACGGTGACACGATGACGCCGTGACCCACGCACGGCAGCAATCCACGCACCACTCCATCCAGGTCATCGCGCACCGGGGCGCGTCCGACGACGCCCCCGAGCACACCCTGGCCGCGTACCGGAAGGCGATCGAGGACGGCGCCGACGCCCTGGAGTGCGACGTACGGCTCACCGCCGACGGCCACCTCGTGTGTGTGCACGACCGCCGGGTGAACCGCACGTCCAACGGGCGCGGTGCCGTCTCCGCCCTGGAGCTCGCCGAACTCGCCGCCCTCGACTTCGGCTCCTGGAAGGACCGCGAGGAGTCGGAGTCCCCGGACTGGGATCCGGTGCCCGGGGAGCTCACCTCCGTACTCACCCTGGAACGGCTGCTCGAACTCGTCGTCGAGACCCGGGCCGCCGGCCGTCCGCTCCAGCTGGCCATCGAGACCAAGCACCCCACCCGCTGGGCGGGCCAGGTCGAGGAGCGGCTGCTGCAGCTGCTGAAGCACTTCGAACTCGACGCGCCCCCGGCCGACGGCCCGTCCCCGGTGCGCATCATGAGTTTCTCGGCGCGCTCGCTGTACCGCATCCAGGCCGCGGCCCCCACGCTGCCCACCGTGTACCTGATGCAGTTCGTCTCGCCGCGGCTGCGCGACGGGCGGCTGCCGGCCGGGGCCCGTATCGCCGGTCCGGGGATGCGGATCGTACGCAACCACCCCGGATACATCGACCGGCTGCACCGCGCGGGGCACCGCGTGCACGTCTGGACGGTGAACGAGCCGGCGGACGTCGAACTCTGCGTCGGTCTCGGCATCGAGGCAATCATCACGAACCGCCCGAAACAGGTTCTGTCACAACTGGGACGCTCTTAACACCAGTTACACGGAGTGCACCGGCGCATTCGAACCGTATTCGATCGTTACGAGTGCGTCACTGGCAGTCCATTGGCCGGTTTCCGGTCCAGCCCAGGGGGGCATCCACTCCGTGGCGTGGGGCAAAGGAGGTCTCGGGGGTGGCGTTGGTGGTGGCACAGGAAGTGCCCACGTCGTCGAGCATGGCCGTACCCCATGGCCCTGCGGGCGTGGGCCAGGCGCGGCACCGGATGCGCGAGCAGTTGCGCAGTCACGGGGTGTCGGATTCGGTCGTCGACGATGCAGTACTGATTCTTTCCGAACTGCTCAGCAATGCCTGCCGGCACGGCAGGCCACTGGGTCGGCACACGGATGTGGGTGACGGCGACGTCCGCGCCGCGTGGCGCGTCGACAGAACGGGTGGGCTGACCGTCGAAGTGACGGACGGCGGCGGTCCCACCCGTCCGGTTCCGGCCACCCCTTCGGTGACGGCGCGAGGCGGCCGCGGGCTCAACATCATCAGCGCGCTGGCCGACGAGTGGGGTGTACGCGACAGCTCGTCCGGTGAAGTGACCGTCTGGGTCCTGGTCAACGAGGGACACGGACAGCAGTCCGGGGTGCCGGGTGCGACCGGGCCGGGCATGCCGGGGACCGGCGTTTCGGGGCACGGCGCTGCGGGGCCCGGCATGCCGGGGGCGGGCGTTCCGGGGCTCGACGCGCTGGGTTTCGCGGACGCCTTCGACGACGTGAGCTGACGTTCCGGCACGGATGCCGGTTACCGGCGCACGCGTGGGCGCGTGGCACGTGTGTCCCTGACGCGACGGGGACGGCTAGGCTCGCGGGCCAGACCGCACTGTCGCAATCGGGAGAAAGCCCACCATGGCCAAGAAGCGCCCTCAGACCAAGGCCGGGAAGCAGCAACTCAAGGACGGCGAGATCCCGGTGGTCGGGGCTCGCGAACCCTGCCCGTGCGGTTCGGGCCGCCGCTACAAGGCGTGTCACGGCCGCGCCGCCGCCCAGGCCGTGACCGAGCTCGTCCACCGTCCCTTCGAGGGTCTGGCCGGGGAGTGCGACTGGGTCGCCCTGCGCGAACTGGTGCCGGCCGCCACGGTGGCGCTGACGCCGAAGGACGGGCTGCCCGAGGGCGTGCCCGCGGTGACGCTCGCGACCGTGCTGCCGATGGCCTGGCCGGCGCTCCGCCGCGACGACGGTTCGGTGCTGCTCGCCCTGCAGAACGACACCCCGTCCGGCGACCTCAGCCGTGACCTCGCGGACACCCTGCTGCGGGCGCTGGCCGCCGAGCCCGGTTCGCCCGTGGCGGCGCAGCGCGTGCCGGCCGACGGTCCCCGGCTGCAGGACGTGCTCGACCCGGATGCGGCGTTCGAGCCCGCCATCCACTCCGGCTTCGAATTCTGGGTGCCGGACGCGGAGAACGCCACGCCCGAGGTGTCCGCCTCCCTGGAGCGCGCGAACGAGGCGGCGATCCCGACGACCCGGCTCGCCGGTGTGGACGCCGCCTACTGGTGCGAGACCCCGGAGAAGAACCACCTTCGCTGGGTCATGCCGCACGCCGAGGAGCGGCTGCTCGACGCGCTCGCCCGGCTGCACGCCGCCGGCACCTCCTCGCTGGGCGAGGGCACCAGGCTGGTCGGCTCCTTCCGGGCGCACGGGCTGATGGTCCCGGTCTGGGACCTGCCGAGCGCGATGGGTGCCGAGGAGTGCGAGAAGCCCGCGGCGGAGTTCGCGGAGCGACTGGCCGAGGCGCTCGCCTCGGACGCGCCGCTCACCGCGGAGGAGAGGCGGGCCCGCGGCGGTCTCACCAACCGCCAGGTGACGCTCAGCTGACAGTGACGAACCCCGGGCCCACCGGGCCCGTCGGGTGACTCGCGTCACAACTCGCCGTACTCGCAGGTAAATCCCTGTCCGAATACGCGAGATCGAATTTGCGAACGGCAGATCTCTTGTTACCGTTCTAGAAGCCCGGTCGCTGGTGCATCCCCCGTCGCCAGCGATCGGGCATCCTCATTTCCGGATGCGGCGCACAGCGCGCGACACGGCGCACGAGCCCGCGCGCAAACCTCTCGTCGATACGCCCCGGCTCATCGGACACCACGGATCGCGCCCCCAGCACTCCTCTGTTCCGCCCCTGGCTCTCACCTTGCCCGCGGCGCCCCGAACCGCGTACGGACCGATCAATCTCGGACAGATACCTGGCCGGGCGCCGGATGCCGGGTCCCTGATGCCGGGTTCCGGATGCCGGGTTCCGGATGCCAGGGGCTGGACGATCTTCGTTACTCGAATAAACATTCGAGTAACCCGTCCGCCGCGTTCCGGAAAGGTCATCAGAAAGCCTTCCGCCGCCGCACTTTGCAGCGGCGGAAGCAGCGGACTTTGCATTTGCGCGGCATGAACCGAGATCGGAACCGAGCCGTATGCGACATGCGGAAACCGATCACCGGATATTGACGAGCCTCATTAGTCGGCTTCACATGAGTATCTGACGGTCCGCCGGATATTCCGACGGAATACCGGGCCGACGCGATTCACCCCGGCACTCCGCCGGTATCCGTCAGTACGCGAGCCGGCTGCCGCCGTCCGGTGCGCCGCTGCTCGCCTCGACCAGCGCGTCCAGCACCGCCCCCACATCCGGCAGCCACGGCGCGTCCGGCGCCGGGGCCCGCTCCCAGCGCACCTGCCCCGCCCCCACCTCGGACGGCGGGAGGACGAGATAGCCGCCCTCGCCATGGAAACGCAGCGAACTGGGCACCCAGTCCTGGGCGTGCAGCAGCTCACCGAGCCGTTCGAGGCTGTACGGGGCGACCAGCAACGACCACCGCGTCGGCGTCGCGACCACGGGGCCGAGCCGCACATGCATCCCGTCCAGCTCCACCAGCGCGCGGGCGGCGGCCACGGCCGGCAGGCTCAGCGCGCACGGGGCGCGCCCGCCGGTGGCCAGGAGGATCGGGGCGGTGGGCCGGTTGGTCCACCACCAGCGCACCATGCGCTCGTCGGTGGTCGCCGCGAGGAGACCGGGATCGAAGGGGTGTGCGCCGGGCACGGCGCACTCGGGGTCGGGACAGGCACAGCCGCGGCCACGGTCTCCGCGGGCACCGGCCGCCTGCAGTCCCACTCCGGGAAGCACGGGCCACTGCCATGCGGTGGCACAGGTCAGGGCCGCGTCGAGCTGGGCGGGCCCTCCCCTGCGCCGGAGCCGGAGCCTGCGTCGCCTTCCGAGGATCTCGCGCATGAGCGCTCGTTCCTTTCCGTTGAACGCCGAGGGTCCACATCGCACCACGTGCGAGTTGCCGTACGTGTGCATCACTTCACTGTGCGTACATGCTCTTCGAATCTGCGGTACGGGTGGGTCTTCGGTACCGAGCATGGGCCGTGCCGAGTCGAGCAGGTGCGAGACGGGTCCGGACCGACGGGTCCGGACGAGCGCGGCGAGGGGCAGCGCGCATGTCGCGCCTGCCGTACCAGGGTGCAAACCCCGCCACTCGGGGGTGGGTGCGTGGCCGTCACTGGAGAGGACGTCCGGGCCCGCTGCCGGGTTCCGGGGCGATCAGAACTGCCCCTGGCCTTCATCGATTACGTACCCAGCATGCCCGAAATGACGCTCCTCCGGGACTTCACCCCGAGAACACCCCCTGTTCGAGCACACCCAGTCGACCGTAAATAGTTACCCACGGGTGCGATTTTTGGCCAACTTGACGGCCAATCTGACACCATAAATCCCGTGGTGACAATGCTGGACATCGCCTCACTTGTGCGTGTACATGTGGTGCACGTGTACATGCGGATGCCCTGATAGCGACGCAGAATGACATGGGGGTTTGCGATGCTATTCGACGAAACGCACTGGTCGGAAAGTCGGCAGCCATGAGCGCCCCACACCTCCCGAAAGTGGCTGGAATCGATCCCACAGTTCCGGTTTCAGCGCACACTGCCGGGTCTCTGTCCGAAGTGCCCTCCGCCCCCGGGGCCTTCATCCAGGACCGGCTCGCCGGCTGGATCTCCGACCTGACCACGTTGCACGAACTCACCGAGCGGCTGGCCAGAACCAGCACGCTCGACGATGCGCTCCACGAACTCCTGGACGCCGGGGCAGCCCTGGTCGGCGCCCGCCGCGGCCTGGTCGTCTTCGAACCGTCCGACCGCCGCGGCCCCGTGTCCACCATCGGCCTCGGGCTCGCCCATGCCGAGCTCGGGCAGATCGAGACGGTTCCGCGCACCGCCACCTCCTACGGCCGGATCCTGGAAGGCCTCCCGGAGACCGAAGGAGCGCTGACCACCCCCGATCTGCTCGGCGACCCCGGCCTGGACCCCCGCCGCCGCGAAGTCGCCGCCCGGCTCGGATACGCCGCCAGCTACGCCGTACCGATCACCGCCGAGGCGACCGGCAGGCTCGGTGCCGCCGTCTGGCTGTACGACGAACCCGCCGAACCGCTGGAGCGCCAGCGCCATCTCGTCGGCCTCTACGCCGGACACGCCGGTGAGCACCTGGCCAGGCTGCTGGAGCTGGAGCGGGCCAGGGCCGATGTCTCGACCGTCATGGAGGAGCTGCTGTCCAGCCGGCTGCCCCGGGTCCCCGGCGTACAGCTGGCCGCCCGCCACCGCAGGGCGGCGCAGGGCGGCGGCGACTGGTACGACGCGCTGGCGCTGCCGGAGGACACGCTCGGTCTCGCGGTGGGCTCGGTGAACGGCTCCGGGCCGAGCGCCCTGGCCGCCATGGGACGGCTGCGGGCGGGTCTGCGGGCGTACGCGGTGATGGAGGGCGAGGATCCGGTCGCCGTGCTCTCGGACCTGGAACTGCTGCTGCGGCTCACCGAACCGGCCCGTACGGCGACCGCGCTGTTCGCGTACTGCGAACCGGCCGAGCGCAAGATCCTGCTGGCCGGCGCGGGCCACGCCCCGCCGCTCCTGATCGGCGACCGGCGCACCGAATTCATCGAGACCTCGGTCTCGGCGCCGCTGGGCATGCTCGCCTGCTGGGAGGCGCCCAGCGTGGAGATCGTCCCGGCGCCCGGCGAGACCGTACTGCTCTACACCGACGGGCTGCTGCGCCGCACCGGCGTCTCGACGGACCGGGCGTTCGCGCGGCTCCACTCGGCGGCCGCGTCCGTACCGAAGGCGATGCGCCACGACGCCGGAGCCGTCGCCGACCATGTGCTGCGCACCGTGCTGCCGGACGGGCTCGACCGGAGCGGCCACGCTCCCGATCCCGGTGACAGCGCCGAGGACATGGTCGTACTGGCCGCGCGTTTCGACTGAGCGACACCAGGTCTCACGGGGTTCCCCGCCCCGTCCGCCTGCCCGGTCCGGCCGTGTAACAGGTCTTCCGGCCCTGTGCCCCCTTCCGTACGCCCGTACGATGGACGGGGTCCAGTGTCGTATCAAGGAGAGACAAATCGTGGCTGAGGAGCTCACCCCGGAGAACCCGGAGACCGAGGAAGAAGAGACGGTCAAGCAGCGGAAGAACGGCCTGTACCCGGGCGTCTCCGATGAACTCGCCGCGAACATGAAGTCCGGTTGGGCCGATACCGAACTGCACGGCCTCGAACCGATCGCCCAGGCCGTGCACACGGCCGCCCGCCGCGCCGCGCTCTCCGCGCGCTTCCCCGGTGAGCGGCTGGTCATTCCCGCGGGCAACCTGAAGACCCGCTCCAATGACACCGAGTACGCCTTCCGTGCCTCCACCGAGTACGCGTACCTCACCGGCGACCAGACCCAGGACGGCGTCCTCGTGCTGGAGCCGACCGAGGACGGTCACGAGGCGACCATCCACCTGCTGCCGCGCTCCGACCGCGAGAACGGCGAGTTCTGGCTCGACGGCCAGGGCGAGCTGTGGGTCGGCCGCCGCCACTCCCTCGCCGAGGCCGAGCAGCTGCTGGGCATCCCGGCGAAGGACGTGCGCAAGCTCCCCGCCGCACTGACCGAGGCCACCGGCCCGGTCCGCAACGTCCGCGGCCACGACGCCGGCATCGAGGCCGCGCTTACCGACAAGGTCACCGCGGAGCGGGACGAGGAGCTGCGCGTCTTCCTGTCCGAGGCCCGGCTGGTCAAGGACGCCTTCGAGATCGCCGAACTGGAGAAGGCCTGCGACGCCACCGCGCGCGGCTTCGAGGACGTCGTCAAGGTCCTCGACAAGGCCGAGGCGACGAGCGAGCGCTACATCGAGGGCACCTTCTTCCTGCGTGCCCGCATCGAGGGCAACGACATCGGCTACGGCTCGATCTGCGCGGCCGGCCCGCACGCCACCACCCTGCACTGGGTGCGCAACGACGGACCGGTGCGCTCCGGCGAGCTGCTGCTGCTCGACGCCGGCGTGGAGACCAACGACCTCTACACCGCCGACGTGACCCGCACCCTTCCGATCAACGGCACGTTCACGCCGGTGCAGCGGAAGATCTACGACGCCGTGTACGAGGCGCAGGAGGCGGGCATCGCCGCCGTCAAGCCCGGCGCCGCCTACCGCGACTTCCACGACGCCGCACAGCGGGTGCTCACCGAGAAGCTCGTCGAGTGGGGCCTGCTGGGCGACCTGACCGTGGACAAGGTCCTGGAGCTGGGGCTCCAGCGCCGCTGGACGCTGCACGGCACCGGTCACATGCTCGGCATGGACGTCCACGACTGCGCCGCCGCGCGCACCGAGGCGTACGTCGACGGAACGCTGGAGCCGGGCGTCTGCCTCACGGTCGAGCCCGGTCTGTACTTCCAGACCGACGACCTGACCGTGCCGGAGGAGTACCGGGGCATCGGAGTCCGGATCGAGGACGACATCCTCGTCACCGAGGACGGCAACCGGAACCTCTCCGACAAGCTGCCGCGCCGGTCCGACGAGGTCGAGGAGTGGATGGCCCGGCTCAAGGGCTGATCCGGAACATCCGGCCCGGCCTTCCTGGCCGGAAGGCCGCAGAACCCGGCGAAGGACGCTCTGCTCAGGACACCATGAGCAGGGCGTCCTTCCGCCATTTCAGGACCTTGTCGAAGCTGACGACGGCGCCGCGGCCGGGGCGGTTGCCGAAGTGCACGTGGTCGGCGAGCTGCTCGATCAGACACAGCCCCCGGCCGTCCTCGGCACTGAGCGGCGGGTACTGCCGGGGTTCGTAGTTCTGCGCCGTCGTACGAAGGGGGCTCCGGGCGGGGAAGCCGGGCCCCGAATCGGCGACCTCGATACGGCACTTCTCGCCGTCCAGATAGGCGGTGACCCGGTACTGCGCCGAGGCAGCGCCGGGCAGCTCGTCCCACACGTCCCACGGATCCCGGCTGCCGAACTGGTCGCCCCGGCCCTCCGGGTCCTCATGGACGCCGTGGTCACCGCCGTGCTCGACGGCGTTCGCGCAGGCCTCGCTGAGTGCGAGCGACAGGTCGAAGGAGATGTCGGGGTCCACGCCCGCGGTCTCCATGGTGCCCAGCAGGAAGCGGCGGGCGAGCGGAACGCTCGCAGCCTCGCGCCGCAGATGGAGGGACCACCAGATGCTCATGCTCCAGCCTCCTGGCTGCGGCTCGACATACCGATACCTATTGCCGCGCAGCGCCGTTCGTAAGCGCAGACCTGATGTGAGACCGCTCATTCGGCGGATACCAGCTCCACGTGCGCCCGTGTATGCCCGCCGTACACCGCGCGAGTCCGATCCGACCGGCATGCTCCACCCGGCATGTTCCACGTGGAACGTTCCCGCTTGCACGTTCCACCGGTACGTACCCACCGGCTCGTTCCAATCGGACGGAAGCCGACCTTCCGGACCTGCCGTGTGGAACCCGGGGGCCCGGTGCGATGATGACCCCGCCATGTCTATGCCGGTCGCACGCGCCGGAGCCGGTCTGCGGCTCCTGAGGACCGCGGTGTTCGCCGCGGTCTGTGTCGCGCTGTCCGCGGCCGGTCACACGCTGGCCTCCTGTGCGCCCGTCCCCTGGTGGACCCTGCTCGCGGGATTCCTGGGGATGTCCGCGGTGGCGGCACCGCTCGCCGGACGCGAGCGTTCACTGCCGTCCATCGCCGCCGCGCTGGCGGGTGGACAGATCGCCCTGCACGCCCTGTTCGGCATGGGCACGCACGGCACCCCGTCGAACACCGCGGCGGGCGACGACTCGTTGATCCGGTTCGCGGCGAGCCTCGTGTGCGGGGCCGGTCCGGCGCAGCTGAGCGCCGCCGAGGCGCGCCGCATCGTCACCACCGCGGGCATCGACCCGGCGTCGGTGGCGGGCGGCGGCCATCAGCACCTGGCCGCCTCGTCCGGTGCGGATCCGACCGCGCTCACCGCCCTGCTGCCCGACCTGCCCATGCTGCTCGGCCACTTGCTGGCCGCGGTGGCCACGGGCTGGCTGCTGCGCCGCGGCGAGATCGCCCTGTTCCGGCTGGTCCGGCTGTCCGCGCACGGCGCCCAGCAGATCGCGGCCGGGGCCCGGCTGCGCGCGCTGCGCGCCGCGCTCGCCCTGGTCGACGCCCTGCGCGCCGGGCTTCCCGGCGGCCCGACGACCGGGCCGCGCATCCTCCGTACGGCGGTCGACGCCCCGGCCCCCACCACCGGGGACCCGTTGCAGCACCAGGTGATCAGGCGCGGTCCGCCACTCGCGTACGCACTCGCAGCCTGACGCGACACCTCCACCCGGCACACGGACCGATCGGTTCCGTACCCGGTCGGCGCATACCCGCCGTTCGAAGGGGAGAGGTGTCGTGATGCCGGTGTGCACCCGCGCGCCGCACCACCTTCCTTCGTGCTTCCGTGGAGTGATAACTGCCATGAACGTTTCCCGTATCGCCCTCGCCGGCGGCGTCGCCGCGTCCACCGTCCTGATTCTCGCCGGGACCGCCTCCGCGCACGTCAGCGTGCAGCCGCAGGGCGAAGCCGCCAAGGGCGGCTACGCCACCGTCAACTTCAAGGTCCCCAACGAGCGCGACGACGCCGCGACGACCAAGGTCGAGGTCAACTTCCCGACCGACCACCCGCTGGCCTCCGTCCAGCCGCAGGCCGTCCCCGGCTGGGACATCGAGGTCACCCGGAGCAAGCTGGCCAAGCCGATGGAGATGCACGGCCAGAAGATCAACGAGGCCGTCTCCAAGGTCACCTGGACCGCCACGGGCGACAAGGACGAGCGCGGCATCCGCCCCGGCCGGTTCCAGCAGTTCCCGCTCTCCATCGGCCAGCTCCCCGAGGACGCCGACCAGCTGGTGTTCAAGGCCATCCAGACGTACGACAACAAGGAAGTCGTCCGCTGGATCGAGGAGCAGAAGAAGGGCGCCGAGGAGCCCGAGAGCCCGGCGCCGGTCCTCGCCCTGACCGCACCCGCCACCGGCGAGCACGGTGCGGCCGCCGACGCCAAGAGCGCCGACGCCGGTGCTCAGGCTGCGGACAAGGAGACGACGGCCGCTTCGGACGCGTCCGACAGCGACACCACGGCCCGTGTCCTCGGCATCGTCGGCATCGTCATCGGCGTGGCCGGAGTGGCCTTCGGAGTCCTCGCCGGCCGCCGCCGCGCCGCCTGATCCACCGCACCACCCGTAACACCGACCCTCAGGAACCAGTGCTCCATGACTAAGAAAACGGTGCTGGCCGCGGCGTTCGTCGCCGCGGCCGCGCTCACCCTGTCCGCCTGCGGCAGCAACGACGACAACGCCAAGAAGCCCATCGCCGACGTATCGGTCGAGGCCAAGACCAAGGCCGCGACCGTCCTGGACCAGCCGTTCACCAAGCCGAACCTCGTCCTCACCGACACCCACGGCAAGAAGTACGACCTCCGGGAGCAGACCAAGGGCAAGCCGACCCTGATCTACTTCGGCTACACCAACTGCCCCGACGTCTGCCCGCTCATCATGAGCAATATCGCCATCGCCAAGAAGGCGCTGCCCAAGGCCGACCAGGACAAGCTCCAGGTCGTCTTCGTGACCACCGACCCCGAGCGGGACACCCCGTCCTCGCTCGGCACCTGGCTCAAGTCCCAGGACGCCTCCTTCATCGGCCTCACCGGCGACTTCCCCACCATCCAGGCGGGCGCACGCCAGATCGGCATCGGCATCGACGCTCCGAAGAAGGAGAAGGACGGCACGGTCGTCTCGATGCACGGGTCCCAGGTCATCGCGTTCTCGCCGAAGACCGACAAGGGCTACCTCGTCTACAGCGAGGACACCTCGCCCGACGACTACACCAAGGACCTCCCCAAGATCGTCAAGGGGGAGACCCCGTGAACCGCCGCACCGCCCTCGTCGGCGTCGCCGCCCTCACCGCGGGGCTGACTCTGGCAGGTTGCTCGTCCTCGGACGGCAAGCCGGAGCTGAAGGTGACCGGCGCGTTCATGCCGCAGCCCGTCAGCGACATGGCGGCCGGATTCCTCGTCGTGAAGAACAGCGGCGGGGAGTCCGACCGGCTCACCTCGGTCACCAGCTCGCTCTCCGACGACATCACGATCCACGAGACGAAGAACCAGACCATGCGCATGGTGACGTCCTTCGACGTGCCCGCGGGCGGCGAGCTGGATCTGCAGCGCGGCGGAAACCACATCATGTTCATGAAACTCAAGCAGCGGCCCGAGCAGGGCGACACGGTGTCCGTGGAGCTGCACTTCGAGAAGGCCGACCCGATAAAGGTCACCCTTCCCGTGAAGGAGACCACCTACAACCCGAAGAAGCCGTGAGGGACTGACTCGTCATGACAGCCACCGCCCCGCACTTCGGACCGACCCCGTCCACCCCAGCGATGCGCCGGCCACTGGCCGCGGCCGCGCTCCTCGCCGCCCTCGTCGGCATGGTGTTCGCCCTGTTGCTGGGAGGCGCGGGTCCCGCGTCCGCGCATGCCGCACTGACCGGGAGCGATCCGCAGGACGGGGCGGTGGTCGCCACCGCCCCCAAGGAGGTCACGCTCACCTTCTCCGAGCAGGTCGCCGTCGACGAGGACTCCATCCGGATCCTGGACCCCGACGGCAAACGCGCCGACACCGCTGCCGTCCCGCGCGATCTGGGGGGCGGTTCCCTCGCGAAGTACGGCGTCTCACTGCACAGCGGACTGCCCGACGGCACGTACACCGTCGCCTGGCAGGCCGTGTCCGCCGACAGCCACCCCGTGTCCGGCGCCTTCACCTTCTCCGTCGGAGCCCCCTCGGAGACCACCGTGGCGCTCCCGACGGACCAGGCCGGGGGCGGCCTCGTCGGCGCCCTCTACGGCATCGCGCGCTACGCCGCGTACGCCGGCTTCATCCTGCTGGCCGGCGGCTCCGCCTTCGTGCTGGCCTGCTGGCAACGCGGTGCGGGGGCCCGGCCGTTGCAGCGCCTGGTCGTACGCGGCTGGATGACCCTCACCGTCGCCACCCTGGCAATGCTGCTCCTGCGCAACCCGTACACCGGGTCCGGGAAGCTCGCGGACGCCTTCGACCTCGACGGCCTGAAGGCCGTGCTCGACACCAAGCCCGGCGCCGCACTCGTCTCACGGCTGCTGCTGCTCGGCGCCTCCGCGCTCTTCATCGCCGTGCTCTTCGGCGCCTACGCCAAGCGCGAGGACGAGCGCGAGAAGAAGGACCTCACCTTCGGTCTGGCCATCGGCGGCACGGTGATCGCCGCCGGGATCGCCGGTACGTGGGCGCTCGCCGAGCACGCCTCGACCGGGCTCCAGCCCGGCATCGCCATGCCGGTCGATGTGCTCCACCTGCTGGCCGTCGCCGCCTGGCTCGGCGGTCTCACGGCGCTGCTGGTCGCGCTCTACCGGACCCCCGGCATCGGCGCGACGGCCGTACGGCGCTTCTCCCGCATCGCGTTCGGCAGCGTCATCGTGCTCACCGCGACCGGGATCTACCAGTCCTGGCGCCAGGTCGGTACCTGGTCCGCGCTCACCGACACCGCATACGGGCAGCTGCTGCTCGTGAAGGTGGGGCTCGTCGTCCTCCTCGTCGGGATCGCCTGGATCTCGCGGCGGTGGACGGCCCGCCTGATCACGGGCGGGGGCGGCGCGGCGACGGAGGCGACGGAGGCCGAGAAGTCCTCTTCGGCCCAGGCGTCCGAAAGCACCGAGGACCCGGACGCTCCCGGGGCCGCGGACGCTTCTGAGGCCACGGACTCTTCCGGGGCCACGGGCGCTTCCGGGACCACGGCCGAGGACCCCGCGCGGGCGGCTCAGCTCGCCCGGCAGCAGGCCGCCGTCGCCACCGCCGAGAAGAAGCGGATCCGCGACGCCGACCCCGACCGGTCCGGGCTGCGCCGGTCGGTGCTGGCCGAAGTGGGCGTCGCCGTGGCACTGCTGGCGGTGACGACCGTGCTGACCTCGACCGAGCCGGCGCGTACCGAGGAAGAGGCGGCCCGCGCATCGACTTCGACGGCCGCCCCGGCAGCCGCGGGCCCGGTCGAGATGAAGCTGCCCTTCGACACGGGCGGCACCAATGGCAAGGGAACGCTGCGGATGGAGATCACTCCGGCCGGTACCGGCGCCAATGAGCTCCACCTCTGGATCGACGGCAGCGACGGAAAGCCCATGGACGTCCCCGAGGTGAAGGTCGCCCTCACCCTGAAGTCCAAGGACATCGGCCCGCTCCCCGTCGTCCCCGCCCGGCTGACCGAGGGCCACTGGACCGCCGGCGACGTCCAGATCCCGATGGCTGGCAATTGGAAGGTCGCCGTGACCGTGCGTACGTCGGACATCGATCAGACGACCATCGACAAGAACGTGAAGATCGGCTGAGCAGGATCGTGAGCGTAGACAACAGCAGGAAAGTATCCCGCAGCGTGGACGGCGGCGCCCGTGGCAGCGGCGCCCGTGGCGACGTTGCCCGTACCGGCGGTGGCATCTCCCGGCGTCGGCTGATCGGCAGCGCGGGCGCGGCCGGTGCGGCCGGGCTGGTGCTGGGCGCGGCGGGCGGTGCCACCGGCTATGCCGCGACCCGCCCCGACGAACCCACCGCACTGACCGCGGTCGGCTCCACCCAGGTGATGTTTCACGGGAAACATCAACCGGGGATCACCACTCCGCTTCAGGCGAGCGGCCATCTCGTCGCCTTCGACCTGGTGCCCGGTGCCGGCCGGAAGGAGGCCGCCGCCCTGATGCGCCGGTGGTCGGCGACGGCCGAACGGCTGATGGCCGGCGAGCCGGCCGGGAACGGCACGGCGGACGGACCGGACCACGACACCGGGATCGCGCTGGACGCCGGACCGTCCTCGCTGACCGTCACCTTCGGCTTCGGCCGGACCTTCTTCGAACGCACGGGCCTGACCGACCGCCGCCCGCCGGGGCTCGACCCGCTGCCGCCCTTCTCTTCCGACCACATCGACACCGCGCGCTCCAACGGTGACCTCTGGGTCCAGATCGGCGCGGACGACGCCCTGGTCGCCTTCCACGCGCTGCGGGCCGTGCAGAAGGATGCCGCCCCGGCCGCCAGGGTCCGCTGGCAGATGAACGGCTTCAACCGCGCCCCCGGCGCCACGGCCCGGCCGATGACCGCCCGCAATCTGATGGGCCAGGTCGACGGCACCAACAACCCGAAACCGGCCGACAGCGACTTCGACCGCCGCATCTTCGTACCGGCCGCCCGGAACGGAAGCGATGCGAAGTACGACTGGCTCGCGGGCGGCTCGTACGTGGTCGTGCGCCGGATCAGGATGCTGCTCGACGACTGGGAGAAACTCCCGGTGGAGCGGCAGGAGCAGGTCATAGGGCGCCGGAAGAAGGACGGCGCCCCACTGAGCGGCGGCACCGAGACCAGCGCGATGGACCTCGACCGGGCGGGCCCCGACGGCAAGCTCCTGATCCCGGAGAACGCCCACGCCCGGATCTCCACCCCCGAGAAGAACAGCGGCGCGGCCATGCTGCGGCGCCCCTTCTCGTACCACGACGGCATATCGGCGGACGGCACTCCGGACGCCGGTCTGCTCTTCATCTGCTGGCAGGCGGATCCGCTGCGCGGGTTCGTCCCGGTACAGCGGAAACTGGACCGGGGCGACGCCCTGTCGCCCTTCATCCGGCACGAGGCGAGCGGCCTGTTCGCGGTGCCGGGCGGTGCGGCGGACGGCGAGTACGTGGGGCAGCGGCTGCTGGAGTCCTGAGCCACCGGGGCGCATTAGGGTGACGGTATGTCCGCCACGCGCTACGCATATCTCGGCCCCGAAGGCACCTTCACCGAGGTCGCCCTCCGTACGCTCCCGGAAGCCGCCACCCGCGAACTCGTCCCGATGGTCTCCGTACCGGCGGCCCTGGACGCGGTACGCAGCGGGGCCGCCGCGGCGGCGCTCGTACCGATCGAGAACTCCGTCGAGGGCGGCATCACCGCGACGCTCGATGAGCTGACCACCGGCGAACCTCTGATGATCTACCGCGAGGTGCTGCTCTCCATCACCTTCGCCCTGCTGGTGCGGCCGGGTACCAAGCTGTCCGACATCAAGTCGGTCACCGCGCACCCGGCCGCCCAGCCGCAGGTGCGCAACTGGATGGCTGCCCATCTCCCGGACGCCGTGTGGGAGTCGGCGGCGTCCAACGCGGACGGTGCCCGGCTGGTGCAGGAGGGCCGGTACGACGCCGCCTTCGCCGGTGAGTTCGCGGCGGCGACCTACGGTCTGGAACCGCTGGTGACCGAGATCCACGACGCGGAGAACGCGCAGACCCGCTTCGTCCTGGTGGGCCGCCCGGCCCGGCCGGCGGCGCCGACGGGCGCGGACAAGACGTCGGTGGTCATCTGGCTCGGCGAGGACCACCCCGGTGCGCTGCTCGAACTGCTCCAGGAGTTCGCGGTGCGCGGGGTGAACCTGATGCTGATCCAGTCGCGGCCGACGGGGGCGGGCATCGGGAACTACTGC
Organism: Streptomyces sp. NPDC001933; assembly: GCF_042890955.1. Taxonomy (NCBI): domain Bacteria; kingdom Bacillati; phylum Actinomycetota; class Actinomycetes; order Kitasatosporales; family Streptomycetaceae; genus Streptomyces; species Streptomyces sp. NPDC001933. Next base: position 309,239 of record NZ_JBIASS010000006.1, on the reverse strand, counting down.
TTCGCGGTGGACGCCGAGGGGCACATCGCGGACCGCCGGGTCGGCGAGGCGCTGATGGGGCTGAAGCGGATCTGCCCCAAGGTGCGGTTCCTGGGTTCGTACCCGCGGGCCGGTGTGGCGGTGCAGGACGTACGGCCGTTGCGGGCGGGGACGTCGGACGCGGAATTCACGGAGGCCTCCGACTGGCTGGCCAGAAACCTCGACGGCCGGGGCTGACGGACGGGGCCGAGGGCCGGGACTGAGGGCCGACACTGAGGGCCGGAGCTGACGGCCGGAGCTGACGGACGGGGCTGAGGGCCGGAGCTGCAAAACGGGCTGACGGACGAGACCGGGGAGACCGGGCCTGCCGCAGGCTTCCACGCCTCGGCACGCCTCCATCCTCGCCTCCCCCTCGCCTCCACCCCCGGTGCTATCTGCCGATTTTCGGCATCCACAGAGTTATCCACAGGGCCGGTTCTCGACCTGGGGACAAGTCGACACCCCAACGCGACATGGTCGACATATTGCCCCAGTCGCCCCAGATGCATCCACAGGCCGCCGGACCGCCCAGGTCACCCCGTGTCAGCCCCTGTCGCCTCAATTCCGTTGATCAACTCATCAGAAGGGGGAATTCCCACCCGAACGAGCGTCTGAAGTGGGTTTGAACGGGAAATCCGCGAGCCATCACACAGCCTCCGGAATGCCGACCTCCGGCATCCACAGACCTTCTTCACAGCCTGTGGATAACTTTCGGAAGGCCGAGAACCTGTGGACAAGTAACGATCAACTGCCCTTCCAGGCAAGGGGGATACGTCAAGACGAGTGAAGCCTTCTGCCCCATTTAGGGGAGTAGGCTCTTTTTATTGACGGTCGAGATCGACTTCAGCCGCACAATCTCCCCCAGCATTACCAATTCAGGCAATTAGGGCAAAGTGACACGCTCGGCAATATCGGTTCGAGCAGGGCAAGTACAGGCCGGTAGCCTGGAGGGGTGATTGACCTTCGCCTGCTCCGTGAGGACCCCGACCGTGTTCGCGCCTCCCAGCGCGCCCGTGGAGAGGACGTCGAACTCGTCGACGCCCTTCTCTCCGCCGACGAGCGGCGCAGGTCGTCCGGTGTCCGCTTCGACGAACTCCGCTCCGAGCAGAAAGCGCTCGGCAAACTCATCCCCAAGGCCTCGCCCGACGAGCGCGCCGAGCTCCTCAAGAAGGCCGAGCAGCTGAAGGCCGACGTCAAGGCCGCCGACGCGGCACAGGACGAGGCCGATGCCGAGGCCAAGAGCCTGATGCTCAAGATCGGCAACATCGTCCACGAGGACGTGCCGGTCGGCGGCGAAGAAGACTTCGTCGTAATGGAGACGCACGGCACGATCCGTGACTTCGGGGCCGAGGGCTTCGAGCCCAAGGACCACCTGGAGCTCGGCGAGAAGCTCGGCGCCATCGACATGGAACGTGGCGCCAAGGTCTCCGGTTCGCGCTTCTACTACCTGACGGGCGTCGGCGCGCTGCTGGAGCTCGCCCTCGTCAACGCCGCGATCGCGCAGGCCACCGAGGCCGGTTTCGTACCGATGCTGACGCCGGCGCTGGTCCGTCCGCGCGCCATGGAAGGCACCGGATTCCTCGGCCAGGCCGCGGAGAACGTGTACCACCTGGAGAAGGACGACTACTACCTGGTCGGCACCTCCGAGGTCCCGCTCGCCGCGTACCACATGGACGAGATCATCGACGCCGAGAAGCTGCCGCTGCGCTACGCGGGCTTCTCGCCGTGCTACCGCCGCGAGGCCGGTACGTACGGCAAGGACACCCGGGGCATCTTCCGGGTGCACCAGTTCGACAAGGTCGAGATGTTCTCGTACGTCGACCCGGAGGACGCCGAGGCGGAGCACCGCAGGCTCCTCGACTGGGAGAAGCAGTGGCTCACCGCTCTTGAGCTGCCCTTCCAGGTGATCGACGTCGCCACCGGCGACCTGGGCGCCTCGGCCTCCCGGAAGTTCGACTGCGAGGCGTGGATCCCGACGCAGGGCAAGTACCGCGAGCTGACCTCCGCGTCGAACTGCAACGGCTTCCAGGCCCGCCGCCTGTCCGTCCGGATGCGCGACACCCGCGACGGCAAGAAGGTCCTCCAGCCGCTCGCCACGCTGAACGGCACGCTCTGCGCCGTACCGCGCACGATCGTGGCGATCCTGGAGAACCACCAGCTGGCCGACGGCTCGGTCCGGGTGCCCGAGGTGCTCCGGCCGTATCTGGGCGGGCGCGAGGTCCTGGAGCCGGTCGCCAAGTGACCTTCCCGTACAAGCTCGTCGCGACCGATCTCGACGGCACGCTGCTGCGTGACGACGACACGGTCTCCGGGCGCACCCGTGAGGCGTTGGCCGCGGTCGCCGCGGCCGGTGCCGCGCACATCATCGTCACCGGCCGCGCGGTCCCCTGGACGCGTCACATCCTGGACGACCTGGGCTACGAGGGTCTCGCCGTCTGCGGCCAGGGCGCGCAGGTCTACCACGCGGGCGAACGCAAGCTGCTGACCTCGCTGACGCTGGACCGGCAGCTCGCCGGGCTCGCGCTGTCCAAGGTCGAGGCCGAGGTCGGTCCGCTGGCACTGGCGGCGAGCCGTGACGGGCTCGACGGCGAAGTCATGGTCGGTCCCGGCTACCGGGTACAGGAAGGACCGCTTCCGGCGGTCTTCGTGAAGGACCCCGCCGAGCTGTGGTCCGCGCCCCTGAACAAGGTCTACATACAGCATCCCGAGCTGGACGACGACGAGCTGGCGAAGGCCGCACGCGCGGCCGTCGGCAACCTCGTGGACGTGGTCATGGCCGGTCCGGGAGTGGTGGAGATCCTGCCGCTGGGGCTGAGCAAGGCGACCGGGCTCTCGCTGGCCGCGCGCCGGCTGGGCGTGAAGGCCGCGGACACCCTGGCCTTCGGCGACATGCCGAACGACATCCCGATGTTCGCGTGGGCGCGGCGGGGCGTGGCGATGGCCAACGCGCACGAGGACCTGAAGGCCGTGGCCCAGGAGATCACCGCGTCCAACGAGGACGACGGCATCGCCGTGGTGCTGGAACGCCTGCTCCAGTCGTAGGTGTGCGGGCGCAGGCTTCGCGTACGAGTACGAGTACGGGTACGGGTACGGGCTCAGGGTCGCGCGCGGGTGCGCGGCCCTGCTGCGGCGGAGGATGCGCGGATCGAACGCGCGCGGGGTTCACAGCCCCGACGACGGCTTAGCAAGCCGCTGCCTTACCACTCGGCCAATCCTCCGGGTGGGCGGCCGCGCGATGCGCAGACAAGGCCGCCCCGGGCGTTCTGCTCCGAGCGGCGCGGCGGAGTCGTCGGTGACTACTCCGGTGCCGGCTCGGGTCCGCCCTGCGGGGAACTCGACGGACTCGGACTCTCGGTCATCGTCGCGCTCCTCTCCCGGTCTGTGACGTGCTTGTCGGCGTAGTGCTGTTCTGACCGCGTGTGCCGTCCATGTCGACGTGTGCCGTTCATGTCGACGTGTGCCGTTCATGTCGGCAGGTGCCGTTCGTGGCGGCGTGTGCGGTACCGATCACTGTGCCGGGTACGGCCCTTCGACGCCACCCGTTTTCCGGGTGGGGCCGAAGGGCCGCGAACTCCTGCCGGATCAGCGCTGCTTGTTGCTGCGGCGGCTCAGATCCTTCAGGTTGCGGGCGAGTTCATCCATCCTGCCGTCGATACGGACGATGTCCTCGGACATGTGGCCCAGCCGCACGCTCATGGCGCCGACGACCTGATGGGTGACGTCCAGCCGCCGGTCGAGGCTGTCGAGCCGGTGCGACATCCGGTTGAGGACGGGCACGAGCTCCTGGAGCGCGGTACCGACTCCGGCCAGGCAGCTCTCCACCCGGGTGACGCGGTGTTCGAGCGAGGCGTAGCCCGCCCGCAGGTCCTGCTCGGCGTCGAGCAGATACGTACGGACGCATCGGGCGATGTCGCTGTCGCGAAGAAGCATCGCGACGTTGAGGACGGTCCTGCGGGTGTGGACCCTGAGCTGGGTCGCCGCCTGTGGATAACTTTCCGGCACCTCCCCGCCCCATAGCGACAACATGTCGCCATGGAAGGAGCGCAGGTCAGCGCCGCGCAGAACACGCATCCCGTTCTGCATCAGCTCGGCCTGGTGCCGGTCGGTGAGCCTCTTCACAGCGGCTGTGGATACTTCGAAGTACCGAGCCACATCCTCTGTGCGAAGGTGAATTCCGTCCGGGAGCATGACAAGGCTCTTGACCTTGTCGAGGACATCGACGCGGTCCATCTGCTCCACGCGCAGCGCGCGCGATTCGAGCAGGGCGACTTCTGTGGGCATGGGCAGGCCTTCCGATCAAGGAACGACGATTCGCGAAACCGTCGATGGGCAGCCCTGTCCCGGGCCTGAGGGGCGGAGGACGCTCACGGTTGCCACTCACTCGATGACCGATCCGGCGGGCACTGCCTCGCCGGATCGGCAATCCCTGTTTTCACGAAAGCCACGACGCCACGGATTCCAGTTGCCTCCACGCAGCCTGCTCAACGAACCGATAACCGTACAGTTACGTGTACGACTGTCCGAAAATGCGTCAACCCCCGCCCGGAAGGCGAGGGTTGACGGGTGGGGCGAGTCACTCCTCGCCGGCCAGCTTCAGCGTGCGCAGTTTCTGGCCCGCGTACCAGGTCGCCACGACCGTGACCGCCGCCAGCAGGACCGTCGCGGTCGTCAGCCCGACGTCGGAGGTGATCGCGCCCGAACCGCCGACCTTCTCGGCGACCGCCAGGGACCACTGCTGAACGCTGAGCGTGCGTGCCCCCGGCACCAGGGAACCGAACAGCGCCTCCCACACCAGCGCGTAGACGAGGCCGAAGACGACCGCGTGCCGGCTGACGGTGCCCAGCAGCAGGAACAGCGCGCTGTACGCGATCGAGGCGACCAGTGCCGCGATGGTGTAGGCCACCGCGATCTGCTGGCCGTTGCCGTTGAGGATCAGGCCCGCGATCATCGTCGGCAGCGCGGAGAAGACCATGGTCACGGCGATGGCCACGATCAGCTTGGTGAAGATGATCGTCGGCCGCTTCACCGGCTTGGACAGCAGATAGACGATGGATCCGTCGTCGATCTCGGGGCCGATGGCCCCGGTTCCGGCGATCACGCCGATCAGCGGCACCATCGTGGCGATGGCGAAGCCGCCCAGCACGTCCGAGGTCACCTGGTCGTCGGACCCGGCGAACGTCCGTACCGCCACGGCGATGACCACCAGCAGCACCGGCAGGACGAACAGGATGGCGGCCCGGCGCCGGCCGAGCAGGGCCCGGTAGGTGAGCCGGGCGACTGTGGGGTCGTACATGACGATTCACAGCTCCTTTCAGGCCACTACTCAGGCCGCTACGAGATAGGAAAAGACCGATTCGAGGGACTCGTCGGACGGCGAAACGGTCAGCAGACGGATCCCGTGTTCCCGCGCGACCTTCGGCAGCAGCTCGGTGAAGCGTCCGAAGTCGACCGCCTGGATCCGCAGGGCCCGTTCGCCCAGGTCCACCTCGATACCGGCCGTCGACGGGTCGGCGATCAGCGCGGCGGCGAGGGCACGGTCGTCGCTGGAACGTACGAGATAGCGGTGCGGGCGGTCCGTCATCAGCCGGCGGATCTTGCGGAAGTCGCCGGACGCCGCGTGCCGTCCGGCCACGATCACCTCGATGTGGGAGGCGAGTTGCTCGACCTCTTCGAGGATGTGGGAGGAGAAGAGCACCGTACGGCCCTCTGCCCCCGTCCGTCGCAGCAGTTCCATCAGCTGCATCCGCTGGCGCGGGTCCATGCCGTTGAACGGCTCGTCGAGCAGCAGCACCGAAGGCTCGTGGACCAGGGCGGACGCCATCTTCACGCGCTGGCGCATGCCCTTGCTGTACGTCGAGATCTTGCGGTCCTGCGCGTACTCCATCTCGACCGTGGCCAGCGCCTTCTGCGCCTCCGTGTCGCCGAGCCCCTGGAGCTCCGCGTTGGCGACGACGAACTCGCGGCCGGTCAGGAAGTCGTACATGGCCTCCCGCTCCGGCACGATGCCGATCTCCTTGTACACGGCTTCGTTCCGCCAGATCGGCCTGCCGTCCAGCGTGACCGTGCCGGTCGACGGGGCGAGAAATCCGGCCATCATGTTGATCAGCGTGGACTTTCCCGCGCCGTTCGGCCCGAGCAGCCCGGTGACGCCCGGTCCCACCGTCATGCTCACGTCGTTGACGGCGACCACATTGCCGAACCAGCGCGAGGTGTGGTCGATCTCGATGGTGGTCACAGCCCGACCCTCCGGTAGCGGCGCATCAGTACGGCGTACGAGCCGGCGACGAGCGCGAGAACAACGATCAGATAGACCATGCCGACCCCGGCGTCCGGGCCCGACCCGCCGGGGAAGGCCGAGCTTGCTCCGAGGAACGCGGTCTGCACGCCGCCGATCAGCGTGATGGGGGAGAAGAGCCCCAGCCACTCGACGGCCCCGGTGGAGCCCGTCTGCCAGGCGATGGCCTGGACCGTGGAGACCGCGCCGTAGGTGATGGTCAGCACGGCGATCACCGCGGCGACGCCGAAGCCGCGGCGCGGTGTCAGCGCGGCCATCACCAGGCCCAGCGCGGCGAAGAGCACGGAGAGCAGCCCCACCGAGACCAGCCCCTGCCCGAATCCCTTGGTCTGGTCGGCGAAGTCGAACTTCCCGAGCAGCGCGCCCGCATAGAGGATGACGAGCGGCACGCCGGTGAGGATGAAGAGCGCGGAAGCCATGGCGGCCAGCTTGGCCACGACGTAGTCGACCCGTTCGATCGGCCGCGAGAAGTACAGCGGCACGCTCTTGAAGCGCAGGTCCCTGGAGACCGACTGGGGCGCCTGTGCGGCGAGGAAGAGGCCGATAACGGCCTGGAGATAGATCGCGAACGCGGTGTACTTGATCGGCAGGGCGGTCGCCGTCGGGTTGGCGATGGCGACGGCGTCGATGATCGCCGCGATCATGCACATCACGCCGAAGAGCAGCATCGGCAGCACCTTGGACTTGGCGGAACGGCCGAGTCCGAACGCACCGCGCAGCGACTGCGAGTAGAGCGAGCGCCGCGCATAGCCGCGGCCCAGCCGCGGGCCGTCGTAGGAGCGGTACCCGATGTTGTGGATGCGGGAGGTATCGCTCCCGGCCACGGTCCCGGTCTCAGTGCTCATCGCGACCGCTCCCCTTCTGCTGTGCGGCGTGCTGCTGTACGGCGGGCTGCTGTACGGCTCCGGCGGCCGCAGGCGCGGACGCGGATACGGACGCAGGCGCCCCTTCGGTACGGAAGACCTCGGCGATGTGGTGGCGCCGCTGCTCCATCCGTACGAGGCCGAGTCCGAGCCCGGCGACGCTGTCGCGCACGATGTCGTACGTCTCCTCGCCGACCGCCTCGACCAGCAGGATGTGGCCCGCACCGGGCAGCCCCTGCGCGTCGAGACCGTCCTGGCCGATGAGCTTCACGCCGGCCCGGGTGAGGACCTGGCGCAGCGCGTCGGTGCCGTCCGGGTGGGTGTCGCTGTCGGTGACCTCGACCGCGAGGGTCGCGGTGGTCTGGGTGAAGTCGCTGGTGGAGCTGGAGCGCAGGAGCTTGCCGCCGTCGATGACGACGACGTGGTCGCAGGTGCGTTCCAGCTCGCCCAGGAGGTGCGAGGTGACCAGGACCGAGATGCCGAAGTCGGTGTGGACGCGGCGGATCAGTCCGAGCATCTCGTCGCGGCCGACCGGGTCGAGGCCGTTGGTCGGCTCGTCGAGCAGGACCAGCTGCGGGTCGTGGACCAGCGCCTGCGCCAGCTTCACCCGCTGTTTCATGCCGGTCGAGTAGCCGCCGATGGGGCGGTAGCGCTCCTCGTACAGGCCCACGTGCCGGAGCGTGTCGGCAGTGCGCTCACGGGCCGCCGTCGGCGGCAGTCCGGACATCCGTGCCATGTGGACGACGAACTCGGTGGCCGAGACGTCCGGTGGCAGGCAGTCGTGCTCGGGCATGTAGCCGACCCGTTCCCGGATGGCGGCGCCACTGGTGGCGACGTCGAGCCCGAGCACCGAGGCCCGGCCTTCGGTGGCGGGGGACAGACCCAGCAGGATCTTGATCAATGTGGACTTGCCGGCTCCGTTGGATCCCACCAGGCCGGTCACACCGGGGCCGATGTCCAAGGAGAGCCGGTCAAGCGCGGTCACCCGGGGGAACCGCATGCTGAGGCTTTCGGTCGCGATCACAGTCACATTCCGAAGGTAGTGGCGCGGGCCACACCGGTCGTCAGCCCTGGCGGCTGGATCGGCATCCGACTCCAGACGTACGGGCCCGTAGGGGGCCACCACGGAGGAGGAGGGGCCCGGTCGGGGGCGGCGGCCCGGCCGAGTTGTCCACAGGTCTCCGCACACCCCCTTGACGTAGTCGCCGGACATTGTCACATTCATCAGTGTCACGTTACGGGCACGTACCGCACACGGCAGGGAACGGACGGTGGCATGGCCTCGGCAGTGAAGGACGAAAAGGCCCCGGAGCTGCGGGGGTTCAGAGAAGTCCAAAGCCTTGCGTACGCCTGCGCGGAGGCGGTCGCGGCCCGGCTCGAGCCGGGCGTGACCGAGCGCGAGGCGGCTCGCATGCAGCGCGACTGGCTGCGCGAGCGCGGGGTGCGTGACTGGTTCCACCTCCCCTTCGCCTGGTTCGGGGACCGCACGGCGTTCGCCGGCTTCAAGGTGCCCCTGCAGTTCTTCCCGACCAACCGGAAGCTGGAGCCGGGGATGCCCTTCATCCTCGACATGGCCCCGGTGTACAAGGGCTACACGGCCGACATCGGCTACTCCGGCTGTCTCGGGCTCAACCCCTTGCACGACAAGCTGCTGGCCGATCTGGAGGACCACCGCGAGCTGATACTGCGCGAGGCGCGTGAGCGGCGTTCGCTGCGCGATATATACGAGGACGTCGAACGCCTCATGATCAAGCAGGGGTACGCCAACCGGCATCGCGCCTACCCCTTCGGTGTCATAGCCCACAAGGTCGACCGCGTCGCCGAGCGTTGCTGGTCCCCGCATGTGTTCGGCTTCGGCACCCAGTCCCTCAAGGGGCTGATGAGCGACGCGCTGCACGGGCACCGGGACGGCTGGTCACCGCTGTGGAGTCCGTACCGCTTCTCCGACCATCCACCGCAGCCCGGTCTGTGGGCGGTTGAGCCGCATCTCGGATTCCGCGGTACGGGCGCCAAGTTCGAGGAGATCCTGGTGGTCACCGACTCCAAGGACCCCGAGCAGAGCGCCTTCTGGCTGGACGACGATCTGCCGCATGTGCGGCGCTGGGCCGAGGAAAGGGTGGCGGCATGAATCTCGGGAGCCTGCCGGGAGCGCGCGAGCGAAGGGTGCGTACGGGCGGAATCGAGCTGTGCGTGGTCGAGTTGGGCGACGAGGAGCGGCCCACGGTCGTCCTCGTGCACGGCTACCCGGACAGCAAGGAAGTCTGGACGGAGGTGGCGAAGCAGCTGGCCGACCAGTGGCATGTCGTGCTGTACGACGTGCGCGGGCACGGCCGGTCCACGGCCCCGAAGCCACTGCGCGGCGGCTTCACGCTGGAGAAGCTCACCGATGACTTCCTGGCCGTCGCCGACGCGGTGAGCCCCGACCGGCCGGTGCATCTGGTCGGGCACGACTGGGGGTCGGTCCAGTCCTGGGAGTTCGTCACGGTCAAGCGGACCGAGGGCCGGATCGCCTCGTTCACCTCGATGTCCGGCCCTTCGCTGGACCACTTCGGGCACTGGATCAAGCAGCGGATGACCCGGCCCACCCCGCGCCGGGTCGGCCAGCTGCTCGGCCAGGGCGCCAAGTCCTGGTACGTCTACATGCTGCATACGCCGGTCCTGCCGGAGCTCGCCTGGCGCGGCCCGCTCAGCAAGCGGTGGCCGAAGATGCTGGAGCGCCTGGAGAAGATCCCGGCGGGCGACTACCCGACCCCTTCGCTGCCCGACGACGCGGCGCACGGCGCCTGGCTCTACCGCGACAACGTCCGCGCCCGGCTGAGCCGGCCGCGCACCGACGCCTACGCCCATGTGCCGGTCCAGCTGATCACCCCGACCGGCGACATTTTCCTCTCGGAGAAGCTGTACGACCAACTGGAGCTGTGGGCCCCGCAGTTGGTACGCAGGACTCTCGACGCCAAGCACTGGGTGCCGCGCACCAGGCCGGACCAGCTCGCCGCCTGGATCAGCGAGTTCGTCGCCGCGAACGAGGCCGCCAAGGAGGACGGCCGTCCGGTGCAGGACACCGCGCCGACCGGGGCGTACGCGGACCGGTTCGGCGGCCGGCTGGTTCTCGTGACGGGCGCGGCGGGCGGCATCGGCAGGGCCACGGCTTTCGCGTTCGCCGAGGCGGGCGCCCGGGTGGTGGCCGTGGACCGCGACGCGGAGGGTGCGGCCAGAACGGCCGAGATGGCCCGGCTCATAGGAGCCCCGGCGGCCTGGGGCGAAGCGGTCGACGTCAGCGACGAGCAGGCGATGGAGAAGCTCGCCGAGAAGGTCGCCGCCGAGTACGGAATCGTCGACGTCCTGGTCAACAACGCCGGGATCGGTCTCTCCGGCTCCTTCCTGGACACCACGAGCGAGGACTGGAAGAACGTCCTGGACGTCAATCTGTGGGGCGTCATCCACGGTTGCCGGATCTTCGGCAGGCAGATGGCCGAGCGGGGCCAGGGCGGCCATATCGTCAACACGGCTTCCGCCGCCGCCTATCAGCCGTCCCGGGCGCTGCCCGCGTACAGCACCTCCAAGGCCGCCGTGCTGATGCTCAGCGAATGCCTGCGGGCCGAGCTCGCCGAGCGGTCGATCGGGGTCAGCGCCATCTGTCCCGGCATCGTCAACACGAACATCACCGCGACGACGCACTTCGCCGGTGCCGACGCGGCGGAGGAGAAGCGGCTGCGGAAGCGGACCAGCCGGCTCTACGGGCTCCGCAACTACCCGCCGGAGCGGGTGGCCGACGCGATCCTCAAGGCGGTGGTGCGCAACCAGGCCGTCGTGCCGGTGACCCCGGAGGCCCGCGGCGCCCGCCTCCTGTCCCGGTTCAGCCCCGGCGCGCTGCGCGGGATCGCCCGGCTGAAGCCGCCGCTGTGAACGGCCCCGGACGGCCGTCGGCGGCGGACCGGCAGTCCGCCGCCGAGTACCGGATCGAGGACCTGGCACACGCGAGCGGGGCCACGGTCCGCACGATCCGCGCCTACCAGGACCGCGGCCTGCTGCCGACACCGGAGCGGCGCGGCCGGGCCAATGTGTACCGGGACACCCATCTCGCCCGGCTCCGGCAGATCGCCGATCTGCTGGACCGCGGTTACACGCTGGCCAGCATCAAGGAGCTCCTGGACGCCTGGGACACCGGCCGCGGTCTGGGCGGGGTGCTCGGGCTCGTGGCCGAGGTGCACGGCCCCTGGACGGACGAACAGGCCGACCGGATCACCCTGGACGAGCTGATCCGAAAGTTCGGCGGCGCTCCGGACGACGAGGCGGTCGCCGAAGCGGTGGAGCTCGGCGTGCTCGAACCGATCCCGGGCAGGGACGACGAGTTTCTGGTACCCAGCCCCCAAGAGCTGGCCGTAGCGGTCGAGTTGCACGCGGCGGGTGTCCCACTCAGCGCAATCTCCGGGCATTTGCGGGAACTTCGCGGCCAGGTCGAGCAGATCGCCTCGCGCTTCCTGGAGTTCACCACCGAGCACGTTTTCGCCCGCTATCTCGGCCATCGGCCCCCGACCGACGCGGACGCGGCCGAGGCGGCCGCCATGGTACGCAGGCTGCGTCCGCTCGCCCAACAGACGGTCGACGCCGAACTCGCCCGTGCGATGCGGACGTTCGCGACCCGCCATCTGCATCATCACCTCGCCTCGGACACACCTCTCGGATCCGATACCCCGCACCTCGCGACGCGTCGCGTGGATCTCCCCTCCGAGACAATCCGGTCCGTCCAACAGCTGGTTGGCGCGGAGAACGTCTCCGCCTTCATCACGGCTTCCACGGAACGTGAGGTGCAATCAAGGACATTGGACGCACTCGCTCCACTTATCCATAAACCAGAGCAAATTAACCAAAACGGTTGATTCTACCTACACTTGTCCACAGAATCGCCAATTAGCCTGTGGATAACTCAAGTTGACTGTGGATCAAACCTGTGGACGAAACTTTCCTCAGCGCGGCCGAGAATTGTTCCAGCACATCGTGAGCGAAACCCGGATGCGCCGACGAGACGATCACCGGCACCCTGGCGACATGGACGAAAGACGCACCGTCAAGGTGTCCAAGTACCTCTCGAAGCATCTGCGCCATCAGCCGGAGCGGATCGGCATCACGCTCGACGCGAACGGCTGGGTGCCGATCGACACGCTGCTGCGTGCCATGGCACGCAACAACGTCCCCCTCACCCGGGCCGAGCTCGACCATGTCGTGGCCACGAACGACAAGCAGCGTTTTGCCGTGGAGAACGGCCGGATCCGCGCGAGCCAGGGCCATACCGTCCCGGTGGACCTCGACCTGCCACCGGCCGAGCCGCCCGCGTACCTGTACCACGGCACGGTGGGCCATGCGCTGGACTCGATCCGGAACGAGGGCCTGCGGCCCATGGCCCGCATGCACGTCCACCTCTCGCCCGACCGCGAGACGGCGACCAGGGTCGGCGCCCGGCGGGGCCGGCCCGTCGTCCTGTCCGTGGACGCGGGCGCGATGCACCGCGCGGGCCACATCTTCCACGTCAGTGCCAACGGCGTCTGGCTCACCGCTTCCGTACCGCCCGAATTCCTGCGGTTCTGCGACTGACCAGCGGCTCAGCCGCGTGCCCGCACGGAGCAGACCCGTCCGTTTCCGGGCCCGTATGGTCGTATCCATGCGTCTGAGCACTGTGATCCTCCCCATCCACCGCTGGAGCGAAGGCCGGAAGGTCTGGCAGCGTGCCGAGGAACTGGGGTTCCACGCCGCCTACACCTACGACCACCTGGCCTGGCGGACCTTCCGCGACGGCCCCTGGTTCGGCGCGGTGCCGACTCTCACCGCCGCGGCCGCCGCCACCGACCGGCTCCGCCTGGGCACCCTGGTCACCTCCCCCAACTTCCGGCACCCCGTCACGCTCGCCAAGGACCTCATCACGCTCGACGACGTCTCCGACGGGCGCCTCACCCTCGGCATCGGCGCCGGCGGCAACGGCTTCGACGCCACGACACTGCGCCGGAGCGACGAGGAGCCGTGGACGCCGCGCGAACGGGCCGACCACTTCGACGAGTTCGTACCGCTGCTCGACCAGCTGCTGCGTGAGCCCGCGGTGACGTACGAGGGCACGTTCTACGCGGCGAACGAGGCCCGGAACATTCCCGGCTGTGCGCAGCGGCCCCGGCTGCCGTTCGCGGTGGCCGCCACCGGCCCGCGCGGAATGAAGCTCGCCGCCCGGTACGGCCAGGCCTGGGTCACCACGGGCGACCCGAAGCTTTACGAGACGGGCACCCCGGAGCAGTCCGTGGAGGCCATCCGCGGGCAGCTCACCAGGCTGGGCACCGCCTGCGAGTCCATCGGCCGGGACGCCGCCGAGCTGGACAAGATCCTTCTCACCGGTTTCACCCCGGACCGCCCGCTCCAGTCGCTCGATGCCTTCGTGGACTTCGCGGGCACCCACTTCGCGCTCGGTTTCACCGAGATCGTCATCCACAACCCGATCCCCGACTCCGACTTCGCGGCGGACGAGAAGGTCTTCGAGCGCATCGCCACCGAGGGCCTGGCCCAGCTCGGCCGCTGAGCCGGCCGCCGCCGGAACCGGCCCGCCGGAACCGGCCCACAGAACCGGCCCACAGAACCTCTGGCATATGCACCGGGCATGTTCACCTGGTCAGGGGCGTGCATCCTCAGATGTGCGCCCCTCCGCACGCCCGTGCACCCTCGTACGTGAGAATGGACGGGTGACCTCAGCTACCGACTCGCCTTCGCCTGCCACAATCCGGCTGATCGCCACCGACCTGGACGGCACCCTGCTCCGCGACGACAAGACGGTCTCCGACCGCACCGTCGCCGCGCTGGCCGCTGCCGAGGAGGCCGGTATCGAGGTCTTCTTCGTCACCGGACGCCCGGCCCGCTGGATGGACGTCGTCAGCGACCACGTGCACGGCCACGGCCTGGCGATCTGCGCCAACGGCGCGGCGGTCGCCGATCTGCACGCCGGCGGCGAGCTGGTCAAGGTCCGGCCGCTGGAGCGCGCCATCGCCCTCGATGTCGTCCGCTCGATGCGCGCCGCCGCGCCCGGCACCACCTTCGCCGTCGAGCTGGCCACCGGAATCCACTACGAGCCGGACTATCCGCCGTTCCACCTGGACCCGGGCGCCACGGTCGCCGTCGCCGAGAAACTGCTGCACGAGGAGACGCCCGGCACCGGTGTCCCCGTGCTGAAGCTCCTCGCCCACCACGCCACGCTGACCCCGGACGACTTCCTCGCCCTGGCCCGTACGACGGCCGGCGACCGGGCCTCCATCACCCGGTCCAGCCCGACGGCCCTGCTGGAGGTCAGCGGTCCGGGGGTCTCCAAGGCCAGCACGCTGGAGCTCTGCTGCACCGAGCGCGGCATCTCGCCCGCCGAGGTCGTCGCCTTCGGGGACATGCCCAACGACGTGGAGATGCTGAGCTGGGCGGGCACCTCGTACGCGATGGGCAACGCCCACCCCGCCGCGCTCGCCGCCGCCACCGGCCGGACCGTCACCAACGGCGAGGACGGCGTCGCGGTCGTCATCGAGCGGATCATCGCAGAGCGCCGGGCAGCCGCCACCGGGCGCTGAGCCCGGACAGCCGGGCCCCGCATGCGTGGACAGGCGCTTCGGACAGGCGCCTCAGGCGGGCGTCTCGGAGGGGCGCCTCAGAGGGGCGCCTCCCACACCACCGTCGTACCGCCCCCGTCCTCCCCGATCCCGGGTCCGAACCAGCTCGCGCCGCCGAGCGACTCCGCCCGGCGCGCCAGGTTCCGCAGTCCGCTGCGCCGGCCGCCCGCGGAGATGCCCACCCCGTCGTCGGCGACCGACAGCCGCACCGCGCCCCTCCCGTCGGGCAGCGTGGCGGTCGCGTCGACGACCACGTCGATCAACGACGCCTCGGCGTGCCGGAAGGCATTGGACAGCGCCTCCCTCAGCGCCGCGATCAGGTTCTTGCCGGTGAGCTCGCCGACCAGCGCGTCGACCGGACCCAGGAACCGGTGCGAGGGCTTGAAGCCCAGCGGGACCGCCGCCATGTTGATCTCGCGCAGGACCCGGGTCCGCAGCCCCGACGGCGCCTCGGCGGGTTCCTGCTGGAGCGCGAAGATCGCGGTACGGATCTCCTGGATGGTCACGTCCAGTTCGTCGACCGCCCGGCCGACCCCGGTCTGCACCTCGGGCACGTCCGACCTGCGCTGGGCGCTCTCCAGCATCATCCCGGTGGCGAACAGCCGCTGGATGACCAGATCGTGCAGATCGCGGGCGATCCGGTCCCGGTCCTCGTAGACCGCAAGCCGCTCCCGGTCCCGCTGTGCCTCGGCCATCATCAGCGCGAGCGCGGCCTGCGAGGCGAACTGGGTGGCGAGGGTCCGCTCCGTCTCCGTGAACGGCCGGCCGTCCCGGGCACGGGGCGTGGCGAGCGCGCCGAGCACCCGCCCGCCGCTGTGCAGCGGCAGCAGCATGCTCGGGCCGTACTGGTGGGCCAGCCTGGTGACCATGCGGGCGTCACTGGCGGAATCGTCCACGAAGACCGCCTCGCCGCCCAGCAGCTTCGCCGCCACCGGGCTCTCGGGCCCGATGATCACCCCGAGCGAGGAGGTGGGGTCGTCCGAGGAGACGGCGACGATCTCCAGACCGCCGTCCTCGGTGGGCAGCAGCACGACCCCGGCGGCGGAGTCGGCGAGGCGGCGGGCCTGCTCGGCGACGACGGAGAGCGCGTCGTCGGCGTCCCCGCCCGAGAGCAGCGCGGTGGTCACGGCCACCGATCCGTCGATCCAGCGCTCGCGCTGGCGTGCCGCCTCGTACAGCCGGGCGTTGCCGATGGCGATCCCGGCCTCGGTGGCGAGCACCCGCACCATGTGCAGGTCGTAGTCGTTGAACTCGCCGCCTTCCTTCTCGGCCAGGTAGAGATTTCCGAAGATCTCCCCCTGCACGCGGATCGGGACGCCGAGGAAGGTCCGCATCGGGGGGTGGCCGGGCGGGAAGCCGGCGAACCTCGGATCGGCCGTCAGATCGGCGAGCCGCACCGGTGCCGGGTCGTGGATCAGTGCGCCCAGCAGCCCCCGGTGCCCGTCGGGGCGGTGACCGATCTCGTCCGCCACCTCGTCCGGTACTCCGTAGGTGACGAAGTCGGAGAGCCCCTCGCCGTCCGCATTGACGACGCCGATGGCGGCGTAGCGGGAGCGAGCGAGTTCGGCGGCCGTCTCGCAGATCCGGTCGAGGGTGGAGTGCAGTTCCAGGCCGGCGCCGACGGAGCGCATGGCCTCCAGCAGCTGCGGGATACGGGCGGTGATCTCGGTGGACAGGCCCTGCAGGCTGCGGGTCGCCTGGGTAGCCGCTTCGAGTGAGTCCTTCGGGTCCTGCTCCGGCATACCCCGAGAGTAGTTAGTCCCGATTGGTGAGGAAAGTCGGGTGCTGTGCCGCTCGGCTCACGCGAGCGCGAGTCCGCTGTCGCACCGCCCGGCTCACACGTGCGCGCCCACGGCTTCCCCGGACGCCGCCCGTGCTTCCTCCCGTACACCCACAGATCCGCCGGGTACCCGTGCGGTCTCCCGCTCGCGCTCCAGCATCCGGCGCAGGGGGCCTTCCCCGGCGGCGAGATCGGCGTACGGGCCGCGCTGCACGACCCGGCCCCCGTCGAGCACCAGCACCTCGTCGACGGCTTCGAGTCCCTCCAGGCGATGGGTGATCAGGACGGTCGTACGCCCCTCGGTGGCGGCCAGCAGGTCGGTGGTCAGGGCGTCCGCGGTCGCCAGGTCGAGATGCTCGGCGGGTTCGTCCAGGACCAGTACGGGGAAGTCGGCGAGGATCGCCCTGGCCAGGGCGAGGCGTTGGCGCTGGCCGCCGGAGAGGCGTGCGCCGTGTTCGCCGACCAGGGTGTCGAGCCCGTCGGGCAGCGCGTCGGCCCAGTCGAGCAGCCGCGCCCGGCCGAGGGCGTCCCGCAGTTCCTCGTCCGTCGCACCGGTCCGGGCCAGCCGCAGGTTCTCCCGGATGGTGCTGTCGAAGACATGGGCGTCCTGGGCGCACAGCCCGACGAACCGCCGGACCGCGTCCCCCTCCAGCGCACCGGCCTCGACGCCGCCGATCCGGTACGTCCCCGCCCGTGCGTCCAGGAAGCGGACCAGGACCTGGGCGAGGGTCGTCTTCCCGGAGCCGGAGGGCCCGACGACGGCGATCCGCCGGCCGGCCGTCAACGTCAGGTCGACGCCGTCGAGGGCGTCCCGAGCCGCTCCGGCGTACCGCGCCGACAGCCCCCGTACCTCCAGCGGGAAGGGCGACGCGGGCGCCTCGGCCGGGCTCTCGGGTTCGTGTACGGGCAGCGGGGCGTCCAGCACCTCGTAAACCCGCTCCGCACTGCGCTCGACCCTCCGGCGGTACTGCACGGCGAGCGGCAGGCCGGCCACGGCCTCGAAGGCGGCCAGCGGGGTGAGCACCACCACCGCGAGTTCCACGCCCGAGAGCCGGCCGTCGTGCACGGCGGGAAGGGCGACGAGTGCGGTGGCGACGACGGTGAGGCCGGTGACCAGGGCGATGAGTCCGCCGCCGAGTGCGTTGGCGGTCGCCGCGCGGGCGGCGATCCGGGTCAGTACGCCGTCGGCGTCCCGGGTCCGTTCCGCACGGGCGGGCAGGGCACCCGCGACGGTCAGTTCGGCGGTCCCGCCGAGCAGGTCCGTGATCCGGGTGGCCAGATCGGCGCGTGCGGGGGCGAGCCGGCGTTCCGTGTGACGGGAGCAGGCGCTGCTGACCAGCGGCACGCCCACCCCGGCCAGCAGCAGTCCGGCGGCCAGCACGACGCCTGCCGCGGGCAGCAGCCAGCCGATGAATCCGGCGGCCGCCGTGCCGACGACCACGGCGGTCCCGGCGGGCAGCAGCCAGCGCAGCCAGTAGTCCTGCAGTGCGTCGACATCGGCGACGAGCCGGGAGAGCAGGTCGCCGCGCCGGGTGCGGCGGAGTCCGGCGGGCGCGATGCGCTCCAGCCCCCGGTAGACCGAGACGCGCAGTTCGGCGAGCATCTTGAGCACCGCGTCGTGCGACACCAGGCGCTCGGCGTAGCGGAAGACCGCCCGGCCGAGCCCGAAGGCGCGGGTCGCGGTCACGGCGACCATCAGATAGAGGACCGGGGGCTGTTCGGAGGCGCGGGAGATCAGCCAGCCGGAGACGGCCATGAGCCCGACGGCCGAGGCCAGGGCGAGGCTGCCCAGCAGCAGCGCGAGCGCCAGCCGGCCGCGCTGTGCACCGGCGGCCTCTCTGACCCGGGCCAGGACCCGTCCGGAGCGGGCCGCGGTCTCCCGCAGCACCTCGGGCTCCGGCATCTCTTCCTCGCGCTCCTCGCGGGCAGAGGGCGCGCTCGTCGGCCGCGGCACGGCCACGGATGTCACGGCCGCCCCGGACGTCACGGACTTCCCGGGTGTCACGGCCGTCACAGCCGTCCCGGTCCTCGCCGGCCGCTCGGTCGCGCCCGGGTCCAGGGTCACCACCCGGTCGGCCACCGGGAGCAGCGCCGGGCGGTGCACGACCAGCAGCACGGTCCGGCCCACGGCCAGTCGCCGTACCGCCTCGACGATCCCCGCCTCCGTCTCGCCGTCCAGGCTCGCGGTCGGCTCGTCGAGCAGCAGCAGCGGGCGGTCGGCGAGGAAGGCCCGCGCGAGGGCGAGCCGCTGGCGCTGTCCGGCGGAGAGGCCCGCGCCGTCCTCACCGATGAGTGTCTGTGCCCCGTCCGGCAGTTCCGCGACGAAGTCGAACGCCCCGGCGTCCCGCAGTGCGGCCGTCACCGCGCGGTCGTCGGCGTCCGGCCGGGCCAGCCTTACGTTCTCCGCGATGGTGCCCGCGAAGAGATGGGGGCGCTGCGGCACCCAGGCGATCCGTTCCCGCCACCGCTCGGGCGAGAGCGTCGCAAGATCGGCGCCGCCGATCCGTACCCGCCCCTCGTCGGGTGCCGTGAAGCCGAGGACCACGTCGAGCAGAGTGGACTTCCCGACGCCGCTGGGGCCGACCAGGGCCACGGTCTCCCCCTCGTCCACCACCAGTGAGGCCGCGTTCAGCGAGGGTTCGGTACGTCCCTCGTGCCGTACGGTCACCCCCTCCAGCTCCAGCCGGAGGGAACCGGGTACATCCGCCGTGCCGGCCTGCCGGGGCTCGGTCTCCAGGACCGCGAAGATCTCCTCGGCGGCGGAGAGTCCTTCGGCGGCCGCGTGGTACTGCGCGCCGACCTGGCGGATCGGCAGATAGGCCTCGGGCGCCAGGATCAGCACCACCAGGCCGGTGTAGAGGTCGAGTCCGCCGTGCACCAGCCGCATGCCGATGGTGACGGCCACCAGGGCCACCGACAGCGTCGCCAGCAGCTCCAGGGCGAAGGACGACAGGAACGCGATCCGCAGGGTCCGCAGCGTGGCCCGGCGGTACTGCGAGGTGATCGTACGGATGGACTCGGCCTGCGCCTTGGCGCGGCCGAAGACCTTCAGCGTCGGCAGCCCGGCGACCACGTCGAGGAAGTGTCCGGAGAGCCGGGACAGCAGCCGCCACTGGCGGTCCATCCGTGACTGGGTGGCCCAGCCGATCAGGATCATGAAGAGCGGGATGAGGGGCAGCGTGACCACGATGATCGCCGCCGAGACCCAGTCCTCGGTGACGATCCGGGCCAGGACCGCCACCGGCACGACCACGGCGAGTCCGAGCTGCGGCAGATAGCGCGCGAAGTAGTCGTCGAGCGCGTCTACACCACGGGTGGCGAGCGCCACCAGGGAGCCGGTGCGCTGGCCGCTCAGCCAGCCGGGACCGAGCGAAGCCGCCCGCGCCAGCAGCCGGCCGCGGAGTTCGGACTTGACCGCCGCGCTGGCCCGGTACGCGGCCAGTTCGGTCAGCCAGGAGACCAGGCCCCGGCCGAGCGCGACCGCGGCGAGCAAAATCAGTGGGGTCCGCAGCCCGGAGACCGTCAGTCCGCCCTCGAACCCGCCCACCACCACTTCGGCGACGAGCATGGCCTGGGCGATGACCAGCGCCGCCCCGACAACTCCGAGCGCCACCACGGCTGCCAGGAAGAGGCGGGTGGCACGGGCGTGGCGGAGCAGACGCGGGTCGATCGGTTTCACGTGAAACAGCCCCTAGCGGTCTCGGTCGTTCGATCGGGGTCCGCCCGGCGGATCAGGGTCGGCGTCGCGACCCCGGCCGTGATCCGCCGGTCGGGCCCCAGCTGCGTTCAGTGCGCTTCGGCGATGTGCTGCGTACCGATGCGCTTGCGGAACACCCAGTACGTCCAGCCCTGGTACAGCAGGACGATGGGTGTGGCGATCCCCGCGCACCACGTCATGATCTTCAGCGTGTACGGGGTGGACGAGGCGTTGGTGACCGTGAGGCTCCAGGCGTCGTTCAGCGAGGACGGCATGACGTTCGGGAAGAGCGTCAGGAAGAGCATCGCGACCACCGCCGCGACGGTCACGCCGGAGAACGCGAACGCCCAGCCCTCACGTCCCGCCGCGATCAGGGCGACCGCGGCAACCAGCGCCACCACGGCGACGATCATCGCCAGCAGGCTCCAGCCGTCCCCGTTGTCGAGCTGGGTCCAGATCAGGAAGCCGAGCGCGAGCACCGCGGTGACGATCCCCAGCTTCAGCGCCAGCCTGCCCGCCCGCTCCCGGATGTCCCCGACCGTCTTGAGCCCCGCGAACACGGCGCCGTGGAAGGTGAAGAGGAAGAGCGTGACCAGTCCGCCGAGAATGGCGTACGGGTTGAGCAGGTCCCAGAAGTTGCCCACGTACTCCATGTCGGCGTCGATCTTCACGCCGCGCACGATGTTCCCGAAGGCCACGCCCCAGAGCAAGGCCGGGATCAACGAGGTCCAGAAGATGGCGTGTTCCCAGTTGGCCTGCCACTTCTCGCCGGACCGCTTGGCCCGGTACTCGAAGGCGACCCCGCGCACGATCAGGCAGACCAGGATGATCAGCAGCGGCAGGTAGAAGCCGGAGAACAGCGTGGCGTACCACTCGGGGAAGGCGGCGAAGGTCGCGCCGCCCGCGGTGAGCAGCCACACCTCGTTGCCGTCCCAGACGGGCCCGATCGTGTTGATCAGGACCCGTCGTTCCTTGCGGTCGCGGGCCAGCAGCTTGGTGAGGACGCCGATCCCGAAGTCGAATCCCTCCAGGAAGAAGTAGCCGGTCCAGAGGACGGCGATGAGCACGAACCAGACGTCGTGGAGTTCCATCTCTCAGCTCCTCTGCTCTCAGTAGGAGAAGGCCATCGGCCGGTCGGCGTCTTCGTGGTCGCCGCCGATCCTGGTGGGCGGGTTGAGGTCGGCCTCCGTGAGCTCCGGCGGGCCTGCCTTGATGTACTTCACGAGCAGCTTGACCTCGACGACCGCGAGCACGGCGTAGAGCAGGGTGAAGCCGATCATCGAGGTGAGCACCTCGCCCTGTGAGACGCCGGGGGAGACCGCGTCGCGGGTCTGGAACACGCCGTAGACGACCCAGGGCTGGCGGCCCATCTCGGTGAAGATCCAGCCCCAGGAGTTGGCGATCAGCGGGAAGAGCAGGGTCCAGAGCGCGACGATCCAGTAGCACTTGGTGAGCTTCGGGCTGAGTGCCTTGCTCTTGAAGAGGACCAGGTTCGGCACTTCGTCCTCACCGGTCCGCAGCGCCGGCGGCAGCATGAACTTCTTCCGGGTCAGCCACAGTCCGAGGATGCCGAGGCCGAAGGACGCCATCCCGAAGCCGATCATCCAGCGGAAGCTCCAGAACGCGACCGGGATGTTGGGCCGGTAGTCGCCGGGGCCGAACTTCTCCTGCTCCGCCTTGTTGACGTCGTTGATGCCGGGGACGTACGAGGTGAAGCTGTCGTCCGCGAGGAAGGACAGTATCCCCGGGATGGAGATCTCCACGGTGTTGTGGCCCTTGGCCACGTCACCGACGGCGAAGAGCGAGAACGGCGCACCCTTCTCGCCCTCCCAGAGGGCCTCGGCGGCGGCCATCTTCATCGGCTGCTGCTTGAACATGACCTTGCCGAGCGTGTCGCCGCTGATGGCGGTGAACAGTCCGGCGACGACCACGGTGACCAGGCCGAGCCGCAGCGAGGTCCGCATCACCGGGATGTGCTTCTTGCGCGCCAGGTGGAAGGCGGCGATTCCGACCATGAACGCGCCGCCGACCAGGAAGGCCGCGGTGATGGTGTGGAAGAACTGGGCGAGCGCGGTGTTCTGGGTGAGCACGTGCCAGAAGTCGGTGAGCTCGGCCCGGCCGCGTTCCTCGTTGATCCGGTAGCCGACCGGGTGCTGCATCCAGGAGTTGGCCGCCAGGATGAAGTACGCGGACAGGATCGTCCCGATGGAGACCATCCATATGCAGGCGAGGTGGATCTTCTTCGGCAGCTTGTCCCAGCCGAAGATCCACAGCCCGATGAAGGTGGACTCGAAGAAGAACGCGATCAGTGCCTCGAACGCGAGCGGGGCACCGAAGATGTCACCGACGAACCGCGAGTAGTCGGACCAGTTCATGCCGAACTGGAACTCCTGGACGATGCCGGTGACGACACCCATGGCGATGTTGATCAGGAAGAGCTTCCCCCAGAACTTCGTCGCCCTGAGGTACTTCTCGTTGTTCGTCCGGACCCAGGCGGTCTGCAGGCCGGCGGTGAGCGCGGCGAGCGAGATCGTCAGGGGAACGAACAGGAAGTGATAGACGGTGGTGATACCGAACTGCCATCGCGCCAGCGTCTCCGGCGCCAGAGCTAGCTCCACGTCGTCTTCTCCTTACGTCGCCGTAATCACACCGGCAGTTTGCCCTTTAAATCCGACTAATCACGGGAGGAACAGGACACGCTTGTGAACGCGTTCACATTCACAAGCATTATGACGCACAGACTTTCGGGACGTTCGGGCGGGGTACCCCTCTTGGGACGTTCCGATCAATCAGCCCGAACCAGACGCCCCGGCCCTCAATGACGAGAAGGCCCCATACCTCGTCGAAACGAGGTACGGGGCCGGGGCCCTTCGTCGCGCGGGCGGCCTGCGCCGCCGCTCTACAGCTGCTCGCGGAACGACTCCGCCACCTTCAGGAACAGGTCGTTCGCCTCGTCCTCCCCGATCGTGACCCGCACGCCCTCACCCACGAACGGCCTGACCACCACTCCGGCCCGCTCGCACGCCGCGGCGAAGTCGGCGGTACGGTCCCCGAGCCGCATCCAGACGAAGTTCGCCTGGGAATCCGGCACGGTCCACCCCTGCCCGGCCAGCGTCCGCTGCACCCGCTGGCGCTCGGACACCAAGGAGCCCACCCGCCCCAGGAGTTCGTCCTCGGCGCGCAGCGATGCGACCGCCGCGTCCTGCGCGAGCTGGCTGACCCCGAAGGGCACCGCCGTCTTGCGCAGCGCGGCCGCCACCGGCTCGTGGGCCACGGCGAAACCGACCCGCAGACCCGCCAGGCCGTACGCCTTGGAGAAGGTCCGCAGCACCGCCACATTGGGCCGGTCCCGGTAGATCTCGATGCCGTCCGGCACCTCGACGTCGCGGATGAACTCCCGGTACGCCTCGTCGAGCACCACCAGGACATCGCCCGGCACCCGGTCCAGGAACCGCTCCAGCTCGGCCCGGCGCACCACGGTGCCGGTCGGGTTGTTCGGGTTGCAGACGAAGATCAGCCGAGTGCGGTCCGTGATCGCGTCCGCCATCGCGTCGAGGTCGTGCACCTCCCCCTCATTCAGCGGAACCTTCACCGAGGTCGCACCGCTGACCTGCGTGATGATCGGGTACGCCTCGAAGGAGCGCCAGGCGTAGATGACCTCGTCGCCCGGGCCCGACGTGGCCTGGAGCAGCTGCTGCGCCACCCCGACCGAGCCGGTTCCGGTGGCGAGGTGCGAGAGGGGCACACCGAAACGGTCGGCCAGCTCGTTCATCAGGCCGGTACATGCCATGTCCGGGTAGCGGTTGAAGTTCGCGGCCGCCGCCAGGGCGGATTCCATCACTCCGGGCAGCGGCGGATACGGATTCTCGTTGGAGGACAGCTTGAACGCGACCGGTCCACCGGCGGCGGCCGGCTTGCCCGGTACATAGGCAGGGACGCCGTCCAGCTCGGCACGCAGCTTGGGGCTCGTCTCGCTCACCGCAGGTCCTCCTCGATCGTCTGTACACATCAATACTGCTCACCTTATGAGGATTGGGCGCCGCTGCGAATGGCCGGAGAGTCCAATCGTCCGGTGCGACCAGGAATGGGGGGAGCGCTCGTCACTCCGTCGCGCGCCGGTGGCTCACTCCGTGGCGCGCGTCCCCCGAAGAGGTGAGATGAGACCTCTTCGAGACATCGACCATTTAGTAGGCCCTTCGAGCTCAACGCATGACACACTACGGTCAAGCCCTTCAACACCCTTGGTTTACAAGGCATTTGATCTTTAATGATCATGCAAAAACGTGCCTGCCAACGAGTGAATATGCGACCAGGCCAACCGCCCCTCCGAGCCCTACTATCGGCTCGCCATGACAGCAGCAGGGAAGCACCAGGTGAGCCGGACGGACACACCCCGGCGCGGCGGCCGGCAGGGACGAGCGGGAATCCGGGACGTGGCCGCCGCCGCCGGAGTCTCCATCACGACCGTCTCCGACGCGCTCAACGGCAAGGGCAGGCTCCCGGACGCCACCCGCCGCCATGTCCGCGAGGTCGCAGAGCGCCTGGGCTATCGCCCTTCCGCCGCGGCCCGAACCCTCCGTACCGGCAAGTCCGGCCTCATCGGCCTGACCGTGACGACCTACGGGGACGAACCCTTCACCTTCACCGAATTCGCGTACTTCGCGGAGATGGCCAGAGCCGCCACCTCGGCCGCGCTCGCCCGCGGCTACGCCCTCGTCATCCTGCCCGCCACCTCGCGACACGACGTCTGGTCGAACGTCGCCCTCGACGGCACCGTCGTGATCGACCCCTCCGACCAGGACCCGGTCGTCACGGAACTCGTGCGCCAGGGGCTGCCCGTCGTCTCGGACGGGCGCCCGGCCGGAACGCTCCCGGTCACCGCCTGGGTCGACAACGACCACCGGGCCGCCGTCCTCGACCTGCTCGACCATCTCGCCGCCGCCGGCGCCCGCCGCATCGGCCTGCTCACCGGCACCACCACCGACACGTACACCCGCCTCTCCACCACCGCGTACCTCCACTGGTGCGAGCGCGTGGGCCAGGACCCGGTGTACGAGTCGTACCCCGCCCACGACCCGTGCGCGGGCGCGGTCGCCGCCGACCGGCTGCTCGCCCGCCCCGACCGGCCCGACGCCGTCTACGGGCTCTTCGACCCCAACGGCACCGATCTGCTGGCGGCGGCCCGCCGGTACGGCCTGCGCGTCCCCGAGGACCTGCTGCTGGTCTGCTGCAGCGAGTCCACCGTGTACGCGACGACCGAGCCGCCCATCACCACCCTCTCGCTCAAGCCGCGCAGGATCGGCACCGCGGTCGTCCAGCTCCTGATCGACGCCATCGAGGGTGTGGACCAGGACCGGCCGGTGGAGCAGGTCATACCGACCGAACTCATCGTGCGGACCTCCTCGCAACGCCGTCCACCCCGCACCACGGTCAGCGCACCCCGCTCTCCGGCAGGGGATTGATCAGGCGATTTCGGACCAATCGGCCGGTGAACCCGACGTGCGTCCGGATTCACCACCCCTGGTGCGTCACACAGCACGATCCGCATTCCTATGATGGGCGCACGACACCGCGGACCGCCCCGACCAGCAGGGCCCGTCAGGTGTACGGCGGCGCGACGGTGGTGGAGGGGTCGATGACACAGGGGGCCGGTCAGGAACCCGTGGTGCGGACGGCGACGTTGCGCGACTTCCGCGTACCGCCCTATGCCCAGAGCCCGGTGCCGCCTGCGTCACCGCACCCGGGCAACGCCGTCCCCGGTGACATGCCGCCGGACGGATACACCCCCACCGCGCGCGATCTTCCCGTGATCAACCGCGGTGACACCCTGCAGGTGCCGACCGTCCCCGACCCGCGCCCCGTCCCGGAGCAAGGTCGCGGACCGCTGTACGTCGTCGGCGACGTCCACGGCTATCTGGACGAGCTCCACGCCGCCCTCGCCGAGCAGGGCCTCATCGACGCCGACGGCAAATGGTCGGCGGGCAACGCCCGGCTCTGGTTCCTCGGCGACTTCACCGACCGGGGCCCGGACGGCATCGGGGTCATCGACCTCGTGATGCGCCTGTCCGCCGAGGCCGCGGCCGCCGGCGGCTACTGCAAGGCCCTGATGGGCAATCACGAGCTGCTGCTCCTGGGCGCCAAGCGGTTCAGCGACACCCCGGTCAACTCCGGCGCGGGCACCGCCACCTTCCAGGCGGCCTGGCTGCTCAACGGCGGCCAGAAGAACGACATGGAGCGCCTCCAGGACGTCCACCTCCAGTGGATGTCCCGGCTCGACGCGATCGTCGAGGAGGACGGGCATCTGCTGATGCACTCCGACACGACGGCGTACCTCGAATACGGCACCACCATCGAGGACGTCAACGACACCGTGCACGCCATTCTCACGCGTAACGACGCCGATGAGTGCTGGGACCTCTTCCGCAAGCTCACCAAGCGGTTCGCCTTCCGCGACGAGTCGGGTCCGCAGGCCGTCCGGGAGCTGATGTCGGCATACGGCGGACAGCGCATCGTCCATGGTCACAGCCCCATTCCGTACCTCCTCGGCGAGGTCGGCTCGGAGGACGGCGAGGACGGCTCCGGCCCCGTGGTCGACGGTCCGCACGTGTACGCGGACGGGCTCGCCATCGCCATGGACGGCGGAGTGACCATGGCCGGAAAGCTACTGGTCGTCCAGCTGCCTCTGCATGACTGACGCGCTTCCGGGAAGACGCTCCACGACCTGACCACGCCGACCACTGGGCCTATTTCCGGAAACCCCCTGTCACCCCGTGCCGTGGGCGCTCTACCATCGGCGTATCAGTAGCAGGCTCTCCTCCGTTTCCGCCCAACTGCCCGTCTCCAACGGGCACTCAGGCCCGACGGAGCATCGGGGGATGCACATGAACAGCGCTCCGCACCTGCTGGCCGAGGACCGCCCCGAGTACGAGCGGATCCTCGATGACGCACTGCGTCATGCCCATGAACGGCCGGATCTGGCCGCGGTCGGCGAACGGCTCAACGCCGTCCAGCTGCGCACCATGGCGCTGGACGCCACGGAGCTGATCACCGCGACCGCCGCCACCGAGTACAAGCACTACGTGCAGGCCCGCGAGGAACTGCGCGGCCCTGCCGAAGGGACGGACCAGGACGCGCTCCCCGGCTCCGGCACGGGCCGTCCGCACCAGTCGGGCGCCGGCATAGGAGCCGTCGTCACGGTCCTGGCGCCGGTGCTCGCCGGTACCGCCGCGTTCATATTCCTGCTGGCGGGCTACCTGCTGAGGCTGCTCGACCCGGCACCGTCCTTCGCCTCGACCATGGTCTCCGCGGGCTGGTTCTTCGCCGCGGTCACGGCCGCCGCCATCCTGGCCGCCGCCGTCGGGCTGCTCATCACGGCACTGCGCAACGGCTCGGAGTCGCAGCCCGTCGAGGACGACGAGGAGGAGTTGCCGGAGGACGTGGCACGGGCCAGGGAGGCCTGGCGCCACGCCCTGCTGGAGCGCGGCATCCTGCCGTTCCTGCGGGACGCGCTCGCCGATCCCGAGGCCGGGCCCGCCTCCCGCACACCGGTCCGCTCGGCGAACCGCATCCCGAAGGTCGGCTACAGCCCACCGGACTTCTCCAGCCCGGGCGACGGCCCGACGGCGGGCCCCCGGCCGTCGTTCACCTCACCGGACTTCACCAGCCCCGACTTCGGCGGCCCCGAACACAAACTGGACTGACCGGGCCCGCACACCGGCCGGACGGCAGGAGCGGTCCGACCGGGTCCTCACACCTGCCGGACGGTAGGAGCGGTCGCCCCGAAGGCGGAGGCCTCCGGGGCGGTACCTCGTCCCGGGTCCGGTTCAGTCCGCGATCGGCAGATAGACCCGGTTGCCGGCCGCCGCGAACTCCTTGGACTTCTCCGCCATGCCCGCCTCGATCTCCGACTGCGAACCGCCGTGCTCGCGCCGGATGTCCTGGGAGATCTTCATCGAACAGAACTTCGGGCCGCACATCGAGCAGAAGTGCGCCGTCTTGGCCGGCTCGGCGGGCAGCGTCTCGTCGTGGAACTCCCGTGCGGTGTCCGGGTCGAGGGCCAGGTTGAACTGGTCCTCCCAGCGGAACTCGAACCGGGCGTCGGAGAGCGCGTCGTCCCAGTCCTGCGCCCCGGGGTGCCCCTTGGCGAGGTCCGCCGCGTGCGCCGCGATCTTGTAGGTGATGACGCCGGTCTTCACATCGTCCCGGTTGGGCAGGCCGAGGTGCTCCTTCGGCGTGACGTAGCAGAGCATCGCCGTCCCCCACCACGCGATCATCGCCGCGCCGATGCCGGAGGTGATGTGGTCGTACGCCGGCGCGACATCGGTGGTCAGCGGGCCGAGCGTGTAGAACGGCGCCTCCTCGCAGATCTCCTGCTGGAGGTCGATGTTCTCCTTGATCTTGTGCATCGGGACATGTCCCGGCCCCTCGATCATGGTCTGGACGCCGAACCGCTTGGCGACCGTGTTCAGCTCGCCGAGCGTGCGCAGTTCGGCGAACTGCGCCTCGTCATTGGCGTCGGCGATCGAGCCGGGTCGCAGCCCGTCGCCCAGCGAGTACGTCACGTCGTAGGTTGCGAGAATCTCGCAGAGCTCCTCGAAGTGTTCGTACAGGAACGACTCCTTGTGGTGCGCGAGGCACCACGCCGCCATGATCGAGCCGCCGCGCGAGACGATGCCCGTCTTGCGGCGGGCGGTCAGCGGCACGTACGGCAGGCGCACGCCGGCGTGGACCGTCATGTAGTCGACGCCCTGCTCGGCCTGCTCGATGACGGTGTCCTTGTAGATCTCCCAGGTCAGTTCCTCCGCCCGGCCGTCGACCTTTTCGAGCGCCTGGTAGAGCGGGACAGTTCCGATCGGAACGGGTGAATTGCGCAGAACCCACTCACGGGTGGTGTGAATGTTGCGGCCGGTGGACAGATCCATGACGGTGTCGGCGCCCCAACGCGTCGCCCACGTCATCTTCTCCACCTCCTCCTCGATGGAGGACGTCACCGCGGAGTTACCGATGTTGGCATTGACCTTCACCAGGAATCGCTTGCCGATGATCATCGGCTCGATCTCGGGGTGGTTGACGTTGGCCGGCAGCACGGCCCGGCCGGCCGCGATCTCCTCGCGCACCACCTCGGGCTCGACGTTCTCCCGGATCGCCACGTACTCCATCTCCGGGGTGATCTCGCCCCGGCGGGCGTACGCGAGCTGGGTCACCGGCTGCCCGTCCCGGCTGCGGCGCGGCAGCCGCGGGCGGCCGGGGAAGACCGCGTCGAGGTTGCGCAGCCCGCCGCGCGGAGAGGTGTGCTTGAGCCCGTCGTCCTCGGGGCGGGCGGGGCGGCCCGGGTACTCCTCGGTGTCGCCGCGGGCGGTGATCCAGTTCTCCCGCAGCGGTACGAGCCCGCGGCGGACATCGGTCTCGACGGTGGGATCGGTGTACGGACCCGACGTGTCGTACAGCGTCACGTCCTTGCCGTTGGTGAGGTGCACCTGACGGACCGGCACCCGGAGGTCCGGGCGCGAGCCCTGGACGTACCCCTTGTGCCAGCCGATGGACTTCCCGGCCTCGTCGCTCTGGTTCGAGGCAGGCGTGCGTGCGTCCGATGTGGTCATGAGACCTACTCCCTACGCCGGCATTACCCGGTAACAGGTTCGGCGGTCGGCGCAGCCTGTCCCGTACGGACGTACGGAGATCAGCGCCCTCTCAGCCCGGTGCTCCGAGCTCCCGCGTGTGCAAAGGTTCCCCCACGCTAGCGCCCCGTCCGGCCTGATGAACAGTGGGCCCGTCTCCTCTTGCGATGATCGGCCGGTGACGTCCCCTCCTATCGACCTCGAAACGCAGGGCCATCAGCACGGTCACTCGCACAGCCATGGCCCCGCCGCACCCGTCTCCAGACATCTACGCAAAGTCATCGCAGCCGTACTGATCCCGTTCGCCACCGCCGTCCTCGTCGGTCTGGTGGCGCTCTGGCCGGGCGGTGCGCCGTCGCACGAGCGGACCGGCATCGGGTTCGACCGGCAGACCCAGCAGGGAAAGGTGGTGAATGTCGACATGGTGGACTGCAAGGAGGTGAACGCGGTCCAGACGCCCATGGACGGGGCCACCACACCACCCCCGGGGAGCGCGAGGGGGCTGTGCAAGAAGGCCACGATCGAGGTGACGACCGGTCATGACAAGGGCCGGACCTTCACCGAGATCGTCCAGCCCGACGCAACGCGTCAGCTGCGCGACGGTCAGGGCGTGGTCGTGGCGTACGCCCCCGACGCGCCCCGTGACCTGCAGTACTCGGTGACGGATGTGAACCGGAAGTTCCCGCTGACCCTGCTGGCCGGGATCTTCGCCCTGGTCGTGGTCGCGGTGGGCCGCATGCGCGGGGTGATGGCGCTGGTCGCGCTCGCCGTCTCGTTCGCCGTGCTGACCCTGTTCATCCTCCCGGCCATACTCCAGGGCTCCAATCCGCTGCTCGTCGCGGTGGTCGGGGCCAGTGCGATCATGCTGATCGCGCTCTACATGTGCCACGGCCTGAGCGCCCGCACCTCGGTGGCGGTGATCGGCACACTGATCTCGCTGCTGCTGATCGGACTGCTCGGATCGCTCTTCATCGGGTGGGCGAGCCTGACCGGCAACACCGACGACAACACCGGCCTCATCCATGGCCTGTACCCGCACATCGACATGAGCGGTCTGCTGCTGGCCGGTGTCATCATCGGTTCGCTCGGGGTCCTCGACGATGTGACCGTGACCCAGACGTCGGCGGTCTGGGAACTCCACCAGGCGAACCCGACGTTGGGTGTGCGGGGGCTCTACCGGGCAGGGATCAGGATCGGACGCGACCACATCGCCTCGGTCGTCAATACGCTGGTGCTCGCCTACGCGGGCGCCGCACTGCCGTTGCTGCTGCTGTTCTCCATCGCGCAGAGCAGCGTGGGGACGGTGGCCAACAGCGAGCTGGTGGCGGAGGAGATCGTACGAACGCTGGTCGGCTCGATCGGACTGGTCGCCTCGGTGCCGGTGACGACGGTGCTCGCTGCGCTGGTCGTCTCCGCAGACCGCACAGGGCCCGGCGCGGAAGCCGGAGCTTCGGCGCCCGTACGGACCGGGAAGGGCCGTCGTCGCAGGGCGAGGCCTTGAGCTTCTCCACGCTGAGCAATTCACCCATTCGGCAGGTGCCGTGTTCGACCGGCGAGCCGGTCGGCGGCGCCCTTTCCACTCAGCCGGCGTTCTGTTCCTCGGCAAGGATCCGGCCCAGGGCGTCTTCCAGGTTGCCCTCGAAGTCACCCAGCGTGCACTCCTGCCCGAGTGGCACGAGCTTGTCGGTCCGGTCGAGAAACGCCACAAGTGGTGCCGTACCGGCCCTGAAGAGGGCCCGGTCCTCGCCGACCTGGAGCCGGATATGTACGTCGGACAACCCCTCGGGTTCAGTGGGACCGATATGCACATCGCCGTCGCCACTGGGGCTGTTGAGGCCGTCGAGCAGCAGCTCACGGCCGAATGCCCAGGTGACGGGGGCGTCACCGGGCAGATGGAAGGTCATCCGGATCGCATACGGATCGCAGACCTCGTACCGGAGCTCCACCGGGATCCGGAAAGAGAGCTCCTCGGAGACGAGGAAGCTCATCATGACCTCAGCTTGAACCGACTCGCGCATCGTTCAACCCCGCAGTAGATGAATCTGGCCAGGAATGATCCCCCGTGGCCCTATTGACGCCATCGTGGTGCACGCGATAGCAGATCACAAGGAGTGATTTTTCAGATACTGATAGAGAACACGAACGAACGCAAGAGGTTGGCCACTTCGCCACGTAGTTGTTCGACTGCGGGGAGCAACCGACTTTCCTGCTCCAGGGGTACGGAAATCGCCATCGCGGCAGCGGTGAATCCGGCCGTGATCGGGATGGCCGCGCAGACCGTTCCCAGGGCGTACTCCTGTCGCTCGATGACAGGTTCCGTCCGCTCCAGCGACCGCAGTCGCTCAAGGAGCGTGGCCCGGTCCTTGACCGAGTAGCGGGTCAGTGGACGCACAGGGTGGCGGTCGAGGTGGTCCTCGCGGGCCTTCTCGTCGAGCTGGCTCAGCAGACACTGGCCGATCGCGTGGGCATGCCCGGTCTCCCGGAAGGAGGCCCATTCGTCGACGGCGGGGATGGCGGGGGTGTCGGCGACCGCGATGAGTTCGATCTCGCCCTCGCGGTAGACGGCGCAGTACACGGGTGCGCCGATGATGTCGCGCCAGCGGCCCAGCGACTCGGCCATTCTGCCGCGACGATTCTGCAACGC
Source organism: Streptomyces sp. NPDC001933 (assembly GCF_042890955.1). NCBI lineage: Bacteria > Bacillati > Actinomycetota > Actinomycetes > Kitasatosporales > Streptomycetaceae > Streptomyces > Streptomyces sp. NPDC001933. The sequence goes on along the minus strand of NZ_JBIASS010000006.1, from coordinate 276,700 downwards.
CCCTTCGTCGACCAGGCGTTCGGCCGAGGTTCCGATGAGGAAGACGCCGTTCTCCCGGCGCAGATAGCCCTCATGTGTCAGGGTGCGCAGCAGATGGTAGGCCGTGGGAAGGGGAAGACCTGCTTCCCTGGCCAGTTGTTTCGCGGGTGCCCCGTCGCGATGGGCCACCACGGCTTCCAGCAGCCTCAGCGCTCGCTGAACCGAACCGATCAGCGTCGGGGCAGCAGTGCTCGATGCCGTGGTCAACAGTCACCCCCAGGCATGGTGACGGGTGGTCAGCCCGCCCGTGGGGGCCGCCCCCACGCACTGCCGCATGGCTGGGGTCCGGACGACGAACGCCGTACTGGCCACTGGTCAGCGTGGTGACGGACTGTTGATTCCCAGGTGGTGGCAGCGAACTGCCACCCTATCCGCCGGGTCCGCGAGGGGCGTCGTTTCGTCTTCCGCTTAGCTCAGCTGGGCTAATGCCCCGGCCGGCTTCCGATCGTCCTACCAGTCGCCGCGCGACGAGGACGACGACATGAACTTGCGTACGACGAAGATGAGCCCGCCGACCAGGATCACGAAGATCAGGACCTTGAAGAGCAGTCCGATCACGAACCCGATCACGCTGGCGATGAGGCCGCCGAACACGACGATCGCGATGACCGGCACCGCGATCCACTTCACCCACCAGGGCATCCCCGCGAATATCTCCCGCACCGCCATCGTCCTTACCTCGTCTCCATGAGTTCCTGCTTCGATGCTAGAGGCGCGGAGGGGGCCGGCGGTGGGTACGCAGCCCTTGAAGTCCCCTGATCGACCCCTGAGGGATCCCTGAGACCGGACCCCCGTCCTCCGGGAGATCGGCTCAGCTCTCCGGGGGTGAGAAGACCACCATCACCCGCAGGTCCTCGGTGATGTGGTGGAACTTGTGGGCGACACCGGCCGGTACGTACACCACGCTCCCTCTGCCCACCTGCGTGGTCTCCATGCCGACCGTGATGGCCGCGCGGCCGCTGACGACGAGGTAGACCTCGTCCTGATTGTGCGGCTGCTGCGGGTCGAGCTCACCGGCATCCAGTGCGTACAGGCCGACGGACATGTTCCGTTCCTTCACGAACTGCAGATACGCGCCGTCGTTGGCGGCCCGTTCCGCCTCCAGCTCGTCCAGTCTGAATGCCTTCATGCCCTGTCCGCCCCTTGCCTCTGCGCTGCCGGTGTCCGCCACCGATCAGGTCTGCCACGATCAGACACATGAAGAATTTCGTAGTCAAGACGATCGCCAACGCAGGTGCGCTGGCCGTGGCCATCTGGTTGATCCAGGACATCACGCTGACCGGCGGCAGCACCGGACGCAAGGCGCTCACCCTGATCGTGGTGGCCCTGCTCTTCGGTCTGGTGAACTTCGTCGTCAAGCCGGTCGTGAAGCTGCTGACCCTGCCGCTCTTCATCCTCACGCTCGGGCTGATCACGCTGGTGGTCAACGCGCTCATGCTGCTGCTGACCTCGTGGCTGGCCGGCCTGTTCGATCTGAGCTTCCATGTCGAAGGTTTCTGGACCGCCGTGCTCGGCGGACTGATCATCTCCATCGTGTCGTGGGCACTGAACGTGATCCTGCCCGACGAGGACTGACCCGAAGCCTCCTGAGACAGTGCAGTTCAGGTCCATGGCACACCGGAGAGAGAAGCGCCGGTGAGAGGAGCGAGGAAGCGGTATGAGCACCCTGGGTGACGGAACACGAGCGGTACGGGCCGGGCTGCCCGAACCGGAGCAGTTCGAGCCCACCCTCCCCGGGCCGGTCTTCGCCGCGCACTTCCATCTCTCCGGTGAGCCGACCGGTCCGTACACCTACGGCCGGGACACCAATCCGACCTGGACCCATCTGGAACGGGCCATCGGTGAGCTGGAGGCACCGGGGGAGCCCGTCGAGACCACGGCCTTCGCCTCCGGGATGGCGGCGATCTCGGCCGTGCTGCTGTCCCAGGTACGCACCGGCGACGTGGTCGTGCTGCCCGACGACGGCTATCAGGCCCTGCCGCTGGTGCGCGAGCAGCTGGAGGCGTACGGCGTCGAGGTGCGGACCGCGCCGACCGGTGGCGATGCCCAGCTGGCGGTCCTCGAAGGCGCCAAGCTGCTGTGGATCGAGACCCCGTCCAATCCGGGGCTCGACGTCTGCGATGTGCGCCGGCTCGTCGAGGCGGCGCACTCGGCCGGCACGCTGGTGGCCGTCGACAACACCCTCGCCACACCGCTCGGCCAGCGCCCGCTGGAGCTGGGGGCCGACTTCTCGGTGGCCAGTGACACCAAGGGCATGACCGGACACGGGGACATCCTGCTCGGCCATGTGACCTGCCGTGATCCCGAGCTGGCAGCGGGAGTACGGCGCTGGCGCAAGGTGGTCGGCGCCATCCCCGGCCCCATGGAGGCCTGGCTCGCGCACCGGTCGCTGGCCACGCTGGAACTGCGGATCGACCGGCAGTGCGCCACCGCCCTGACGCTGGCGCAGGCGCTCGGCAAGCGGCCCGAGGTGACCGGGCTGCGCTACCCCGGACTCCCCTCCGACCCGTCGTATCCCAAGGCCGTGCGGCAGATGCGGCGCTTCGGCTCCGTGGTGTCGTTCGTGCTGCCCGACCGCGAACGGGCCGAGCGCTTCCTGACCGGGCTGCGGCTGGTCGACGACGCGACGAGCTTCGGCGGAGTGCGCTCCACCGCCGAACGCCGGGCGCGCTGGGGCGGTGACGCCGTGCCCGAGGGCTTCATCCGCTTCTCGGTCGGCGCGGAGAGCCCGGCGGACCTGGTGGCGGATGTGGAACGGGCGCTCGACGCGGCGATGGGCGGGCGCTGACCGACCGGTGGTACGGCGGTCCGAGCCTCCCCCCTCGTGGCTCGGACCGCCCCGGTTCCTCCTGCGAAGAACCGCCCGAACAAGGCTAGTTGACTCTCCGTCAGTGTCCAATCACAGTAGCGACAGCGACCTATCGACATATTTATAGTTGTACGGGTCCGAAGCGTCGCGAAGGTGGGAAGGACAGGACATGGACCTGACCCTGCTGCGCACGTTCGTCACGGTGCACCGGGCCGGTTCCTTCACCAGGGCCGCCGCCCTGCTCGGCCTCTCCCAGCCCGCGGTCACCTCGCAGATCCGGAACCTGGAGCGACAGCTCGGCCGCCCGCTCTTCCTGCGCAGGGCCCGCGGCGTGACCCCGACGACCATCGGCGACGAACTCGCGCACCGGGCGGCGCCCCATCTGGACGCACTGGTCGAGATCGCCGAGGCGGAGCTCGACGAGGAGTCGGGCGTACGGACGCTGCACCTGGCCGGGCCGCCCGAATTCTCTTCGATGCGCGCCCTGCCCGCGCTCACCCCGCTCGTCGCCCAGGGTCTGGCCCTGCGCAGCTCCTTCTTCACCGGCGCGGAAGAAGCACTGGAGGGGCTGGCCGCCGGACACCATGACCTGGCCATCGCGACCGCCCGTCCGCGCGGTGGGCTGCTCACCGCGTCCGCGCTCTGCGACGAAGAACATGTCCTGGTCGCCGCGCCGCGCTGGGCCGGGCGCCTCGGCCCCGGGACCCTACGCCACAAGGGGCCCGTGGTCCTGGAGCAGCTGCCCGTCGTGGAGGTCCATGAGAGCCTGCCGCTCGTCTCCCGGTACTGGGCCGCCGTCTTCGAGAGCCGGCCCGCCCTCGCGGGAACCGTCATCGTGCCCGACCTCCGGGCGGTCCTGGAGTGCACCGCGGCGGGCGCCGGACTCGCCGTGCTGCCGCGCTACCTGTGTGAGAGGGCGCTGGAGCGGGGCGAGGTCGTGGCCCTCCTGGACCCGCCGGTTCCTCCCCTGCGCACCTATTTCCTGGCGGTGCGGACCGGCACACTCGCGCTGCCCCACATCGCGCGGGCGCACGAGTGGCTGCTGCGTGCTGCCGCCGACTGGTGAGCTCAGGGCCGCCCAGCACCGGTCCGGTGTTTCAGAACCGGTTCTGCGGGCCACTCTCTTGCCATGACCGAACGTCCCGTGGTCAAGCGCACCGCACGCGCCATCCTGCTCGACGGCAACGACCTGATCCTCATCAAGCGCACCAAGCCCGGAGTGGATCCCTACTGGCTCACGCCCGGCGGCGGGGTCGAGCCAGAGGACGCGACCGTGGTCGACGCATTGCACCGCGAGGTGGACGAGGAGCTCGGCGCCAAGATCACCGATGTGGTCCCCTGCTTCGTCGACACCGTGGAGCACATCGAGGGCGGCGGGGTGAAGGGCGTGAAGGTCCAGCACTTCTTCGTCTGCCGACTGGACTCGATGGACCTGTCCCGGCGGCACGGCCCCGAGATCGACGATCCCTGTGGGGAGTACGACGTCGTACGGGTGCCGTTCAGCCGGATGGGGATCGCCGCCGTCCACCTCGTACCGCTGTCGCTGCGGCACTATCTGGACGGGAACATCGAGGGCGTGCGCGCGATGCACGCGCCCGATCTGGGCTGACCGCCGCCGGTCCGGGGCAGGCGGCGGCCGGTGCTCCGGGAAGGGCGGCCGGTGCTCCGGCGTGACGGCGGCTGTCGCGGTCAGGCGGGGCCGGTGTCGGCCGGTTCGTCGAGGAAGTCGTGGCGGATGCGCCCGGCCGGCATCCCGATGCCCCGGAGCATGTCCACGCTGCTGCGGATCATGCCGGGCGGGCCCGAGAGATAGGCGTCGTACTCGTGCCACGGGCCGTGCTGCCGCACCGCCTCGGGGAGCAGTCCCCTCATCAGGCCGCTTCCCGTTCCCGGACCGATGGCGACCACGGGCCGCACCGCGAGCCAGGGAAAGGTGTCCTGGAGCCGCATCATCGTGTCGATGTCGTACAGGTCGTGATCGCTGCGTGCCCCGTAGAAGACCTCCACCGGACGCCGGTCGCCGTGCTCCGCGACATCCTCGACGAGCGCCTTGATGGGCGCGATGCCCGTGCCTCCGCCCAGACAGAGCAGACCGTTGTGGGTGGAGTGGTCGACCGTCATCGAGCCCGTGGGCGGGCCGAGGCGCAGGATGTCCCCGGGCCGGGCCCGGTGCACCAGGGCGTTGGAGACCCAGCCGGCCGGGACCGCCTTGATGTGGAAGGTGAGCAGGCCATCGGGGCGGGGTGCCGTAGCAAAGGAGTAGTGCCGCCAGTTCCGGGGCCACCACGGGGTCTCCACGGCCGTGTACTGGCCGGCGATGAAAGGGTAGGCCTGGTCGGGCCGGAGCGTGAGCACCGCTATGTCACGGGTTCTGCGGTCGTGCGACACGATCTCCGCGTGCCACCAGGCGGGGGCCCGCTGCTCGTCCGCGGCGGCCGCGTCGATCATGATCTGCGATATCGCGGTGTAGGCACGCACCCACGCCGCTTCGGTCTCCCCGTCCCAGGTGGTGGTCGCGTAGCGGCTCAGGGCGCCCATGAGCGCCTCCCCCACCGCGGGATAGTGCATGGGCGACGTGCCGTACTTGCGGTGGCCCCGCCCCAGTTCGCCGAGATACTCGGCCAGTGCGCGTGAGTCGTCCAGGCGGTCGGCCGCGGTGAGGATCGCACGGAGGAGACGGTCGCGCTGGACGTCCATGGCGACCGGGAACAGGTTCCTCAGTTCCGGGTGGCGTACGAAGAGCAGCGCGTAGAAGTACGAGGTCGCCTGATCCGCGACGGGCGATATCTCGGCCAGGGTGCGGTGGATCAGGGTCGCGTCGGTGGATCTGCCCGTTCCGTCGTCGGTCCACCCGGTGGCCGGAGCATCCATACTGTGCCTCGCCTCGTACGTCTCGTGGTCGCCTTACGCACCAGCACGGCCCGCAATCCCCCCAGCTTGCGGACACAGTCGGGCCCCGCTGACGGCCATCGTTCGGCCACTGTCCGCGATCCCTCGGCCCAGCATGCCTTGTGACGGACACGGACGGGTCGTGGACCCATGACAGCCGCCCAAGAACGCATCAGCACCGGGCAGGACGGCGACTCACCCGGCAGAGAGGAGCGCAGAGGAACGCGTGCCGTACGCCGAGGCTAGTACGCGCGATTACTCCCGCTGTCAGACGCCCGATCGCCCCGATCCCGGCACCGTGTTTCACGTGAAACCACTCAAACGCCCCGCCCGCCGCAGCCTCCTGGTGGCACATGTCTCGGTATCCGTGAGCTGGCTGGGACTGACCGTCGGACTGCTGGCGCTCGGAATCGCGGCCTTCTCCACCGGGGACCCCGCCACGGCGCAGGCCGCCACCCGTGCCATGAAGATCTTCGGGGACTGGCTGATCGTGCCGGTCGCCCTGTTCTCTCTCTTCAGCGGCCTCGTTCTGGCCCTCGGCACCCCGTGGGGGCTGGCCAGGCACCGGTGGGTCTGGACGAAGTTCTGGCTCACCCTGATCACCGTGGCACTGTCCGTCTTCTCCCTGCGGCCCGGCATCGACGAGGCCGCTGCACGTGGCGCCGTCGACATCGACCTGGTGGTCGCGCCGTCGGTGGCAACGGCGACGTACCTCTTCGTCACAGCGATATCGGTGCTGAAGCCCTGGGGACCGACCCGGCGCGGCCGCCGGCTGCGTCACTCGTCCGGAACAGGTAAAGGGGTGGACGGGCGAACATCGGGTCGGACAGCCTGACCTTCATGCCTAGCTCACTGCCCCGTCCGATCACCGAACTGCATGTCCGGCGCCTCACCCCGGGCGACCTGGTCGCCTGCGCCGATCTCAGCGAAGACCGTGGCTGGCCACGCGATGAGCACAGGTGGGGCCTGCTCCTCGCCGCCGGAACCGGCTACGGCGTGGATGACCCCGACGGCAAGGGCCTGATGGCCGGCTGTGTGGTGACCTCGTACGGCACCGGGCTGGCAGCCATCGGCATGGTGCTCGTCGCGGAGCGGTATGCGCGGCAGGGAATCGCACGGCAGCTGATGCACCATGTGATCGCCGAGTCCGGGAACATCCCGCTCAGCCTCTACGCGACGGCCGCAGGGCAACCGCTCTACGAGCAGCTCGGCTTCTCGGTCGTGGGCCACTCCCAGCGGGTCGCCGGATTCTTCCGGCCGACCGACGGCAGGCCCCCTGCCGTCTCCGTCCGCCCGGCCACGGCGGAGGACCTGCGAGCCATGGTCCTGCTGGACGCGGATGTCTTCGGCGCCGACCGGACCCATGTCCTCGCCCGGCTCCCCGCGTACGCCGATCACATCCGGGTCGCGGAGGACGGGGGACATCTCATCGGTTACGCGGCGGTCTGGCCCAGCGACCGGGCCCATGCGATCGGCCCGCTGGTCGCGCGCGACACCGCCACGGCTGAGGCGCTTGTCGCCTCGCTCGCGGAGGCGACGGATCTGCCGCTGCGCGCGGACATCGACGCGCGCCATACCGAGCTGCTCGACTGGTTCGAGGAGCACGGTCTGCGGCCCGGCTCCACGACGGCGGTGATGACACATGGAGCCGCGGATGTGCCGGGCGACTGGACCCGTCGCTACGCCCCGCTGACCGTGGCCATGGGCTGACCGCCGACGCCCGCACGGCCCGGAGCCGTCCTCGGCTGCGGGCCGGTGGAACGCTTCGGACGAGCGACTGCACGGTGGCCGTCGCGAAGCCGTGATCCCCGTCGCCGCGGCATCTGCACCATGTCACCGAGGCCGGCCTGGCCGGTCGCGTGAGTCGCACGGGACCGGCCCGCCGAACGGACCGGCCCCGTGCGCCGCCCGTCCGGTCTGCGTACCCTGCCGATCATGAGCGATCTGCAGATACGCCCCGCCGCCCTCGCCGACATCCAGGCGATCGTGGCCATGCTCGCCGACGATCCACTGGGTGCCCGGCGTGAGTCGCCGGACGACCTCGCCCCGTACCGCGCCGCGTTCCAACGGCTCGCGGACGATCCGAACCAGCACCTGGTGGTCGCCGTCCGCGAAGGCCGCGTCGTCGGAACCCTGCAACTGACCATGATTCCTGGGCTTTCCCGGCGCGGCTCGACCCGCTCGGTCATCGAGGGTGTACGCATCCACGCCGACGAGCGCGGCAGCGGCCTCGGCACCCTGCTGATCGAGTGGGCTGTGGACGAATCGCGGCGACAGGACTGCCAGTTGGTCCAGCTGACGTCGGATGCGGCCCGGACCGATGCCCATCGCTTCTACGAGCGGCTCGGATTCACCGCCAGCCATGTGGGCTTCAAGCTCGCACTCTGATCGCGCTTCGGAATCCGGGAGGGGGTGGTCCATGCACCGCATCAGTGACGAACAGCGCAGGATCAGGCTCGGACGACGCCATCTCCTGGCCCCGTCCGTACGGACCGCCTCACCGGTCTCCGTGGCCGACGCGCTTGTCGCGCTGCACGCCACCGACGCCGCCACCGTCTTCCTCTCGGCGTGTGCCCGCATGACCGAGGCGGGCGTCGCCCCGGTGGAAGAGGCTCTCTACGGTGAGGTCTCGCTGGTCCGGCAGCTCTCCATGCGGAACACCCTCTTCGTCGTGTCGCGGGATCTCGCCCCCTGTGTCGACGCGTCGAACGCGCGGACCGTGGCTGCCAAGGAGCGCCGGACCTTCCTCAAGCACTTGGCGGACGACGGCAACGGCCTGGACGAGTGCTGGCTCGCCGACGCGGAACGGCAGACACTCGCCGCTCTCGCCGACCGCGGCACCGCGACCGGCACGGAGCTCTCCGCCGCCGTGGCTGCTCTGCGTACAAAGATCACCTTCTTCCCCGGCAAGAGGGCCGAGACCGTGCAGGGCGTCGCCTCCCGGGTCATCCGGATCCTGGCCGCCGAAAACCGCATCCGCCGGGACCGGCCACGCGGGTCCTGGACCTCCAGCCAGTTCCGCTGGACGGTGTCCGAGCCCTGGCCGTTCGAGGAGCCCGCGCAGGCACAGGCCGAGCTGGCCAGGCGCTGGCTCCGTTCCTACGGCCCGGCGACCGAAGCCGACCTCAAGTGGTGGACGGGCTGGGGAGTGGGCCAGGTCCGTAGGGCACTGGCGGCCGTCGGGGCCGAGCCGGTCCGGCTCGACGGCGGCGCCACGGGATGGGTACTGCCAGAGGACATGGCGCCGGAGCCTGCTCCGGAACCCTGGGCGGCGCTGCTTCCGGCCCTCGACCCCAGCGCCATGGGGTGGGCCGATCGTGGTTTCCATCTCCCGGCCGGGCATCGGGAGGCTCTCTTCGACCGGTCCGGCAACATCGGCCCGACCGTGTGGTGGAACGGCCGGATCGTGGGCGGCTGGGCCCAGCGAGCCGATGGTGAGCCGGTCTGGCGGCTGCTGTCCGACACGGGCCGGGATGCCTCCGCCGCGATCGAGGCAGAAGCATCCCGGTTCTCGCAATGGGTGGGCCTGGCACGGATCACTCCGCGCTTCCGCACCCCGCTGGAACGGGAGTTGACGGCCTGAGCCAGCCCACTCCCTCCCACTGTTTCACGTGAAACGTGACGCTCAGCCTTCCAGACCCCGCCATCCGCCCTCGTCCACTCCACCGGGAACGGCTGCCGCAGGGTCGTACGGCTCCCGCGTGAAGACGAACGACCCCAGGTCGAGGTGGTTCACGCTGCCGTCGCTGTTACGGACCACGCGCAGCGTCTCCCCCGCGTAGTAGCCGTCGAGACCGATCCAGGTGCCATCGGGCTGTGCGGTGAACCTGGCGCCGCGGCCGGCGCCCTGCAGAGGTCCAAGCTCCAGCCCGCCGTCCGCGGCCATCCGCAGGACGTTCGAGCGCGTGCCCCAGTACCAGGGACCGGTCAGCGCCAGCAGTTCGGCATCCGCCTCCGGCAACGGGCGCCAGGGCTCCGGAATACGGGGCTCGGACTCGGCCACGATGTCCACGAGGTCGGCTGCGACACCGCCGACCATCAGCCCCGCCGTCGTGTTGGTGAGCGCTACGGCTGCCACATCGTCCTCGACGCTGATCCACAGGGCAGCCAGGAATCCGGGCAGCGAGCCCGTATGACCGATGAGGGTGCGGCTGCCGCTCCGCACCACCTGAAGACCCAGACCGTAATTGACCTGCCACTCACCGGGCTCGGCCGGTGCAGACGGTACGCGCATCTGCTTCACGGAGACGGCACGGAGCACCCGGTCGTCCCCCTCGGCCAGGAAGGCCGCGAAGCGCAGGAGGTCATCGGTCGTGGACCAGAGCTGGCCGGCCGGGGCCATCAGCCCGAGATCCTCCGCCGGTTCGGGCAGCATGACATCGGCCCAGGGATGCACGGCCCAGCCGCCCGCGTGCGGCGACTGCGGGTGAGTGCCGGTGCGGTGCATGGAGAGCGGCTCCAGAATCTCGCGCCGCAGCACCTCCGCCCAGCTCGCCCCGCGCACCTTCTCGACCAGCGCACCCAGCAGCGTGTAGCCGGGGTTCGAGTAGTGGTGACGTTGCCCCGGGCTGTGCATCCGGGTCTGCTCGCCGAGCACATCGGCCAAATCGGGCCGCAGCGTGCCCGGGGTCCTCTCCCACCAGGGCGCGGGCGCCTCGGCACCGAGTCCCGCGCTGTGCCCCAGCAGTTGATGGATCGTCACGTCACCGACGCCGGTGCCGGGCAGATGCTTCCCCAGCGGATCCTCCAGGTCCAGGAGGCCCTCGTCGCGCAGGCGCAGCACCAGCACCGCGGTGAAGGTCTTGGTGAGGGAGCCGATCCTGAACTGCGTGTCGCCGTCGGGGGCGTGGCCGTCCACACAACTGCGGGCACCGCTCCAGACGGTCCGCCCCTGTCTCCGCACCGCGGCGACGAGCGAGGGCGCCCGGCCCTCCGACTGAGCGGTGGCGATGCGGTGCAGCAGGGCACGCTGCGTCCCCGGTAGCAACTGTTCGGGTGAGTAGGTCATGCTCAAACAACTACCCGCAGAACCAAGCGGTGGCGAGCCCATTTCCCGGCACCCGGCCCGCGCCGCACCGTGCCGGACGGCACCCGGGGCCTCCGACAGTGCCGGTCAGGTCTGTGCCATGTCCACGAAGCGCGAGTAGTGGCCCTGGAAGGCCACTGTGATCGTTGCCGTCGGACCGTTACGGTGCTTGGCCACGATCAGGTCGGCCTCACCGGCGCGGGGGGACTCCTTCTCGTACGCGTCCTCGCGGTGCAGCAGGATCACCATGTCGGCGTCCTGCTCGATCGATCCGGATTCACGCAGGTCGGAGACCATCGGCTTCTTGTCGGTGCGCTGTTCGGGACCACGGTTCAGCTGGGAGAGCGCGATGACCGGAAGCTGAAGTTCCTTGGCCAGCAGTTTGAGGTTTCGGGACATGTCCGAAACTTCCTGCTGGCGGCTCTCGGCACGCTTGGAACCGCCGGACTGCATCAGCTGCAGATAGTCGATGACCACGAGCTTGAGGTCATTGCGCTGCTTGAGACGGCGGCACTTGGCCCGGATCTCCATCATGGAGAGGTTCGGGGAGTCGTCGATGTAGAGCGGGGCGGCCGAGACATCGGGCATCCGGCGGGCCAGCCGCGTCCAGTCCTCGTCGGTCATGGTGCCGGAACGCATGTGGTGCAGCGCCACCCGGGCCTCGGCGGAGAGCAGACGCATCGCGATCTCGTTGCGCCCCATTTCGAGGGAGAAGATCACGCTGGGCAGGTTGCTCTTGATCGAACAAGCCCGTGCGAAGTCGAGGGCCAGCGTGGACTTACCCATGGCGGGACGGGCCGCGATGACGACCATCTGGCCCGGGTGCAGACCGTTCGTCAGGGCATCGAGGTCGGTGAAACCGGTCGGCACACCGGTCATCTCACCGCTGCGCGAACCGATCGCCTCGATCTCGTCGAGCGCGCCCTCCATGATGTCGCCGAGCGGCAGGTAGTCCTCGCTGGTGCGCTGCTCGGTGACCGCGTAGATCTCGGCCTGCGCGGAGTTCACGATGTCATCGACATCGCCGTCCGCCGCGTATCCCATCTGCGTGATCTTCGTGCCGGCTTCGACGAGTCGCCTCAGAACCGCCCGCTCATGGACGATCTCCGCGTAGTACGAAGCGTTGGCCGCGGTCGGCACGGACTGGACGAGGGTGTGCAGATACGGCGCCCCGCCCACCTTGGTGATCTCACCGCGCTTGACCAGTTCGGCCGCCACCGTGATCGGGTCGGCCGGCTCGCCCTTCGCGTAGAGGTCGAGGATCGCCTGGTAGACGGTCTCATGCGCGGGCCGGTAGAAGTCGTGGCCCTTGATGATCTCCACGACATCGGCGATGGCGTCCTTGGACAGGAGCATGCCACCGAGGACGGACTGCTCGGCATCGAGGTCCTGGGGCGGAACCCGCTCGAAACCGGGTGAGCCACCCTCCCAGCCGCCGCTCTCCCTGCCGCGTTCGTGCTGCTCGCCGCGGTCCCTGCCTTCACCGCGGCGCTGCCGGGAAACGGGCAGACGGTCGCTGGGACCGGTCTCGGCCCAGGGGTCGTCCAAAGGCTCGGGAATGCTCACCGGGCCACCTCCTCCCGTCCGCTCCGCGGACCTCGCCATGCCACTCTTTCTTACGGCACAGCACCGACAAACAAGACGCCCGACTCCGGTTCCGGCGCGTCGAGTTCTGAGTGGTTCCGAGTCCGGAACGGGGTGTGGGCGCCGGTCCACGGTAGGCCGCTCGACACCGTCAGCCAATCTGGTTATCCACAGGGCATGTGGACGACCGAGCAGATGCTGTGGAGAACTCTGCGGAACCTGTGCACGGAGCGGGGGACAGCACTGTGGACAAACTCATAGCGCCCACACCACCAGCGCTCTGACCTGGCATTTCCCCATCCACGGCCTGTGGGGGAGAAAAACTTTCCGAGTCAGCACAAGATCACGACAAACGGCACACGGGAGAACGCTGGGCGTGAGCAAATGTAAGGGATGCTAAGCCATTGCATCCATTACCTGTGGAAGATTAGATTGACCCCCATGATCCAGGCCCCGGCGTCCCCGCCACCCAGTCGTCGACGGCACGACCGCGAGATCATCTCGCTCGCCGTTCCTGCCTTCGGCGCGCTCGTCGCCGAGCCGCTCTTCGTGATGGTCGACAGTGCCATCGTCGGCCATCTCGGCACCCCTCAGCTGGCCGGCCTGGCCGTCGCCGCCGCCCTGTTGACCACCGCCGTCAGCATCTTCGTCTTTCTCGCCTACGCCACCACCGCGGCAGTGGCACGACGGGTCGGAGCGGGCGATCTGGCCTCCGCGATCCGGCAAGGCATGGACGGCATCTGGCTGGCGGTCCTGCTGGGCGTCGCCGTCATCGCCATCGCTCTGCCCACGGCCCCCTGGCTGGTGGAGGTATTCGGCGCCTCCGACACGGCAGCCCCCTATGCGACCACGTATCTGCGGATCTCCAGCCTCGGCATCCCGGCCATGCTCGTGGTGATGGCCGCGACCGGCGTTCTCCGCGGCCTGCAGGACACCAGAACCCCGCTCTACGTCGCCATAGGAGGCTTCGCGGCCAACGGAGCCCTCAACGCGGGACTGGTCTACGGCGCCGGACTCGGGATCGCCGGATCGGCCTGGGGCACCGTGATCGCACAGGTCTCGATGGCCGTCGCCTATCTGGTCGTGGTGGTACGGGGAGCCCGACGGCACGGCGCCTCGCTGCGCCCCGACGCGGCAGGCATCAGGGCCAGCGCCCAGGCCGGCGTTCCACTGCTGGTCCGTACGCTGTCGCTCCGTGCCGTGCTGCTGATCGCCACCGCCGTCGCCGCCCGTCTCGGCGACACCGAGATCGCCGCGCACCAGATCATCCTTTCCCTCTGGAGCCTGATGGCCTTCGCTCTCGACGCCATCGCCATCGCCGGTCAGGCGATCATCGGCCGCTACCTGGGGGCCGAGGACGCAAAGGGCGCACGCGAGGCATGCCGTCGCATGGTGCAGTGGGGCATCGTCTCCGGGGTGGTGTTCGGGGCACTGATCATCCTTGCCCGGCCACTGTTCGTTCCCCTGTTCACCAGCGACCGGGCCGTGCAGGACACCCTGCTCCCGGCGCTACTGGTGGTGGCGCTGTCCCAGCCGATCGCGGGTGTGGTCTTCGTCCTGGACGGAGTACTGATGGGCGCCGGTGACGGGCGATACCTGGCGTGGGCCATGCTCGTCACGCTCGCGGTCTTCGCTCCGGTCGCCCTGCTGGTCCCGGTGATCGGCGGCGGCCTGACGGCGCTGTGGTGGGCGATGGCGCTGATGATGACCGTCCGTATGGTGACGCTCTGGCTGCGCACCCGCTCCGGCAAGTGGGTCATCACCGGGGCCACCCGCTGAGCCACCGGCCATGGTCCCGTTTCACGTGAAACCGCGAGACCGCGAGGTCGTGAGACCGCGAGGTCGGGGAACCGTGAGGCCGAAAGACCGAAAGAACGAAAGCACGACGAAGGGCCGCACCCCGAGGGGTGCGGCCCTTCAGCTGCTCAGGTGAGCTGTGCCCTTAGGCAGCAACGACCTCGACGCCGAGGTTCGCAGCAACCTCGGGGTGCAGACGCACGGACACCTGGTGTCCGCCGAGCGTCTTGATCGGCGAGCCGAGCTCGACGCGACGCTTGTCGACGTCGGGGCCACCGGCGGCCTTGATCGCCGAGGCGATGTCGGCCGGGGTCACGGAGCCGAAGAGACGGCCGGCGTCGCCGGAGCGAACGGCCAGACGGACCTTCACGGCCTCGAGCTTGGCCTTGATCTCGTTGGCCTGCTCGATCGTGGCGATCTCGTGGATCTTGCGGGCGCGGCGGATCTGCGCCACGTCCTTCTCGCCGCCCTTGGTCCAGCGGATGGCAAAGCCACGCGGAACCAGGTAGTTACGGGCGTACCCGTCCTTGACGTCGACGACGTCGCCCGCAGCACCGAGGCCGGAGACCTCGTGGGTGAGGATGATCTTCATGATTCGGTCACCCTTCCCTTATCGCGCGGTGGACGTGTAGGGCAGCAGCGCCATCTCACGGCTGTTCTTGACTGCCGTGGCGACGTCACGCTGGTGCTGCGTGCAGTTGCCGGTGACGCGGCGGGCACGGATCTTGCCGCGGTCGGAAATGAACTTCCGCAGCATGTTCGTGTCCTTGTAGTCCACGTACTGGGTCTTGTCCTTGCAGAAAGCGCAGACCTTCTTCTTAGGCTTGCGCACAGGCGGCTTCGCCATGGTGTTTCTCCTGTGTGATCAAGAAGTGGGGGTACGAGCTGCCCTAGAAGGGAGGCTCGTCCGAGTAGCCGCCGCCGGAGCCGCCGGAGCTTCCGCCCCAGCCGCCTCCGCCGCCCTGCTGGCCCCCGCCCTGCTGGCCGCCCGAGGGCGCGCTCGTGGCCCACGGGTCGTCGGCGGGAGCGCCGCCACCACCCTGCTGGCCACCACCGGGACCGCCGCCCCAGTTGCCGCCGCCCTGCTGGCCGCCGCCGTATCCACCCTGGCCGCCCTGACCACCTCGACCGGTGGTCTTGGTGACCTTGGCCGTGGCGTTCTTCAGGCTGGGGCCGACTTCCTCGACATCCAGCTCGTAGACCGTGCGCTTGACGCCCTCGCGGTCTTCGTACGACCGCTGCTTCAGCCGGCCCTGCACGACAACGCGCATGCCTCGCTGGAGCGACTCGGCGACGTTCTCCGCCGCCTGCCGCCAGACCGAGCAGGTGAGGAACAGGCCTTCGCCGTCCTTCCACTCATTGGTCTGCCGGTCGAAGATGCGGGGAGTGGACGCGACACGGAACTTCGCGACCGCCGCACCGGACGGGGTGAAGCGCAGCTCGGGGTCGTCGACGAGATTGCCGACGACCGTGATGACGGTCTCGCCTGCCATGGATGAACCTCTCGGCGGGGATTGCTTCTGGCTGCTTGCTGCTACTCGAACCCGATGACCACTGAGCTAGACGCTCAGTGGGACTCGGGACGGAGGACCTTGGTCCGGAGGACCGACTCGTTCAGGTTCATCTGGCGGTCGAGCTCCTTGACGACCGCAGGCTCGGCCTGCAGGTCGATGACCGAGTAGATGCCCTCGGGCTTCTTCTTGATCTCGTAAGCGAGACGACGACGGCCCCAGGTGTCGACCTTCTCGACCTTTCCGTTGCCCTCACGGACGACGGAGAGGAAGTTCTCGATCAGCGGGGAGACAGCGCGCTCCTCGAGATCGGGGTCGAGGATGACCATCACCTCGTAGTGACGCATGTGGAACCCACCTCCTTTGGACTCAGCGGCCACGGTCGTTCCGTGGCAGGAGGGTCGTGATGCGTGAGCATCGATGTCTCCGAGTAAAACAGCCGCCACTGACAACGCCCTCCATGGAGAGGGGCTGCCGTGCTGGCCTGGGCAGACACCGGTGCAGACCGTACAGAGTACCCGCAGACCGGCCTCCGGTTGAAATCCGGTGGTCAGGAGACGCAATCTGGACACATCGGGTGTGAGCGGCGCCACCACGCGCCCCATTCGGCCAGGAGGTACTCCATGGCACAGGCAATACGATCCCGTCCCCCCGTTTCCTTGCTCGCCACGGACGGCAAGCCCCATCCGCTCCAGCAGACCCTGGTGGCGGTGACGCTGGTCCTCGGCGTACTCGCCTTCGTGACGGCGATGTTCCACAATCTGCATCTGATCAGTTCGTGGGCCGGACTCGTCGGGATCCTCACAGGCGCGTACGGCCAGTACATCTCGGTGACCACGCGCGAGCGGTTCCCGCTGATCATCGGCATGGGCGCGGCCGCTATCGGCTTCTTCCTGGGCATGGCACACGGCGGCCTCTTCGGCGGCGTGGTGGGCTGACCCGGCACAGTCGCAACCGGAAGGCGGAACGGCGCGGGAACCACACAAGGTCCTCGCGCCGTTCCCCGTGCAAGGAACCACGCAACCCGGGTCGCGACGGTGGCGGAACGGCTGGTCCCCATAGGGCCAGACGGCGTACTCGTCGGCCACAGTAGGCTTCGGCGCGAGAGCCGGAGCCCCTGACCGATGGGGACACACCTGCCGAGGAGCGCCCCGCATGAGCCTGACCCTGAGGACCATCAGCCGAGAGCAGCATCTGGCATACATCCAGAGCCTGCCTGCGGCGAGTCACATGCAGGTCCCGGCATGGGCGGACGTGAAGGCCGAGTGGCGCTCGGAGAGCCTCGGCTGGTTCGACAAGACCGGACAGCTCGTCGGCGCCGGACTGGTGCTCTACCGGCAGCTGCCCAAGATCAAGCGCTACCTCGCCTATCTGCCCGAGGGCCCGGTCATCAACTGGTACGCCCCGAACCTGGACGACTGGCTGCGTCCGATGCTGGCGCACCTCAAGCAGCAGGGTGCCTTCTCCGTGAAGATGGGCCCGCCGGTCATCATCCGCCGCTGGGACGCGGCCGCCATCAAGTCGGGCATCCAGGACCCGGAAGTGAAGCGTCTGCGCGACGTCGAGGCCACCCACATCGAGCCGCGCGCCTTCGAAGTGGCGGACCGGCTGCGGAAGATGGGCTGGCAGCAGGGCGATGACGGCGGCGCCGGATTCGGTGACGTACAGCCCCGCTACGTCTTCCAGGTGCCGCTGGCCAATCGCTCGCTCGAAGACGTCCACAAGGGCTTCAACCAGCTGTGGCGACGGAACATCAAGAAGGCCGAGAAGGCCGGCGTCGAGGTCGTCCAGGGCAGCTACGCCGAGCTCGACGAGTGGCAGCGGCTGTACGAGATCACGGCGGAGCGCGACCACTTCCGGCCGCGTCCGCTGGGCTACTTCCAGCGCATGTGGACGGCCCTCAACAACGAGGACCCCAACCGGATGCGGCTGTACTTCGCCCGGCACGAGGGCGAGAACGTCGCGGCCGCGACCATGCTGATCGTCGGCGGGCACGTCTGGTACTCCTACGGTGCGTCCGCCAACCACAAGCGCGAGGTCCGGCCCTCGAACGCGATGCAGTGGCGGATGCTGCGCGACGCGTACGCCATGGGTGCCACCGTCTACGACCTGCGCGGCATCTCCGACTCGCTGGACGAGACCGACCACCTCTTCGGTCTGATCCAGTTCAAGGTGGGCACCGGCGGCCAGGCGGCCGAGTACCTCGGCGAGTGGGACTTCCCGCTCAACAAGCTGCTGCACAAGGCGCTCGACATCTACATGTCGCGCCGCTGACCCACGCCGCCGGCCCGCGTCGCGCCGTACACGTCGACCCGCTGATACGCGTCGCCCCGCTGACGAATCCGGCTTCATTGGTTTGAATGGGGCTTCGGCTTCACACACCTCCCACACAGCAGTCACCAGAAGGGTTCCGGACCGGCCATGGCGCTCTCCCTCTACGTCGACACCGCGCGCTGGCGGGCGCACCAGAAATCCGTCCTCGACCAGTTCCCCGGCCTCGTACCGGTCTGCAAGGGCAACGGATACGGCTTCGGCCACGAACGGCTGGCCGACGAGGCCATCCGCTTCGGCTCCGACATGCTCGCCGTCGGAACCACCTACGAGGCTGCCCGCATCAAGGACTGGTTCAGCGGTGACCTGCTGGTCCTCACCCCGTTCCGCCGGGGCGAGGAGCCGGTGCCGCTGCCCGACCGCGTGATCCGGTCCGTGTCCTCCGTGGACGGCGTGCACGCCCTGGTGGGCGCACGGGTCGTCATCGAGTGCATGAGCTCGATGAAGCGCCACGGCGTCAAGGAGGAGGAGCTCGGGCAGCTGCACGCCGCCATCGAGGACGTACGGCTCGAAGGCTTCGCCCTGCACCTGCCGCTGGACCGCACGGACGGCTCGGACGCGGTCGAGGAGGTCATCGGCTGGATGGACCGGCTGCGCGCGGCCCGGCTGCCGCTGCACACCATGTTCGTCAGCCATCTGCGCGCCGAGGAGCTGGGCCGGCTCCAGCAGCAGTTCCCGCAGACCCGTTTCCGCGCCCGCATCGGTACCCGGCTGTGGCTCGGCGACCACGAGGCGACGGAGTACCGGGGTGCCGTCCTGGACGTCACGCGCGTCGCCAAGGGCGACCGCTTCGGCTACCGCCAGCAGAAGGCCGCCTCGGACGGCTGGCTGGTGGTCGTCGCCGGCGGTACGTCGCACGGCGTGGGCCTGGAGGCCCCGAAGGCCCTGCACGGTGTGATGCCGCGCGCCAAGGGCGTCGCCCGCGCGGGCCTGGCCACGGTCAACCGCAACCTGTCGCCGTTCGTCTGGGCGGGCAAGCAGCGCTGGTTCGCCGAGCCGCCGCACATGCAGGTCTCGATCCTGTTCGTCCCGTCGGACGCCCAGGAACCGAAAGTCGGCGACGAGCTGGTGGCCCATCTGCGCCACACGACCACCCAGTTCGACCGCCTCGTCGACCGTTAGGAAGCAGCCGGGTTCCTCCGGACGGGGGAGACCCGGCTCTCGGAGCCTGTCGGGCGACAGGCTCTCAGTCGGCGACCGGTCCGCGCGCCGCGCCCCATTCCACCCGTGGCCCTTCCACCGCCGGGTGGGCATGGCGCTCCGGATGCGCCGCCCGCCTCAGCACGAACGCGTCCGGGGCCCTGTCGAGCACCCCGCCGGACGGATCGTCCGACCCGTCGCGCCGTACGACGTCCCGCTCCGGCATGAGGATGTCCCGTACGACCACGGCACAGAGGTACAACGTGCCCAGCAGATGCAGGGCGATAGCCAGCTGGTACCCCTCCGTGGGCAGCCCCTGGTGCTTGTCCCCGCTCGTCGTGTACGCGAGGTACATCCAGATCCCCAGGAAGTACATGACCTCGCACGCCTGCCAGATCAGGAAGTCGCGCCAGCGCGGCCGGGCCAGGGCGGCCAGGGGGATCAGCCACAGCACGTACTGCGGCGAGTAGACCTTGTTGACGAGGATGAACGCCGCGACGACGAGAAAGGCCAGCTGCGCGAAGCGCGGCCGACGCGGCGCCATCAGGGTCAGTGCACCGATCGCCGCGCACAGCAGGGCCATCAGCAGTTCGGAGACGTGGTTGACGGTCGTTGTCTCGATGGCCGTGCCGGTGCGCTGGGTGATGATCAGCCAGAAGGAGCCGAAGTCGATGCCCCGCTCCTCGCTGAACGCGTAGAACTTGCTCCATCCCTCGGGAGCGAAGATCATCACCGGCAGGTTCACCACCAGCCAGGAGCCTGCCGCCCCGAGCGTCGCCATGCCGAACTCCCGCCATTTGCCCGCCCGCCAGCACAGGACGAACACCGGCCCCAGCAGGAACACGGGATAGAGCTTGGCGGCCGTGGCGAGCCCGATGAGGATGCCGAACGCCAGCACCCGTCCCCGGGACCACATGAGCATCGCCGCGGCCGTCAGCGCGACGGCCAGCAGGTCCCAGTTGATCGTCGCGGTGAGCGCGAAGGCCGGCGCGAGGGCGACCAGCAGTCCGTCCCAGGGGCGGCGCCGGTGCGTACGGGCGACGCAGACGGCGATGATCACGGCGCAGATCATCAGCATGCCCGCGTTGACCATCCAGTACATCTGCTCGCGGTGCTGAATGGATCCGCCCGGCGTCAGCCAGGCGGCGACCTGCATGAACACACCCGTCAGGACGGGGTACTCCAGGAACTGCATGTCGCCGGGCAGCCGGTCGAAGTACGGCACCAGCCCGTCGGAGAAGCCCCGGGCGGCGAAGAGATGTGGAATGTCCGAGTAACAGGCGTGCGTGTACTGCGAACCCGCGCCCCGGAACCACGCCCAGTTGTAACAGGGCAGCTTCTGCACCATGCCCAGCGCGAACATCCCGAGAGCCACCAGCGCGATGGCGCCCACGGGCGTGAGCGCCGTGCTGCCGAGCCGTGTCCAGAGTCCCGACCGCCCGCCGATCAGTTCGCTTCCGGCCGCGGCCACCTCGTCCTGGTGGGTGGGCCGTACGACCGACCGTTCCTCGGGCTGGTGCACACTCGTGTCTTCTGCGCTTGGCATGACGCTCATCCTGCCGTACCGGACTGTGGAAACGACGAGGGCCGCCGCACCATGTGGTGCGGCGGCCCTCATGACCGGTTGCGGCCCATCGGCCGCGCGGACGCTATCCGGTCCCGCCGAAGATCCCGCCGTTTCCGTTCCCGCCGTTGCCGTTCCCGCCGCCGTTCCCGTTCCCCCCGGTCGGCGGATCGGGTGTCGTCGTCGGACTGGTGCTGCCGCCACCGGGGCCGCCGCCGTTCGCGCCGCTGTTGGTCCCGCCGTTGTTGTGCTGGCAATCCCAGTCCCACGTACCGCAGGTCTGGCTGGGGTCGGGCGCCGACGGGGACACGCTCGTCGAGGGCGACTCGGTCACCGACATGGTCGGCGAGGGCGTCACCGGCGCCGTGGGCGTCGGCGTGGGGCTCTGCGCACCGCCGCCGTAGACCTTGTCACCGATCGGACCCGGCTCCGGGAAGGTCAGGACCGGCTTCCCCTTCAGCGCGCCCACCATGTAGTCGTGCCAGATCTGGGCCGGGAACGAAGCACCGTGGATCGTCTGCTCGCCACCCGTGCCGTACATCTTCTCGAACTTGCGGTTCTTGTTCGTCGCGTCGTCGTCGAGTCGGTACATGCTGATGGCCGTGGACAGCTGCGGCGTGTAACCGACGAACCAGGCCGACTTGTTGTCGTCCGTCGTACCCGTCTTGCCCGCCACGTCCCGGCCGGGGATCTGCGCGGGGGTACCGGTCCCCTTCTCGACGACGTTCTTCAGGACGTCGGTGACGTTGTCGGCGATCGCGGCGTCGAAGGCACGCTTGGGGGCGCCCTTGTGCCGGTAGATGGTCTTGCCGTCGAACTTCGCCTCGGAGACCGAGAAGGGCTCGCGCTGCTGGCCACTGTCGGCGAAGGTCGCGTACGCGCCGGCCATCCGGATCGCACTGGGCGAGGACGTACCGATGGAGAACGACGGCACGTGCGAATCCGCCATCTGTTCGTCGTCCTTGAGCCCCGCGGCCATGGCGACTTCCTTCACCTTGTCGGTGCCGACGTCCATGCCGAGCTGCACGTACGGGGAGTTGGCGGACCACTGCATCGCCTCGCGAAGGGTGATGTTGCCCCTCGACTCATGGCCGTCGTTGGCCTGCAGCCACTCCTTGCCGTTCTCGTCGGTCCAGATCTCGCCGTTGTACTTCTTGATCTTCAGCTTGTCGTCGGCGTTGTAGACGCTGAGCGGCGAGACCTTGGTGCGCTCCGACGCGCCCTGGTTTTCCGGGAGCGCGGGGTTCCGCTTGCCGTACTCCATCGCCGCCGCCAGCACGAACGGCTTGAAGGTCGAACCGACCTGCGCACCGGTGGGGTTGGCGTTGTTGGTGAAGTGCTTGGTCGCGTCCTGACCGCCGTAGATCGCCACGATGGCCCCGGTCTTGGGATCCACCGAGCCGCCGCCGAACTGGACGTGGGTGTCCGTCTTCGGGCGCTGCTTCGGCTTGATCTTGCTGTCGTAGACCTTCTGGACCGCGTTCTCGAGCTCGTTGACCTTGTTCTTGTTGAAGGTGGTGTGGATCTGGTAGCCGCCGCGGGACAGCATCTCCGCCGTGACGTCGCCGTTGTTGCTGAGGAAGTACTGCCTGGCGAGTTCGACCAGGTAACCGGTCTGGCCTTCCAGCTGGGCGTTCTTCTTCGGCGGGTCCGGCATCGGGAACTCGGTGTACTTGTCGCGCTCCGCCTTCGAGAGACGCCCGTCCTTGACCTCTTCGTCGAGGATCCACTTCCAGCGCTTCTCGGCCCGGTCGGTGTTCAGCTTCGGCGTCGCCTGCACGGGGTCGACGTCGGTGGCACCCGCCGGGTCGTAGTAGGACGCGCCCTTGAGCAGCGTGGCCAGGAACGCGCACTCGCTCGGATCCAGGTCGACGGCGTCCTTGCCGTAGTACGTACGGGCCGCCGCCTGGATTCCCGAAGCACCTCGTCCGTAGTACGAGACGTTGAGGTAGCCCTCCATGATCTCGTTCTTCTTCATGTCGTTGCTGACCTTGAGCGTGATGAAAAGTTCCTGGAACTTCCGGCTCAGGGTCTGCTCCTGGGACAGACGCGAGTTCTTCACGTACTGCTGGGTGATCGTCGAGCCACCCTGCGTCTCACCGCCCGTGGCCATGTTGAACAGGGCTCGCGCGATGCCCATGGGGTCAATGCCCCGGTCATGCTCGAAGGACTTGTTCTCGGCCGAGATGACGGCATTCCGCATCGCTTCGGGAATCTGCTCGTAGCCGATGATCTGGCGGTTGACCGCACCGCCCGTGGCGACCATCTGCGAGCCGTCGTCCCAGAGGTAGACGTTGTTCTGCGCCTCCGCGGCCTCGTTCACCTTGGGCTTCTCGACCATCGCGTACGCGATACCGGCGACGCCCATGAGCAGGCCGAGGAAGCCGACGCAGAGGCTGGAGACCAGCTTCCAGGACGGTACCCAGCGCCGGAAGCCGTACTTGCCGGCGCGCGGGTAGTCGATGAACCGCTTCTTGGCAGGGCGCTGGGGGCCTCGGCCCCGCCCCCTGCCCGGCCCCTCGTGCCCGCCGTCGCCGCCACGACGGCGTCCGCCGCCCCCGCGACCCGCTCCGCCGCCCTCGGCGGCACGACGGCTCCCGCCGCCCCGCTGGGCGGCACGTCTGGCCTCGGCGCGTCCGCCGTACGGGCTGTCACCGCCGCTCGGACCGGAAGGTGACTCAGAAGTTACTCCACGTGACGGAGCAGCGCGGCGTCCTGAGGACTGCTGGGCGGCTCGTCTGGCCGCTGCACGCCCGCCACCTTGCGGTTGCGGCGTTTTGCGACGGTGCTCGCTCATCGAACGACTACTCCTCGGGCAGGCGAGAGCGCCTGGAAGCGGCAGTTGAGATCCGGTCCCCCGAATTACGGACAAGCCCTGAGACGGGCTCGTCCGCCATGCTTCCGGCTGGCCCACGGAGAGTGACGCGCGGGCGCGTCGCGCGGTTACCGGTGGTCTGCATGCCGCACAGACTACGCACGGTCAAAACCCCCCTAGGGCCGAACTTCACCCCAAACAACGCAAGTCGGTGCCTATGAATTCGCGATGTGACGCCGTTCACGATGGCTCCCCTTGTCGCATCGCGACTCCCGATCTATCGTCGGGATGTATCGAGTCGATACATCAGCTCGGTACATCGGCCCGGCACCGGGCTCCGCAGGAGCACTCGGAGAAGGAGGAGGCGAAGTTGAGCAGACGCTCCGGCATCCTCGAATTCGCCGTTCTCGGCCTGCTCCGCGAGTCCCCGATGCACGGCTACGAGCTGCGCAAGCGCCTCAACACCTCGTTGGGGATCTTCCGTGCCTTCAGCTACGGCACCCTCTACCCCTGCCTCAAGACGCTGGTCGCCAACGGCTGGTTGATCGAGGAGCCGGGTGCCACCCCCGTCGACCAGCCGCCCGCCACCGGCCGTGCGGTCGCCCCCGCCTCCTCACTGACCGGGCGCCGCGCCAAGATCGTCTACCGGCTGACGGCGGAAGGTAAGGAGCACTTCGAGGAGCTGCTCTCGCACACCGGCCCCGACTCCTGGGAGGACGAGCACTTCGCAGCCCGCTTCGCCTTCTTCGGACAGACGGAGCACGACGTGCGGATGCGCGTGCTGGAAGGCCGGCGCAGTCGGCTCGAGGAGCGGCTGGAGAAGATGCGGGCCTCACTGGCCCGCACCCGGGAGCGCCTCGACGACTACACACTTGAGCTGCAGCGACACGGCATGGAGTCCGTGGAGCGCGAAGTGCGCTGGCTGAACGAGCTCATCGAGAGCGAGCGGTCGGGACGGGATCAGCGACGATCCTCGCCCGGGAGCGAAGCTCAGCAGAACACCGCAGGAGAGACGGACGGCCTGCCCCGGCGCCGGGGTGACACCCCGCCGGATCCGTCCGACGACACCGCAGAGTGAGGTCCCCACAGATCCGCGGGGCCTTCATCGGAATCATCCAAAACACACAGGGAGCAACCGGAATGGGTTCGGTTCGCGTAGCCATCGTCGGCGTGGGCAACTGCGCCGCCTCGCTGGTCCAGGGCGTCGAGTACTACAAGGACGCCGATCCGGCCGGCAAGGTGCCCGGTCTGATGCACGTCCAGTTCGGCGACTACCACGTGCGGGACGTCGAGTTCGTCGCCGCCTTCGACGTCGACGCGAAGAAGGTCGGTCTCGACCTCGCGGACGCCATCGGTGCCAGCGAGAACAACACCATCAAGCTCTGCGACGTGCCGAACGCCGGCGTCACCGTCCAGCGCGGCCACACCCACGACGGTCTCGGCAAGTACTACCGCCAGACCATCGAGGAGTCGGCCGAGGCCCCGGTCGACATCGTCCAGGTCCTCAAGGACCGCAAGGTCGACGTCCTCGTCTGCTACCTGCCCGTCGGCTCCGAGGTCGCTGCGAAGTTCTACGCGCAGTGCGCCATCGACGCCAAGGTCGCGTTCGTCAACGCTCTCCCGGTCTTCATCGCCGGCACCAAGGAGTGGGCGGACAAGTTCACCGAGGCCGGTGTCCCGATCGTCGGCGACGACATCAAGTCGCAGGTCGGCGCCACCATCACGCACCGAGTGATGGCGAAGCTCTTCGAGGACCGGGGTGTCATCCTGGACCGCACGATGCAGCTGAACGTCGGCGGCAACATGGACTTCAAGAACATGCTCGAGCGTGAGCGCCTGGAGTCCAAGAAGATCTCCAAGACGCAGGCCGTCACCTCCCAGATCCGGGACCGCGAGCTCGGTGCGGACAACGTCCACATCGGCCCGTCGGACTACGTGGCCTGGCTGGACGACCGCAAGTGGGCGTACGTGCGCCTCGAGGGCCGTGCCTTCGGTGACGTTCCGCTGAACCTGGAGTACAAGCTCGAGGTCTGGGACTCCCCGAACTCCGCCGGTGTCATCATCGACGCCGTCCGCGCCGCGAAGATCGCCAAGGACCGCGGCATCGGCGGCCCGATCCTCTCCGCGTCCTCCTACTTCATGAAGTCCCCGCCGGTCCAGTACTTCGACGACGAGGCCCGCGAGAACGTCGAGAAGTTCATCCGCGGCGAGGTCTCCAACTGACGCAGCCGGACACGGCACGTCCACACGGCCGGGTGCTGAGCGGCAACGCTCATTCCTTTCCGTGCTGTTGAGGGTCCCCGGGCAATCTGCCCGGGGACCCTCAACGTATGTGACTCTTGATCACATGGCCGTCGTGGGTGATCTGCGCGTTCTTCTGCGCCTTCGGAACTTCCGTCGTCTGCTGGCCGTACGACTTCTCTCCCAGTCGGCCGACGGCGTCTTCCAGGTGGCACTGGCGGCTCATGTCGTCTTCTCGCCGGAGAAACAGGCTTCGGCGGGCGCAATCGCCTCCGCCATGGCGGTGCTGCTGCTGCCGTACTCGCTCATCGGCCCCTTCGCCGGCGTTCTGCTGGACCGCTGGCCGCGCCGCCAGGTCCTTCTGTACGGAAACCTGCTGCGCGCCGCGCTCGCCTGCTGCACGGCGCTCCTCATCCTCGGCTCCGCGCCCGACTGGCTCTTCTACGCCTCGGCGCTGTGCGTCACCGCGGTCAACCGCTTCGTCCTGGCCGGGCTCTCGGCAGCGCTGCCGCGCGTCGTCGACAGCGACCGGCTGGTGCTGGCCAACTCTCTCTCGCCGACCGCCGGGACGCTCGCGGCCACGGCGGGCG
Organism: Streptomyces sp. NPDC001933; assembly: GCF_042890955.1. Lineage (NCBI taxonomy): Bacteria > Bacillati > Actinomycetota > Actinomycetes > Kitasatosporales > Streptomycetaceae > Streptomyces > Streptomyces sp. NPDC001933. Next base: position 250,364 of record NZ_JBIASS010000006.1, on the reverse strand, counting down.
GGGGCCTCGCCTTCGCCGTGAAGCTGCTGGCCTCGGACTCCGATGCCGCGGTGGTACTGCTGGGCGCGGCGCTCTACCTCACGTCGGCACTGGCCTCCCTGACCCTTGCCACCGGGCTCCTCGGACCGGATCAGGACGGACACCGGATCGGGCTGGGGGAGGCCCTGAGCAACACCACTCAGGGGCTGGTCGACGGCTTGCGTCATCTGGCGCAGCGGAAGCAGGCCACCCGGGTGCTGGCCGCCATGACCGTGATGCGTTTCTGCTACGGAGCGCTGACCGTCACGGTGCTGATGCTGTGCCGGTACGCCTGGACCGACAGCGAATCCGAGGGCCTGGCTCTTCTGGGGCTGGCCGTGGGGGCCTCCGGTGCGGGGTTCTTCGCGGCGGCCGTGCTGACGCCCTGGGCGGCGGGACGGCTCGGCCGAATCCGCTGGCTGACGGTGTGCGCGGCAGGGGCCGCTGTCCTCGAACCCGCGCTGGGGCTGTGGTTCGTCCCCGTACCCATGCTGGTCGCGGCGTTCATTCTCGGGCTGGCCACCCAGGGGGCGAAGATCGCGACCGACACCGTGGTGCAGACCGCGGTGGAGGACGCCTTCCGCGGCCGGGTCTTCTCCCTCTACGACGTGCTGTTCAACGTCGCTTTCGTGGGAGCCGCCGCGGTCTCCGCCCTGATGCTGCCTCCTGATGGGCGATCGGCCGTGGTGGTGGTCGGGGTGGCCGTTCTCTACGCGGTCGTCGCGGTGCTGATGTTCCGGTGGAGCCGCACCGAAGATGCCGCCTGAGCACCGGGGTGGAGCATGGCGAGGGGCGCTGTTTCACGTGAAACAGCGCCCCTCGGGCACCAGAGCGGTGGGGGGGGGGTGTTGGTTTAGCATAAACACGGCGCCCCCCCGCGCCCCCCCGCGGCGCCCCCCCCCCCCCGAGCGGGCGCCCCCCCCCCCCCAGGCCCACACGGGCCGGG
>NZ_JBIASS010000006.1:0-249390 GCF_042890955.1 Streptomyces sp. NPDC001933 | reverse complement strand
CGTGGGGGGGGGGTGGTTGTGGGGGGGGGTGCTTTTTAACCCCCACCCCCGCCCCCGGCCGCCCCATTTGGTTGTATTTTTTTAAAAAAAAAAAAAACCCCCCCCCGCTCCCGCGGTCTCAGCCCTGCGCGGCCCACCACTCCTTGAGCTTCCCGACCGCCACGTCATGCTCCATCGGGCCGTGCTCCAGGCGCAGCTCCAGCAGGAACGCGTACGCCTTGCCGATCACCGGCCCCGGGCCGACGCCCAGGGTCTTCATGATCTCGTTGCCGTCCAGGTCGGGGCGGATTGCATCCAGCTCCTCCTGCTCCTGCAACTGCGCGATGCGCTCCTCAAGACCGTCATAGGTCCGCGAGAGGGCGGCGGCCTTGCGCTTGTTGCGCGTGGTGCAGTCCGAGCGGGTCAGCTTGTGCAACTGCTCCAGCAGAGGGCCGGCGTCCCGCACGTAGCGACGGACCGCGGAGTCCGTCCACTCTCCGTCGCCGTAACCGTGGAAGCGCAGATGAAGCTCCACCAGCTTCGAGACGTCCTTGACCATGTCGTTGGAGTACTTGAGCTCGGTCATCCGCTTCTTGACCATCTTCGCCCCCACCACCTCGTGGTGATGGAACGAGACCCGCCCGTCCTTCTCGAAGCGTCGCGTCCTCGGCTTCCCGATGTCGTGGAGAAGAGCGGCAAGGCGCAGAACCAGATCGGGGCCGTCCTGCTCCAGGTCCATGGCCTGCTCCAGAACGGTCAGCGAATGCTCGTAGACATCCTTGTGACGGTGATGCTCGTCACTTTCCAGACGCAGTGCGGGGAGCTCCGGCAGCACCTGCTGCGCCAGCCCCGTGTCGACGAGCAGCGCCAGTCCCTTGCGGGGGTGGGTGGAGAGCAGCAGCTTGTTGAGCTCCTCCCGGACCCGCTCGGCGGAGACGATCTCGATGCGCCCGGCCATCTCCGTCATCGCGGTGACCACATCGGGAGCGACATCGAAGTCCAGCTGAGCCGCGAAACGGGCAGCACGCAGCATCCGCAGCGGATCGTCGGAGAACGACTCCTCGGGTGTTCCGGGGGTACGCAGAACGCGCTCCGCCAGATCCTCGAGGCCGCCGTGAGGGTCGATGAACTCCTTCTGCGGAAGGGCGACGGCCATCGCGTTGACCGTGAAGTCACGGCGGACGAGGTCTTCCTCGATGGAGTCGCCGTAGGACACCTCGGGCTTGCGCGAGGTCCTGTCGTACGCCTCCGACCTGTAGGTGGTGACCTCGATCTGGTAGCCGTCCTTCTGGGCGCCCACCGTGCCGAAGGCGATCCCGACCTCCCAGACCGAGTCGGCCCACGGCCGGACGATCTTCAGCACGGCCTCGGGGCGGGCGTCGGTCGTGAAGTCCAGATCGTTCCCGAGCCTGCCGAGAAGCGCGTCCCGGACCGATCCGCCGACCAGGGCGAGACTGAACCCGGCGTCCTGGAAACGGCGAGCGAGGTCGTCGGCGACCGGGGACACCCGCAGCAGTTCGCTGACTGCGCGGTGCTGCACCTGGGTCAGGGCACGGGAGCTGTCTTCATTGGCGTTCGACACAACAGAAAAGGGTACGTGCCCGGACCGGCCCGGTCGTCCTGGTTTCGGCCCGCCCTGCAAGACTCTTCCGATCATGTAGCGAACTCCCCAGCACTTGGCACCCGCGCACATCGTTACCATGCGTGGACGCAAGAACCGACAACCATCGACACCAGCTGACGACGACGAGGGACGGGTAGGCGCGTGGCCGAGGCGGCAGACATTCAGGGGATCGGTCCCTCTCCTGCCCGCCGGTGGCTGCGCCGCACAGCCGCCCTGATCATCGGGGCACCGCTCGTCGCGGCGCTGCTGGCCGGTCCGACCGCACCCGTGGCGCAGGCCGGCGGGACCGGCAAGGCCCACACCGGGTCCGAAACGGTCGACGTGTCCCTGGACACCCTGGCTCCCAGCGCGCCGGTCAAGGGGGACACCCTGACCGTCTCCGGCACCGTGACCAACCGGGGCAAGGGCACGATCACGCAGGCCGTGGTCGACCTGCGGGTGGGCCCGAAGCTCCTCAGCCGGACGGAGATCGACACCGCTGCCAAGCGCACCGGGTACGTGCCCGGCGGCGACCCCGCCCCGGTCGGCGGCAAGTACACGGTGAAGTTCGCGAAGCTCCCCTCCGGGATCAGCCAGGACTTCACGCTCTCCGTTCCGGTCGGCAAGTTGGGACTCGGCGACGACGGCGTCTATCAGCTCGGCGTCTCGCTGTCGGGGCAGACCTCCCAGGCCCAGTACGAGCAGGTGCTGGGGATCGAGCGCACCTTCCTGCCCTGGCAGGAGGAGGAGCGTGATTCCAGGACGAACGTCACCTATCTCTGGCCGCTCATCGCGTCGGCCCATGTCACCGCCGAGACGGGTACCGACGATCAGCGGACGCCCGTGTTCGCGGACGACGACCTGGCCGCCGAGCTGGCTCCGGGCGGACGGCTCGAACAGCTGGTTTCGCTGGGCAGCCAGCTGCCCGTGACCTGGGTGATCGACCCGGATCTGCTGGCCAGTGTCGACGCGATGGCGGGGAACTACCGTGTCAGGTCCGGCGACACCACCGTCGCCGGGGAGAACCAGGCCGTCGCCAATCAGTGGCTCACCTCGCTCGAAGCCGCGGTGTCGGACGGAAAGGTCGTCGCGCTGCCGTTCGCCGACCCCGATCTGGCGTCCATCGCGCACCGCGGCAAGAACGTCTCCGGCACCCTCAGCCATCTGCAGACCGCCACCGAAGTGGCCGGGACGACAGTGCAGACGATCCTCCACGTGAAGCCGTCGACCGACTTCGCATGGCCCGTCGACGGGGCGATCGACCCGTCGGTCGTCGATGTCGCCACCTCGGCCGGGGCCCACAAGGTGATCACCCGCAGCGACAGCCTCCAGGAGACCGGCGGTCTGACGTACACGCCGACCGCGGCCCGGCCGATCGGTGGCGGCACCACCGCGGTCGTCGCCGACGCCCGGCTCTCCACGGCCTTCCAGGGCGACATGTCGAAGGCGGGGAACTCCACCCTCGCCGTCCAGAAATTCCTCGCTCTGACCCTCGCCCTGGCCGAACAGGACACGGACACCGAGCGGAGCATCGTCGTCGCACCGCAGCGGATGCCCACCGTGGCCCAGGCCCAGTCGATGGCCCAGGCCCTGCACGGGCTCGACGACGGGCGCTGGACGCAGCCCCTCGAGCTGGTGGACGCGGCCGCGGCAAAGCCCGACGCGGGCGCGACGACCAGCGTCCCCAAGGCCTCCCAGTACCCGAAGAAGCTCCGCAGCCAGGAGCTGCCCACCCAGGCCTTCCAGGACATCAAGTCCACCCAGGTCTCGCTGAACAACTTCCAGGTCATCCTCACCCAGCCCGATCGGGTGGTGACCCCCTTCGGCAACGCGCTCAACCGGTCCATGTCGACGTCATGGCGCGGCAGGCCGCTGGAGGCCCAGCAGTACCGGGACTCGGTCCGCGGCTATCTGCAGGACCTCGTCGGTGAGGTCCAGCTCATCTCGAAGTCCGATGTCACCCTGTCCGGCCGCAGCGCCACCATCCCGGTGACCGTGCAGAACAGGCTGTTGCAGGGCGTGGACCATCTCGTACTCCGGCTGAAGTCGGAGAACGCGACACGCCTCAAGCTGAACGACGGCGGGGCCGTGGCGGAGCAGCCGATCCGGATCGGCCCCGGCCACAGCCAGTCCGTGAAGTTCGACGCGGCGGCCAACGTCAACGGCCAGGTGCAGATGGCGGCGCAGCTCTACACCGAGGACGGCACGCCGTACGGCGAAGAGATGACCTTCACCGTGAAGGTCTCCGAGCTCACCCCGACCGTGCTGCTGGTCATCGCCGGCGGGCTGCTGCTCCTGGTCCTCGCGGGCATCAGGATGTACACCCACCGCAAGCGCGCCAACGCGGGCGGCGCGCCCGGCGAAGACGGCGGTGAACCCGAGCAGCCGAGTGACCCGACTCCGGACACCGGTCCGGAAAGCGGGGAGCCGTCGGGCTCGGGTGAGAAAGTGGAACGTTGAGCGATGTCTGTCGTGGCCGGTCGGCCGGGGACGATGAGGTGGGGTTTCGATGAACGCGCCGTACGACGGTGACCGCGGTCAGGGTGCGGGCGGAGCCGGGTCTTCCGGCGGGCCTCCGATGCCCCCGGGCCCTGGCCAGGTTCCGGCGGCGCCGGTGACCGATCCGTACCTGCAGGACGCCTACGACCGCGATCCCTACCGCGCCCAGGATCTGTCCGTCCAGGACCCGGTGACCGAGGCGCTGTACGACCGTGCCGCGCACCCGCCGCCGCCCCCGGGCACCTACCAGCAGCCCCAGCCGCTCTACCAGCAGCCGCCCGCGGCCCAGTACCCGCCCGACCCGCGCATCTGGGCGCAGACCCCGCCGCCCGAGCCCGACGGCCCGTCGCGGCACCTGCCGTACGGCGACAACCCGGCGACCACCCAGTTCGTCGGGGTGGACGACCTCGTCAGCCAGGCTTCCCGGGGCGACGAGCAGCCGGATGCCTTCGCGCACCTCTTCCGGGACCAGGAGGGCCCGGCCGGGTCCGCCCCCGTACCTCCGGAGCCCGAGCCGGCCCCGGCGCCCGCCCCGCCGAAGTCCGGCGGCCGGGCCTCCGGACTGCTGAAGTCCAGCGCGCTGATGGCGGCCGGCACGCTCGTGTCCCGCCTCACCGGATTCGTACGCAGCCTGGTGATCACCGCCGCGCTCGGCGCGGCACTGCTCGGCGACAGCTTCACCATCGCCTACACCCTGCCCACGATGATCTACATCCTCACCGTGGGCGGCGGCCTGAACTCGGTCTTCGTACCCCAGCTCGTCCGTTCCATGAAGGACGACGAGGACGGCGGCGAGGCCTACGCCAACCGGCTGCTGACCCTCGTCATGGTCGCGCTCGGCGTGATCGTCGCGATCGCGGTCTTCGCCGCTCCCTGGCTGATCCACATGATGTCGCCGACGATCGCCCAGGACACCGCGGCCAACAGCGTCGCCGTGACCTTCGCCCGGTACTGCCTGCCGACCATCTTCTTCATGGGCGTGCACGTCGTGATGGGCCAGATCCTCAACGCCCGCGGCAAGTTCGGCGCGATGATGTGGACCCCGGTCCTCAACAACATCGTCATGATCTTCACGTTCGGCATGTTCATCTGGGTCTACGGCACGTCCGCCGAGTCCCAGATGGGTGTCCAGACCATTCCGCCGGAGGGTGTCCGGCTCCTGGGCATCGGCACGCTGCTCGGCCTGGTCGTACAGGCCCTGGCGATGGTTCCGTACCTGCGCGAGGCCGGGTTCCGCTTCCGCCCGCGCTTCGACTGGAAGGGACACGGGCTCGGCAAGACGATCAAGCTCGCCAAGTGGACCGTCCTGTTCGTGCTGGCCAACCAGGCGGGCGTGATCGTCGTGACACAGCTCGCAACGTCCGCGGGCAAGCTGTCCGGCAAGGACGGCACCGGCTTCCTCGCCTACTCCAACGCCCAGCTCATCTGGGGCATGCCGCAGGCGATCATCACCGTCTCCGTCATGGCTGCACTGCTGCCCCGCATCTCCCGCGCCGCCCACGACGACGACCCGGGCGCCGTCCGTGACGACATCTCCCAGGGGCTGCGGAACTCGGCCGTCGCGATCGTGCCGGTGGCCTTCGCCTTCCTCGCACTCGGCCTGCCGATGTGCACCCTGCTGTACGCCTCCGCGGGCACCGAGGCCGCCCGCTCCATGGGCTTCATCCTCATGGCCTTCGGTCTCGGCCTGATCCCGTACTCCGTGCAGTACGTCGTGCTGCGCGGCTTCTACGCGTACGAGGACACCCGCACGCCCTTCTACAACACGGTCATCGTCGCCGCGGTCAACGCGGCCGCCTCGGCCCTCTGCTACGTGGTACTGCCCGCCCGGTGGGCCGTGGTCGGCATGGCCGCCTCATACGGGCTCGCCTACGCCGTCGGCGTGGGCATCGCCTGGCGGCGGCTCCGCAACCGCCTGGGCGGAGATCTGGACGGTGCCCATGTCGTACGTACCTATGCCAGGCTGTGCCTGGCCGCGATCCCCGCAGCGGTACTCGGCGGCGGCGTGGGCTTTGCCGTGCTCCAGGGCCTCGGCGAGGGTGCCTTCGGTTCGCTCGCTGCGCTGATCTGCGGTGGAGCCGTACTGCTGGGCGTCTTCTTCGTCGCCGCCAAGCGGATGCGGATCGAGGAGATCAACGGCATGGTCGGCATGGTCCGAGGGCGACTCGGTCGCTGAGGATCGACCGCAGCACAACCATCACCACCCCTTGCGTGTCGTGCATAGCGCCGGAGTGTGGGCACAATTGGCGTGACTGTGCAGAGCTGGCTGGCATCGCGCAACGGATGGGGAGGCAGGAACGACGGTGGCGGAACGTAGCACGGCTGCCGTCGACGTGGCCGACAACAGCGGTGATGAGCCGCTGACCGCCAAGGCGGACGAGACCACGGCCGACGGGACGGCAGAAGCTCAAGAAACCAAGGGCACGAAGCCGCAGGACACGGATGGTGAGCGCATCGGTTCCGAGGCCACTCTGCCGACCCTCGATCTGCACAGCGGGCACAAACTGGCCAGACGTTACCGGCTGGAGGAGTGCGTCACCCGTCTGGACGGCTTCAGCAGCTGGCGCGCCGTCGACGAGAAACTGCGCCGCGCGGTGGGCGTCCATCTGCTTCCGGCCGACCACCCGCGTGCCCGCTCCGTGCTGGCCGCGGCCCGCTCCTCCGCACTGCTCGGTGACCCACGCTTCGTGCAGGTCCTCGACGCGGTGGAGGAGGACGACCTCGTCTACGTCGTCCACGAATGGCTCCCCGACGCCACCGAGCTCACCTCGCTGCTGGCCTCGGGGCCGATGGACGCGCACGACGCCTACCAGCTCGTCAGCCAGGTCTCCCAGGCCATGGCGGCAGCGCACCGGGAGGGCCTCGCACATCTGAGGCTCACCCCGGGGGCGGTGCTGCGGAGCTCGACCGGGCAGTACCGGATCCGCGGCCTCGCGGTGAACGCCGCCCTGCGGGGCATCACCGCCGACGGTCCTCAGCGTGCGGACACCGAGGCGATCGGCGCCCTGCTCTACGCCGCGCTGACCCAGCGCTGGCCGTACGAGAGCGATGCGTACGGCCTGGCCGGGCTGCCCAAGGGAGTGGGGCTGATCGCCCCCGACCAGGTGCGCGCCGGTGTCCACCGGGGCCTTTCCGAGCTCGCCATGCGCGCACTCGCCAACGACGGTGCCACTGCCTCCCGGCAGGAGCAGCCGTGCACGACGCCGGACGAGCTGGCCAAGGCCGTTGCTGCGATGCCCCGCATCCGTCCTCCTGAGCCCGCCTTCACGGCGCCTCCCGAGTACCAGCGCACGACCTACCAGCAGGGTTCCTACGGGCGCCCGCCGGCTCGGCCCGTCGCCGCTCAGCCCACGGTGGCCGTACCCCCGGCCCCGCTCCAGAGCCGCACCGGCAAAGCCCTCAAGTGGGCGGTGTCCGCTCTGCTCATCGCCGCCCTGGGCCTCGGCAGCTGGCAGCTGGCCGAGACGCTCATCGACCACAACAAGAGTTCCGACCCCGGGGACAGCACACAGACCAACCCGGAGAACACCGACAACAAGGCTCAGCCCGCGACCGAGCCGCTGCGGATCACCGGAGCGAAGGAGTTCATGCCCAGCGGTTCGGGGATCCAGCTGGACGAGGTGCCGAACTCCATCGACGGCGATGCGAGCACGGCCTGGGTCACCCCGCGCTATCGCGGGTTCGCGAACTTCGGCAACTACCCGAACCGCAGGGACGGCAGCGGCATAGTCGTCGACCTGGGCAGCGTTCAGGACGTCGCGGGCATCGCCGCCAAGATGTACCGCAGTGGACAGAAGGCCGAGGTACTGGCTGCCGATCCGAGCGCTTCCGCCCCGTCGTCCCTCTCGGACTTCCCCCAGCGCCTCACAGAGCTCGCAACGGTGGGAAGCGATCTGAAGGAGACCTTCTCCAAGCCGGTAAGGACGCGCTACGTCCTGGTCCGTCTCGCGGAACTGCCTTCGGACGGAACGGGTGGCTACCGGGGCGGGATCTCGGAGATCTCCGTACTCAAGTGACCGCGAGGCAGGTGGGGGCGCCCCCACCTGCCTCGCGCGTATCCGGTGCGCCTCGCACCGGTGGACGCGTCCGGTCTCGGACAGCGCCTCCTGCGCCCCTGCCCCGTCCGCTCGAATCGTGATAGACAGACGCACCTTGACGCAGCGAAAGGGAGGGAGGGGGAGGTGGCCGCCGAGCCGTCGGAACCACTCAGCGACTCAGACCTCCTCGCTCGCCATGTGGCCGGTGACCCGGACGCCTTCGGTGAGCTCGTACGGCGCCACCGCGACCGGTTGTGGGCCGTGGCGATACGGACCCTGGGAGACCGCGAGGAAGCCGCGGACGCCGTCCAGGACGCCCTTGTCTCCGCCTTCAGGGCCGCCCATACCTTCCGCGGTCAGTCCGCCGTCACCACCTGGCTGCATCGCATCACGGTCAACGCCTGCCTCGACCGGGTCCGCAAGGCGGCCACCCGCAGGACCGCTCCGGTCGATGACACCGAACGGTTCGAGCAGCTCCTGGAACCGCACGAATCCGCGGAGGCACCGGCGGAGCGCCAGGATCTCCACCGCGAGCTCCTGGCCGCCCTCGCCACTCTGCCCGCCGAGCAGCGTGCCGCACTCGTCCTCGTGGACATGCAGGGCTACCCGGTGGCCGAGGCGGCGCGCATCCTCGACGTACCGACAGGCACCGTGAAGAGCCGCTGTGCGCGGGGACGGGCCCGGCTGGCACCGCTGCTCATCCACCTGCGCGGCGAGCCCGCAGGAGTCGACGAGAGAGCCGGAAGGAACCGGAGGCCGCGTGCATCCGTCCCACCGGCATCGGGGCCGAGAGATGCGGGCACAAGCGATCCCGCTGCAGTGAAGGGCGGAGGTGGGCGCACATGACATCAACGACCGACACGACCCAGCATCCGGATGTCACGGAGATCTCCGAGCTGGCGGAGGAGCTGCTCCCACCGTCACGTGCGGCAGAAGTACGTGACCATGTGGACGGCTGCGAACTCTGCGGTGAGGTCCATGCCTCTCTCATGGAGATCCGCGAGCTGCTCGGCACCGTGCCCATGCCGCAGCGCATGCCTGACGACATCGCGGACCGGATCGATGCCGCACTCCTCGCCGAGGCGGCTCTCGGCATCACGGAGCCTTCCGACTCGGCGCATGTTTCACGTGAAACAGAGCGGTCGGCAGCAGAGAAGCCGAACACGGAACCCAGTCCCTCGGACCGTCCCGCAGGACGCCCCCGGGCAACCACCGGCCCCGGCCGCCGGTCGGTCCGGCGCCGCCGTCGCACAGCCGTGCTCGGAGCCGCTCTCGGTGCGGCCGTGGTCGGCGTGAGTGTCTTCATGCTGCAGAGCCTCCAGCCGTCCCAGGGGTCCGGGAGTCTCAAGGCAGCGGACAGCAGCTCCACCGCCGGGGAGAACAGCGGAGGAGCGTTCTCGGAGTCCACCCTCGGGGACCGGGTGCACACGCTTCTTCTGAGTGCCGGCTCGAAGCCGCCGAAGTCGGCGGACGGTATGGAGGCCGAGAAGCAGGCGCCGTCCGTCGAGGCGCAGTCGACGCCCAGGAGCAGCTCCGCCGGATCCGAGTCGCCCCAGAAGCCATTGCGCGCACCCACCGTGTCCGTCCCGCCGTGTGTGCAGCAGGGCACCGGACGCGACGCTGCCGCCCTCGCCGTGGAACAAGGCACCTACGAGGGCACGGATGCGTTCCTCGTCGTCCTTCCGCACCCGTCCGACGCAACCCGTGTACAGGCGTACGTCGTCGATGCGGCCTGCGTCCGGACCGCGCCCGCGGGCAAGGGTGAACTCCTGCTGACCCACTCCTACCCGCGCCCCTGAGAATGCCGGATGCCGCCCCGGCACGTCGGGGAATGCATCCCCCGTAGGATCCGTTGGGTGGGGTGAGAGTCGTTGAACCGGCCCCAGTAGGCGTGGACAGTAGGCAGTCTGCAGAGACGAGGAAGAAACCCGTGAGCGACGTCCGTAATGTGATCATCATCGGCTCCGGCCCCGCGGGCTACACGGCCGCCCTTTACACCGCACGCGCCTCTCTGAAGCCGCTGGTGTTCGAGGGCGCCGTCACCGCCGGTGGCGCGCTGATGAACACCACCGACGTGGAGAACTTCCCGGGCTTCCAGGACGGGATCATGGGCCCCGAGCTCATGGACAACATGCGCGCCCAGGCCGAGCGCTTCGGCGCCGAGCTGGTCCCCGACGACGTCGTCTCCGTGGACCTCGCCGGAGACATCAAGACGGTGACGGACACGGCCGGCACGGTGCACCGCGCCAAGGCCGTCATCGTGACGACCGGCTCGCAGCACCGCAAGCTCGGCCTGCCCAACGAGGACGCGCTCTCCGGACGCGGCGTCTCCTGGTGCGCCACCTGTGACGGCTTCTTCTTCAAGGACCAGGACATCGCCGTGGTCGGCGGCGGCGACACCGCGATGGAGGAGGCGACCTTCCTCTCCCGCTTCGCCAAGTCGGTCACCATCGTCCACCGCCGGGACACGCTGCGTGCCTCCAAGGCCATGCAGGAACGAGCCTTCGCCGACCCGAAGATCAAGTTCGCCTGGGACAGCGAGGTTGCCGGAGTGCACGGCGAGCAGAAGCTCTCCGGTCTGACCCTGCGGAACACCAAGACCGGCGAGACGTCCGAGCTCGCGGTGACCGGCCTGTTCATCGCGGTGGGCCACGACCCGCGCACCGAGCTCTTCAAGGGCCAGCTCGACCTCGACGAGGAGGGCTACCTCAAGGTCGAAGCCCCCTCGACCCGTACCAACCTGACCGGTGTCTTCGGCGCCGGTGACGTCGTCGACCACACCTACCGGCAGGCCATCACGGCCGCCGGCACGGGCTGCTCCGCCGCCCTCGACGCCGAGCGCTTCCTTGCCGCGCTCGCCGACGAGGAGAAGGCCGCAGCAGCCACCGTCTGACTCACGCCTCGCACCCCACTACACCCCAAGAAGTTAAGGAGGCCGCCGTGGCCGGCGCCCTGAAGAACGTGACCGACGACTCCTTCGACGAGGTCGTCCTGAAGAGCGAGAAGCCTGTGCTGGTGGACTTCTGGGCAGCCTGGTGCGGCCCGTGCCGCCAGATCGCTCCGTCCCTGGAGGCCATCGCCGCCGAGCACGGTGACCAGATCGAGGTCGTCAAGCTCAACATCGACGAGAACCCGGCCACGGCTGCCAAGTACGGCGTCATGTCCATCCCGACCCTGAACGTCTACCAGGGCGGCGAGGTCGCGAAGACCATCGTCGGAGCGAAGCCGAAGGCCGCGATCGTCCGCGACCTCGAAGCCTTCCTCGGCTAGGCGTACCGCACGCCACTGTTTCACGTGAAACGGGTCCGTCCCTCGGGGGATGGACCCGTTTCGCGTTGTCATGGGAGCCCGGATCGCCATGGGCTCTCGGATCACAGCGGCCTCAGCGCCGGCTCCTTCTGCACTGCGCCCAGCAGCCGGTCCAGCGCCAGTTCGACGTCTTCCTTCCAGGACAGCGTCGTGCGCAGTTCCAGCCTCAGCCGAGGATGAACGGGATGCGGTCGTACGGTCTTGAAGCCGACTGCGAGCAGATGGTCCGCGGGAAGCACACAGGCCGGCTCCTTCCACCGGGCGTCGCCGAAAGCCTCGATCGCCTTGAACCCCCGGCGCAGCAGATCCTTGGCGACGGTCTGCACCATGACCCGGCCCAGCCCCTGTCCCTGGTAGCCCGGCATGATCCAGCCAGTGATCAACTGCACGGCATCGGAGGAGACGGGGCTGGTGGGAAACGCGGTCGAGCGCGGTACATAGGCGGGCGGCGCATAGAGCACGTAGCCCACCGGGACATCGTCGACATGGACAACCCGGCCGCATGACCCCCATTCCAGGAGAACGGCCGAGATCCAGGCCTCCTTCTCCAGCTCGGGCGTCCCTGCCTTTACCGCAGCTTCCCCACTGACCGGATCAAGCTCCCAGAAGACACATGAGCGGCATCGTCTGGGGAGATCGGAAAGGTTGTCCAGTGTGAGCGGTACGAGCCGACGCCCCATGAAGGCTGTTCCTCGCTTCCTTCACCCGCCGCATCGCGTGCGACGGTCAGTGCACTCCGTTCACTGACCGTATGGCCCCTTCTACCGAGGTGGCTCAACCCGGATGTGCCATACCAGAACGCATCGTATCGACCCAGGGATGAAGCCGACACCGAGAGAAAGCAAAGGGCGGGCTGTGTTCCGGTAACCACCTGAACACAGCCCGCCCGACGTCCCCATCGGCAGGGTCAGCCCTCGTCGCCCTCGGCGGATTCCTCTGTGGACTCCTCTGCGGATGCCCGATCCAGCACGCGCCCCTCGCCCGGTGCCAGGCTGCCGAGAATGCGGTCCAGATCCTCCATCGACGCGAACTCGACGACGATCTTCCCCTTCTTCTGACCGAGGTCGACCTTCACCCTGGTCTCGAAGCGGTCCGAGAGCCGGGTGGCGAGATCGGACAGGGCGGGCGACACCCGGCCGCCGGCCCGCGGCCCCCTGGCCTTGGCAGGGCTCGTGGAACTGGAGCCCATGAGCGTCACGATCTCCTCGACCGCACGCACCGACAGACCCTCGGCCACAATGCGATGGGCCAGCCGGTCCTGCTCCTCCGAGTCGTCCACGGACAGCAGGGCCCGCGCATGACCGGCCGACAGCACCCCGACCGCCACCCTCCGCTGTACCGGGGCCGACAGCTTCAGCAGACGCAGTGTGTTGGACACCTGCGGCCGCGAACGCCCGATCCGGTCGGCCAGCTGGTCATGCGTGCACTTGAAGTCCTTGAGCAGCTGGTCGTACGCGGCTGCCTCCTCCAGCGGATTCAGCTGAGCCCGGTGGAGGTTCTCCAAGAGCGCGTCCAGGAGCAGCTTCTCGTCGTCCGTGGCCCGGACGATAGCCGGAATCTGCTTCAGCTCCGCCTTACGGCAGGCCCTCCAGCGCCGCTCGCCCATGATGAGCTCGTAGCGCTCCGGCCCCACCTTCCGCACGACGACCGGCTGAAGGAGACCCACCTCCTTGATGGAGGTCACCAGCTCCGCAAGCGCGTCCTCGTCGAACACCTCACGGGGCTGGCGGGGGTTCGGTGTGATGTCGCCGATAGGAATCTCGGCGAAGTACGCCCCGGCAGGTCCCACCGGCCCGGCGGCTGCTCCGGACTCCGACATCGGCGCGCTCGGCTCCGGCACGATCGGAGTGCCCGCGCGAGCGGCCACCTTTGCCGCAGCCACCCCTCGCTCCGCGGTCAGCACAGGATTCGCCCCGGCAGAGGTCGATCCCATCCCCGCGGACGGCACCTGCTTCTCCTGCGGAGCGGCGGGGATCAGGGCACCCAGCCCACGCCCCAACCCTCTTCGACGCTCGCTCACTGAATCCCCTCCGAAATGCTCTGCTGGCTGTTCCCCATGCCCGTCCGGGCATGCTGGGGCTCGTAGTGGATCCCGACGCCCCGCAGGGCGATCTCACGCGCCGCTTCGAGGTACGACAGCGACCCACTGGAACCCGGGTCATAGGTCAACACGGTCTGCCCGTAGCTGGGCGCCTCCGAGATCCGCACCGATCGCGGAATGTTCGTCCGCAGCACCTCCTTGCCGAAGTGGCTGCGCACCTCCTCCGCAACCTGCGAAGCGAGCCTGGTCCTGCCGTCGTACATGGTGAGCAGGATCGTCGACACATGGAGATCGGGGTTGAGATGCCCCCGCACCAGGTCCACATTCCGCAGCAGCTGACCCAGCCCTTCCAGCGCGTAGTACTCGCACTGGATGGGGATCAGCACCTCGGCCCCGGCGACCAGGGCATTGACCGTCAACAGACCGAGCGAAGGCGGGCAGTCGATGAGGATGTAGTCCAACGGCTGCTCGTACGCCTGGATCGCTCGCTGCAGTCGACTCTCCCGTGCCACCAGCGACACCAGTTCGATCTCCGCACCGGCGAGATCGATGGTGGCGGGAGCACAGAAGAGACCTTCGACGTCCGGTACGGGCTGAACCACCTCGGAGAGCGGCCTGCTCTCCACCAGGACGTCATAGATGGAGGGGACTTCGGCGTGGTGATCGATACCCAGAGCCGTAGAGGCGTTCCCCTGCGGGTCGAGGTCGACCACCAGAACACGGGCGCCGTGAAGCGCGAGCGAGGCAGCAAGGTTGACCGTCGTGGTCGTCTTGCCCACTCCGCCCTTCTGGTTGGCCACCACCATGACGCGCGTCCGGTCAGGACGAGGCAGGCCCTCGCCGGCGCGGCCAAGGGCCTCGACCGCCAGCTGGGCCGCGCGACCGATGGGTGTGTCGTCCATCGGCGGCGGTGTTTCACGTGAAACACCGTCCCCCGCCGATTCGGTTCGGGGACCGGGGACCGGATCGGTCATCGGTCCCGCGATGTTGGCGTCGGACCGCAAGGATTCACTCTCCTCGACTTCAGGCTCGCAATGAGCAGAGCCTGCCATGCTTTCGGGGTCGTGAACCAGCGAGGCCCGCTCTTCTGTGGATGAATCCACTTCTGTGGACAACTCCGTAGCCCTAACGGGCCTGCGATGCCGCGGCGCGGCAGCCACGCGACCGCGGCTGATGATTCCATGCAGCAGAGAGCGACGTTTCACGTGAAACACGATGCCCCCGCAGCTTAGCTACAGGGGCACGACACTCCGTATGGGTGCATACGGCTACGTACCGGACCTGCCACCGGCAGACGGCATGAACAGCACGCAGCACTCGATCCCGCGGAGCGAACGGAGACGTCAGCGGCGGCGCCTCGTGCGGCTCGTCCTGGCGGCCTTGGCCCTCTTTGCGGCGAACCTCACACCGCCGGGACTCTCACCGACCACCACACGCACCACCGTGGACATCGGGTCGACCACGCCATCCCCGACATGCAGCACCTCGGTCTCCACCACGCCGAGCTTGCTCAGAGCCGCGCGTGCCCCGACGATCTCCTCCTCCGCTGTGTCCCCCTTGAGCGCCAGCATCTCCCCGTACGGACGCAGCAGGGGAACGCCCCAGCCGGCGAGCCGGTCCAGCGGTGCCACGGCACGAGCCGTCACCACGTGCACCGGCTGGAGCGAGCCCAGAACCTCCTCGGCCCGGCCACGCACGACCGTCACATGGTCCAGGCCCAGCAGCTCCACTACTTCCTGAAGGAAATTCGTGCGCCGGAGCAGGGGCTCCAGCAAGGTGATCTTGAGGTCGGGGCGCACCAGCGCCAGCGGGATACCGGGAAGACCGGCCCCCGAGCCGACATCGCAGACGGTGACGCCCTCGGGCACGACCTCGGAGAGCACCGCGCAGTTCAGCAGATGCCGCTCCCACAGCCGCGGTACCTCACGCGGGCCGATCAGCCCCCGCTTCACGCCGGCGTCCGCGAGCAGTTCCGCGTACCGGACAGCCTCCGGGAAAAACTCGCCGAAAACCGCCCGCGCCCCTTCGGGCGCCTGGGGAAGCTCTACTTCCGCCGTCACGGGAACCGTCCTTCCATACCGCACTACCGCACTGTGGGTGGCTGATCTATGAGGCTGACAAAGATCGGCCCCGCCTGCGAACAGACGGGGCCGACAGAACCAGGGTCCGGTCAGGCCGGGAGAACGACGACGAAGCGCTCCGGCTCCTCGCCCTCGGACTCGCTGCGCAGACCGGCGGCCGCGACCGCGTCGTGGACGACCTTGCGCTCGAACGGCGTCATCGGGTCCAGCTTCACCGGCTCGCCGGTGCTCTTGACCTCGTCCGCGGCCTTGGCGCCCAGCGCGGCGAGCTCTGCCCGCTTCTTGGCCCGGAAGCCCGCGATGTCCAGCATCAGCCGACTGCGGTCCCCGGTCTCCCGGTGAACGGCGAGCCGCGTCAGCTCCTGGAGCGCCTCCAGCACCTCACCGTCGCGGCCCACGAGCTTCTGCAGATCACGTGCCGAGTCGCTGATGATCGAGACCGCGGCCCGGTCCGCTTCGACATCCATGTCGATGTCGCCGTCGAGGTCGGCGATGTCGAGCAGACCCTCGAGGTAGTCCGCTGCGATCTCGCCCTCCTGCTCAAGGCGGGTCAAGGTGTCGCTGCCCTCAGCGGCCGTGGAGGTGGTGCCTTCCGTCACGGATGGACTCCTTCTTACTTCTTGGACGGGTGCTTGGGCCGCTGCGGGCCCTTGCGCTGTCCGGACTTGGCTTGGCGTGAGGAGCCGGACGCGGGCTTGCCCGCCGGCTTGGGCTTTTCGTCCTGCGCGGCGTCCCGCTTCTGCAGGGAGGTCTTGGAACCCGACTCGGTGGAGTCGGCGTCCTTGGTCCCCGTCTGCGCGGTACCGGTCTGGCGCTTGGCCTTGGTCTGGCGCTTGGGCTGCTGACGCCGCTGCGCGGCTCCGCCCTCGGCCTCGGCGACAGCGGTCTCGCTCTTGATCACGGTGCCGTCCTCCTGGGCGGCGAGGCCCAGCTTGGCCAGCCCCGTGACGAACTTCCGCTCGATGTCATTGCGGTCCGGTCCCTTGGCCACGATCCGCTTGACGGTGTTGCGCCGGGTCCTGCCACGGACCTCGCCGTGCGCGGTGACGCTCTTCAGCAGACGTGTCAGGTACTGGTCCTGCGCCTTGCTGCCCGGGGTCGGGTTCTGGTTGATCACGTACATCTGCTGACCCATGGTCCAGACGTTGGTGGTCAGCCAGTAGACGAGGACACCGACGGGGAAGTTGATACCCATGACGGCGAAGATCACCGGGAAGATGTACATCAGCATCTTCTGCTGCTGCATGTACGGCGTCTTGACCGTCAGGTCGACGTTCTTCGTCATCAGCTGGCGCTGGGTGAAGAACTGCGAGGCCGACATCAGCACGATCATGACCGCGGTGACGACCCGGACATCCATCAGAGAGGCGCCGAGAGCCTGGACCTTCTCCTCGCTGTCCATGAACTTGGCAGCGAGCGGAGCACCGAAGATGTGTGCCTGACGGGCGCTGTCGAGCAGCGCCTGGTCGATGACACCGATCTTCTTGTTCGAGGCGATGGCCGACAGCACGTGATACAGGGCGAAGAAGAACGGCGACTGCGCCAGGATGGGAAGGCACGAGGAGAGCGGGTTGGTGCCCGTCTCCTTGTACAGCTTCATCATCTCTTCGGACTGACGCTGTTTGTCGCTCTTGTAGCGCTCCTGGATCGCCTTCATCTTCGGCTGGAGCACCTGCATGTTGCGGGTCGACTTGATCTGCTTGACGAAAAGCGGGATCAGGCAGATCCGGATCAGCACCACCAGGGACACGATGGACAGGCCCCAGGCCCAGCCGGTGTCGGGTCCGAAGATCGCCCCGTACATCGTGTGGAACTGGACGATGACCCATGAGACGGGCCAGGTGATGAAGCTGAACAGACTGGCAATCGTGTCCACTAATCAGGCTCCTTGAGCATTGGGCGAAGTCTCTGCGGCCTGACTCGGAGGTTCGGAAACCGGTCCCCGGACAGGCACATCAGCGGCGGAGTCCCCGCCCTTGCCACCGCGCATGGCATTACGCAGGAGTTCATGCCAACGCGGACGTTTGCGTGGTGGAACGTGGTCCACGCCACCGGGTGACCACGGATTGCATCGCAGGATGCGCCAAGCCGTCAGCGCGGTTCCCTTGATCGCTCCGTGCCGGTCGATCGCCGTATATCCATAGTGGGAACACGACGGGTAGTAACGGCAGACAGGCCCGAGGAGTGGGCTGATCGTCCACTGATACAGCTTGATAAGAGCCAGCAGCGGGTACTTCATCGCGCGCCCCCTCCCAGCAGCCGCTGGAGAGCGGCGTCCAGGTCTCGGGCCAGCTGTTCATGGTCGGCGTCGCCCGCTCCGGGCAACGCTCGTACGACAACCAGGCTACCGGGGGGCAGCAGGGCAAGCCGTTCGCGGACCAGGTGGCGAAGCTTCCGCTTCACCGCTGTGCGCACAACCGCTCCACCCACAGCTTTGCTGACAACGAAACCCGCACGCGGCGGGGGAACATTCTCCCCAGTCACGTGCGGGTCCGTTGCACCGCTGCGTAGATGAACGACGAGTAGCGGGCGGCCGGCCCGGCGTCCTCGACGTACTGCGGTCGCGAAGTCCTCGCGCCGCCTCAGCCGATTCTCGGTAGGCAGCACGTCATGACCTGTAAGCGATCAGGCGGACAGGTTGGCGCGACCCTTGCCACGGCGGGACGCGAGAATCGCGCGGCCGGCACGGGTGCGCATGCGCAGCCGGAAGCCGTGGGTCTTCGCGCGACGACGGTTGTTCGGCTGGAAGGTGCGCTTGCTCACTAGGGGGCTCCAGAAATGACTCGTGTGTTGGCGGGACATCGCCTGGCTGTCACCGTGCGCCCACGAGAGACTCGCGTAAACGCTCTAGTGCACCGCTTCACAATCACAGATCGTGATCTTTGCCCATCGGAGGCAGGCGGCAGCAGCCATCGACAACTCGACCTGGTCACGGTACGCGCGGCTACGCCATCCGGTCAAACCGGCTCCACAACACCCCCCACTGTGCACAGGCTGTGGACAACAACTTGAACCACGCGGGTCGGCCTGACTACCGTGGCTGAGCTCCGGTTCTTTTCTTCCTGCCTGCCGGTCCTCACCCATACCGACCCATACCGTCCCGAGAAGCACACATTCGTGGGACCAGCGAGAGAGCGTGCCCCGTGGCTGACGTACCTGCCGATCTTGCCGCAGTGTGGCCACGAGTGCTGGAGCAACTCCTCGGGGAGGGCCAGCAGGGCATCGAGCCGAAGGACAAGCAGTGGATCGAGCGCTGCCAGCCGCTCGCCCTGGTCGCCGACACGGCGCTGCTCGCGGTGCCCAATGAATGGGGCAAGCGCGTCCTGGAGGGCCGGCTCGCGCCGCTCATCAGCGAGACGCTGAGCCGCGAATGCGGCCGCCCGATCCGCATCGCGATCACCGTCGACGACTCCGCGGGCGAACCGCCGAGCCCGCCCGCGCCGCCGATGCACCAGGCCCAGCAGCCTCACCGCTACCAGGGACCGCAGCACGACGAGCGGCAGCACAACGACGCATACGACGGGTACGGACACCGGCCCGCCGACGACGGCATGCCGACCGCCCGGCCGGCCTACCCCGACTACCAGCAGCAGCGCCCCGAACCCGGCGCGTGGCCGCGCACCCAGGAGGACCTCTCCTGGCAGCAGCCCCGGCTCGGCGGGTTCCAGGACCGCGAGGCTCCCGCGGAACAGTGGCGCGAGCCGTACGGCGGTGGCCGCCCCCAGCAGCCGCAGCACGACTACCGTCCGCAGCCGCCCGAGCGCCAGGGTTACGAGCAGCAGCGCCCCGAGCACCACGACATGCAGGAGCAGCAGCACCAGCCGCAGCACCGGCAGGGCGGCGCCGGCACCGGACGGCCCGGCGGCGCCACCGGTCCTATGGGCTCGCAGCCCGCTCCCACGCCCGGCCCCGGCGAACCGGCGGCCCGGCTGAATCCGAAGTACCTCTTCGACACCTTCGTGATCGGCGCGTCCAACCGGTTCGCGCACGCCGCGGCGGTCGCGGTCGCCGAGGCCCCGGCCAAGGCGTACAACCCGCTCTTCATCTACGGGGAGTCCGGGCTCGGCAAGACCCACCTGCTGCACGCCATCGGTCACTACGCCCGCAGCCTCTACCCGGGCACCCGGGTGCGGTACGTGAGCTCCGAGGAGTTCACCAACGAGTTCATCAACTCGATCCGCGACGGGAAGGGCGACACCTTCCGCAAGCGCTACCGGGACGTGGACATCCTGCTCGTCGACGACATCCAGTTCCTGGCGAGCAAGGAGTCGACGCAGGAGGAGTTCTTCCACACCTTCAATACGCTCCACAACGCCAACAAGCAGATCGTGCTGTCCTCCGACCGGCCGCCCAAGCAGCTGGTGACCCTGGAGGACCGGCTGCGGAACCGTTTCGAGTGGGGCCTGACCACCGATGTGCAGCCGCCGGAGCTGGAGACGCGAATCGCGATCCTCCGTAAGAAGGCGGTGCAGGAGCAGCTCAACGCCCCGCCGGAGGTACTGGAGTTCATCGCCTCCCGGATCTCCCGCAACATCAGGGAGCTGGAGGGGGCGCTGATCCGGGTCACGGCCTTCGCCAGCCTCAACCGGCAGCCGGTGGACCTCGGACTGACCGAGCACGTACTGAAGGACCTGATCCCGGGCGGCGAGGACTCGGCTCCGGAGATCACGGCGACGGCCATCATGGCCTCGACCGCGGACTACTTCGGTCTCACGGTGGACGATCTCTGCGGAACCTCCCGCAGCCGGGTGCTGGTGACGGCCCGCCAGATCGCCATGTACCTCTGCCGGGAGCTCACCGATCTCTCACTGCCCAAGATCGGTGCGCAGTTCGGCGGCCGCGACCATACGACGGTGATGCACGCGGACCGCAAGATCCGCGCGCTGATGGCTGAGCGGCGCTCCATCTACAACCAGGTCACCGAGCTCACCAACCGCATCAAGAACGGCTGACGCACCGCCGTCGGCAGACGCTCCGTACGCGCCGGAAGGGCGCCCGAGGACCCCTCAGCAGGGGGCCTCGGGCGCCCTTTTCGTTGCCTGGAGAGCGCCCGGGGAGCGCCTGGGCAGCACGAGGGGGGACGTCCGCGGCACGCCCGGCAGCGTCCTGGGGAGCGCCGGAAAACGGTCCGGAGGCCGCCCGGAAACGGATCCGGAGACCGCCCGGACGGCGCTCAGGAGCCGTCCGCAGCCGCCCCGAGCCCCTCCCCGGACCCGTTCCAGAACGCGCTGCCGCAGCTCCGGCGCCATCGCGCTGTTCGAATACCTGCAGCTGACCGCCTGTTCTCCACAGATCTGGGGAGTTTTCCCCTTCCACAGCCTGGGGATCCGGAAGTTGTCCATATTGCTTCCACAGGGGCGACTGCCGATACTCCATCAGGCCAGGTCAAGGGGTTGGGGATTTGTGGTCAACAGTGATCCACAGCCTGTGGACAAAATATTCGTCCACAGGGCGTGGATGAAGTTGTCCACCGGCGACCCACAGGCCGAGCCGCCTTGTCCCCAGCTCCCTGCTGCTTCTCCACACCTCTGTCCACTGTTCGGCAACGCTGCACCGCCTTTCACCGCGCCGAGTGAAAGGCGTCACACCAAGAGGGTCGGTTGGGCTGTGGGGAACGTGGGTAAAGCTGGGGACAGCCCTGGGGAGAAACCCCCCTGCCCTGTGCATCGGGTGTGCAGAACTTTCCTGTGTCCACAGAAGCACCGTGTTGTCCACCGGTCCCGCCCACAGGGGCAGTGGATAAAAAACAGGGCTTGACCTGCGGAAACGACGTTATCCACGGTTTCCACAGGCCCTACTACTACTGCCACATAGAGTTAGCCCGGAATCCGCTTCGAAGTGGGGCCTGTGCACAACTCGGCGCCGGAGCTCTCCGAACCTCTTGTCGCGACTTGACCCCGAGCAGCACCGAGTGTCGGTGCCGTACGTCAGACTGGTCCCCGGCGTCCTCGCTGCCTCAGCGGCGGAAGACGCGATCAGACGACGAAGGCCAGCAGGGCGAGCGAGCAACAGCAGGAGGCGGTTCCGGTGAAGATCCGGGTGGAGCGCGATGTACTCGCGGAGGCTGTGGCCTGGGTGGCCCGTAGCCTCCCGGCCCGTCCGCCGGCGCCCGTTCTTGCGGGCCTTCTGCTGAAGGCTGAGGACGGCGCCCTCAGCTTCTCCAGCTTCGACTACGAGGTCTCGGCCCGGGTCTCGGTGGACGCCGAGGTCGAGGAGGACGGCACGGTGCTGGTCTCCGGCCGGCTGCTCGCCGACATCTGCCGCGCCCTCCCCAACCGGCCGGTGGAGATTTCCACAGACGGTGTACGGGCGACCGTGGTCTGCGGCTCCTCGCGATTCACACTCCACACCCTTCCTGTGGAGGAGTACCCGGCACTTCCCGAGATGCCGACCGCGACCGGCACGGTCCCCGGCGAGGTCTTCGCCTCGGCCGCCGCCCAGGTCGCCATCGCCGCGGGCCGCGACGACACGCTGCCGGTGCTGACCGGTGTGCGGATCGAGATCGAGGGCGACACCGTCACCCTCGCCTCGACCGACCGCTACCGCTTCGCGGTCCGCGAGTTCCTCTGGAAGCCGGAGAACCCGGACGCGTCCGCCGTCGCTCTGGTGCCCGCCAAGACGCTGCTGGACACCGCCAAGGCACTGACCAGCGGTGACACGGTGACCCTGGCGCTCTCCGGCTCGGGCGCCGGTGAGGGCCTGATCGGCTTCGAGGGGGCCGGCCGTCGTACGACCACGCGGCTGCTCGAAGGCGATCTGCCGAAGTACCGCACGCTCTTCCCCACCGAGTTCAACTCGGTCGCGGTCATCGAGACGGCGCCGTTCGTCGAGGCCGTCAAGCGTGTCGCCCTCGTTGCCGAGCGCAACACCCCGGTGCGGCTCAGCTTCGAGCAGGGCGTGCTGATCCTGGAGGCCGGTTCCAGCGACGACGCACAGGCTGTGGAGCGGGTCGACGCGGTGCTGGAGGGCGACGACATCTCGATCGCCTTCAACCCGACCTTCCTGCTGGACGGGCTGAGCGCGATCGACTCCCCGGTCGCCCAGCTCTCGTTCACGACGTCCACCAAGCCCGCGCTGCTCAGCGGCCGCCCGGCCGTGGACGCCGAGGCGGACGACGCGTACAAGTACCTGATCATGCCGGTCCGCCTCTCCGGCTGACCCGGTCATCGGTCCTGTCACTGCGGTTCCCGACGGGCACGCTCGGCGTCGAGCATGCCCGTCGCTCCGTCCCCGGCCGGGCGTAGGCTCGTCCTCGGGTACGAATCGGCACAACGCTTAAGGAATCTCTGATGGAGCTCGGTCTCGTCGGCCTCGGCAAGATGGGCGGCAACATGCGCGAGCGCATCCGCCGCGCAGGCCACACCGTCATCGGTTACGACCGCAACCCGGACGTCTCCGATGTCCACAGCCTCGAAGAGCTTGTGGGCAAGCTGAAGGGTCCCCGGGTCGTCTGGGTGATGGTTCCGGCCGGTGCCCCGACCCAGGCCACGATCGACGAGCTCGCCGGTCTCCTCTCGCCCGGCGACATCGTCGTGGACGGCGGGAACTCCCGCTGGACCGACGACGAGAAGCACGCGGTCGAGCTGGGCATCAAGGGCATCGGCTTCGTGGACTGCGGCGTCTCCGGCGGCGTCTGGGGCCTGGAGAACGGCTACGCGCTGATGTACGGCGGCGACGCCGAGAACGTGGCCAAGGTCCAGCCGGTCTTCGACGCGCTGAAGCCCGAGGGCGACTTCGGTTCCGTCCACGCGGGCAAGGTCGGCGCCGGCCACTTCGCGAAGATGGTCCACAACGGCATCGAGTACGCCATGATGCAGGCCTACGCCGAGGGCTGGGAGCTCCTGGAGAAGGTCGACTCCGTCACCGATGTGCGCGAGGTTTTCCGCTCCTGGCAGGAGGGCACGGTCATCCGTTCCTGGCTGCTCGACCTGGCGGTCAACGCGCTGGACGACGACGAGCACCTCGACAAGCTCCGCGGCTACGCCGCCGACTCCGGCGAGGGCCGGTGGACGGTGGAGGCCGCGATCGACAACGCGGTGCCGCTGCCCGCGATCACCGCGTCGCTCTTCGCGCGTTTCGCCTCGCGCCAGGAGGACTCCCCGCAGATGAAGATGATCGCCGCGCTGCGCAACCAGTTCGGTGGCCACGCGGTCGAGAACAAGAAGTAACCGCAACGGGAAGCGGGCCGGTCCAGAGCATCCGGTCCGCTCCACGAAGCACGGAGCAGGAAGCCGGGAAGGTCGGCGTACACCATGCATGTCACGCATCTCTCGCTGGCCGACTTCCGCTCGTACGCCCGGGTCGAGGTGCCTCTCGATCCGGGCGTCACCGCTTTCGTGGGGGCCAACGGCCAGGGCAAGACGAATCTGGTCGAAGCGGTCGGCTATCTCGCGACGCTCGGCAGCCACCGGGTCTCCTCCGATGCGCCGCTGGTGCGGATGGGCGCGGACCGGGCCGTCATCCGCGCCGCCGTGACGCAGGGAGAGCGTTCGCAGCTGATCGAGCTGGAGCTCAATCCCGGCAAGGCCAACAGGGCGCGTATCAATAGATCGTCGCAGGTCAGGCCCCGTGACGTGCTGGGGATAGTGCGTACGGTGCTGTTCGCGCCGGAGGACCTGGCGCTGGTCAAGGGGGATCCCGGGGAACGCCGGCGCTTCCTCGACGAGCTGGTCACGGCCCGTTCGCCGCGGATGGCAGGGGTGCGCTCGGACTACGAGCGGGTGCTGAAGCAGCGCAACACCCTGCTGAAGTCGGCGGCGATGGCGCGCCGGCACGGTGGCCGGTCGATGGACCTGTCCACGCTCGACGTGTGGGACCAGCACCTGGGCCGGGTGGGCGCGGAGCTGCTGGCGCAGCGGCTGGATCTGATCGCCACCCTGCAGCCGCTGGCGGACAAGGCGTACGGGGATGTCGCGCCGGGCGGCGGCCCGCTGGCGCTGGAGTACCGCAGCTCGGTCGGGGCGGGCGTGGAGCCCGCGCGTACCCGCGAGGAGCTGTACGAGCAGCTGATCGCCGCCCTGGCGGATGTCCGCAAGCAGGAGATCGAGCGGGGCGTGACGCTGGTCGGACCGCACCGCGACGATCTGCTGCTGGGGCTGCGGGGCATGCCGGCCAAGGGGTACGCGAGCCATGGCGAGTCCTGGTCGTACGCGTTGGCGCTGCGGCTGGCCTCGTACGACCTGCTGCGCAGCGAGGGCAACGAGCCGGTGCTGGTCCTCGACGACGTCTTCGCGGAGCTGGACGCACGGCGCCGGGAGCGGCTGGCGGAGCTGGTGGCCCCGGCCGAGCAGGTGCTGGTGACGGCCGCGGTGGACGACGACGTCCCGGGGGTGCTGGCGGGGACCCGGTTCGCGGTGTCCGCGGGTGAGGTGGAGCGGCTGTGAGCGGCCGCGGCGAGGGATGCGGGGAGCCGTCGCAGGAGCGTTCCGGCGGGGGCAGGGCTCCGGAGCCCTCGGGTGTCGACCTGGCGCGGGTGGCCCTGCGCGCGGCGAAGGAGCAGGCGCGGGCGCGTGGCGCGGCCGCGCAGCAGAAGAAGCAGGCCAGGCGGGGCGGCGGGCTGCGCTCGGGTGCGCGGGCGGACGGTCGTGATCCGCTTCCGCTGGGCTCCGCGATCAACCGTCTGATCACCGAGCGCGGCTGGGAGACCCCGGCGGCGGTGGGCGGGGTCATGGGGCGCTGGCCGCAGATCGTGGGTGAAGATCTGGCCAAACATTGTGTGCCGCTGCGGTACGACGAGGATCCGGACGAGCGGGTGCTGACGGTGCAGTGCGACTCGACGGCGTGGGCGACGCAGCTGCGGCTGCTGGCGCCCCAGCTGGTGGCCCGGCTGAACGCGGACCTGGGGCAGGGCACGGTCAGGTTGATCAAGGTGCTGGGGCCCGGTGGCCCGCAGCGCAGGTTCGGTCCGCTGCGGGCGCCGGGGAGTACCGGCCCCGGCGATACATACGGCTGACCTGGCCTTTTCTCATTTTCTACCGGCAGCCGCGCTGTTCTCGGGCGCTCTGTGGACCCCACTCCCGGCTCTGCCGAGGCCCCTTGCTGCCCGCGCGGGGCGGCTGTCCTTCGGGTCCGTGTTGTGCGGTCTGCGGTGGTCGAAACCACGCGGCGGCAGTGGGGCGTCCCTCACGGTAGCGAGAGGTTGACAGGCCGAAGCGCTCAAGGCCGGTGTGAGCCTCCTGAGGGGCCTTCCTGAATATGGGGAGTCGTCAGCCGCTCATTCAGGGCGGCACATGCGTACTCAGGTACCGGCAAACCCCCATTCATGTCGGCGCTACCGGTAGACTGGTGAACAATCCCGCATCGTCGCGGGAGTCGTCGATACAAGCCGAACGACGCAGCCGCTCCCGTTTGCCCGGAGAACGGCCTGTGCTGTGCCAGAAAGGGCGCTTCGTGGCCGATTCCGGCAACCCCAACGAGAACATTCCGTCCACACCCGGTGAGAGCGCCGAGGCTGTCGCCGCAGGCGAGTCAGCCGGCGGCGGCGAGGCAACGTCCTCGTACGACGCCAGCGCGATCACCGTCCTCGAGGGTCTGGACGCGGTCCGCAAGCGACCTGGCATGTACATCGGTTCGACCGGTGAGCGCGGTCTCCACCACCTCGTGCAAGAGGTCGTGGACAACTCGGTCGACGAGGCGATGGCCGGGCACGCGGACACGATCGACGTCACGATCCTCGCCGACGGCGGGGTCCGCGTGATCGACAACGGCCGTGGCATCCCGGTCGGCATCGTGCCGTCGGAGAAGAAGCCCGCGGTCGAGGTCGTGCTGACGGTGCTGCACGCCGGCGGCAAGTTCGGCGGCGGCGGTTACGCCGTCTCCGGCGGTCTGCACGGTGTCGGTGTCTCCGTGGTCAACGCACTGTCCTCGCGGGTCTCGGTCGAGGTCCGGACTGACGGTTACCGGTGGACCCAGGACTACAAGCTCGGTGTGCCCACCGCTCCGCTGGCCCGCAACGAGGCCACCGACGAGACGGGGACGTCCGTCACCTTCTGGGCCGACGGGGACATCTTCGAGACGACCGAGTACTCCTTCGAGACCCTGTCGCGCCGCTTCCAGGAGATGGCGTTCCTCAACAAGGGTCTGACGATCAAGCTCACCGACGAGCGCGAGTCGGCGAAGGCGACGCTGGGCGCGGAGGTCGCCGAGGTGGCCGAGGCCGCCGAGGCGGAGCAGGTCCGCACGGTCAAGTACCACTACGAGGGCGGCATCGTCGACTTCGTGAAGTACCTGAACTCCCGCAAGGGCGATGTCATCCACCAGTCGGTGATCGACATCGAGGCCGAGGACAAGGAGCGCCTCCTCTCGGCCGAGATCGCCATGCAGTGGAACACGCAGTACAGCGAGGGCGTCTACTCCTTCGCGAACACGATCCACACGCACGAGGGCGGTACGCACGAGGAAGGCTTCCGCGCCGCGCTGACCACGCTGGTCAACAAGTACGCGCGCGAGAAGAAGCTGCTGCGCGAGAAGGACGACAACCTCACGGGTGACGACATCCGCGAGGGTCTGACGGCGATCATCTCGGTGAAGCTGGGCGAGCCGCAGTTCGAGGGCCAGACGAAGACCAAGCTGGGCAACACGGAGGCGAAGACCTTCGTCCAGAAGGTCGTCCACGAGCAGCTCACGGACTGGTTCGACCGCAATCCGAACGAGGCGGCCGACATCATCCGCAAGGGCATCTCGGCGGCCACGGCGCGCGTCGCGGCCCGCAAGGCGCGCGATCTGACCCGTCGCAAGGGGCTCCTGGAGAGCGCCTCGCTGCCGGGCAAGCTGAGCGACTGCCAGTCCAACGACCCGACGAAGTGCGAGATCTTCATCGTCGAGGGTGACTCCGCCGGTGGTTCGGCGAAGTCCGGCCGCAACCCGATGTACCAGGCGATCCTGCCGATCCGGGGCAAGATCCTGAACGTCGAGAAGGCCCGGGTCGACAAGATCCTGCAGAACACCGAGGTCCAGGCGCTGATCTCGGCCTTCGGCACCGGGGTCCACGAGGACTTCGACATCGAGAAGCTGCGCTATCACAAGATCATCCTGATGGCGGACGCCGACGTCGACGGTCAGCACATCAACACCCTGCTGCTGACGTTCCTCTTCCGCTTCATGCGTCCGCTGGTCGAGGCCGGGCACGTGTACCTCTCCCGCCCGCCGCTCTACAAGATCAAGTGGGGCCGGGACGACTTCGAGTACGCGTACTCGGACCGCGAGCGCGACGCCCTGGTCGAGCTGGGCAAGCAGAACGGCAAGCGGATCAAGGAAGACTCGATCCAGCGCTTCAAGGGTCTCGGCGAGATGAACGCCGAGGAGCTGCGCGTCACCACGATGGACATCGACCACAGGGTCCTCGGCCAGGTCACGCTGGACGACGCGGCGCAGGCCGACGACCTCTTCTCGGTGCTGATGGGCGAGGACGTCGAGGCGCGGCGCTCGTTCATCCAGCGCAACGCCAAGGACGTCCGCTTCCTCGACATCTGAGTCGGCCGTACCAGCAAGACGCCGCCCGAAAGGACTTTGACCAGCAATGGCCGACGAGAACACCCCTGTGACACCCGAAGAGGAGTCCGCCGCCGCGGTGGGCATGCGTGTCGAGCCCGTGGGGCTCGAGACGGAGATGCAGCGCTCCTACCTCGACTACGCGATGTCCGTCATCGTCTCGCGTGCGCTGCCGGACGTACGGGACGGTCTCAAGCCCGTCCACCGCCGGGTGCTGTACGCGATGTACGACGGCGGCTACCGGCCCGAGAAGGGCTTCTACAAGTGCGCCCGTGTCGTCGGTGACGTCATGGGTACGTACCACCCGCACGGTGACTCGTCGATCTACGACGCCCTGGTGCGTCTGGCGCAGCCGTGGTCGATGCGCATGCCGCTGGTGGACTCCAACGGCAACTTCGGTTCCCCGGGCAACGACCCGGCCGCCGCCATGCGGTACACCGAGTGCAAGATGATGCCGCTGTCCATGGAGATGGTCCGGGACATCGACGAGGAGACCGTCGACTTCCAGGACAACTACGACGGCCGCAACCAGGAGCCGACGGTCCTGCCGGCGCGCTTCCCGAACCTGCTGGTCAACGGTTCGGCGGGGATCGCGGTCGGCATGGCGACCAACATCCCGCCGCACAACCTGCGCGAGGTCGCCGCCGGTGCGCAGTGGTACCTGGAGCACCCGGAGGCCTCGCAGGAGGAGCTCCTGGAGGCGCTGATCGAGCGGATCAAGGGCCCGGACTTCCCGACCGGCGCGCTCGTCGTGGGCCGCAAGGGCATCGAGGAGGCGTACCGCACCGGCCGCGGCTCGATCACGATGCGCGCGGTCGTCTCGGTCGAGGAGATCCAGAACCGGCAGTGCCTGGTCGTCACGGAGCTTCCGTACCAGACCAACCCCGACAACCTCGCGCAGAAGATCGCCGACCTGGTGAAGGACGGCAAGATCGGCGGGATCGCGGACGTCCGTGACGAGACCTCGTCGCGCACCGGTCAGCGCCTGGTCGTCGTGCTGAAGCGGGACGCGGTCGCCAAGGTCGTGCTGAACAACCTGTACAAGCACACCGACCTCCAGACCAACTTCGGCGCCAACATGCTGGCGCTGGTCGACGGGGTGCCGCGCACCCTCTCGATCGACGCGTTCATCCGGCACTGGGTGACGCACCAGATCGAGGTCATCGTCCGGCGTACGAAGTTCCGGCTGCGCAAGGCCGAGGAGCGGGCGCACATCCTGCGCGGCCTGCTCAAGGCGCTGGACGCGATCGACGAGGTCATCGCGCTCATCCGGCGCAGCCAGACGGTCGAGGTGGCGCGCGAGGGCCTGATGGGCCTGCTGGAGATCGACGAGATCCAGGCGAACGCGATCCTGGAGATGCAGCTGCGCCGGCTGGCCGCGCTGGAGCACCAGAAGATCACGGCCGAGCACGACGAGCTCCAGGCGAAGATCAACGAGTACAACGCGATCCTGGTGTCGCCGGAGCGGCAGCGGAAGATCGTCAGCGAGGAGCTGGCGGCGATCGTCGAGAAGTTCGGAGACGACCGGCGTTCCAAGCTGGTGCCCTTCGACGGTGACATGTCCATCGAGGACCTGATCGCCGAGGAGGACATCGTCGTCACGATCTCGCGCGGCGGCTATGTGAAGCGCACCAAGACGGACGACTACCGCTCGCAGAAGCGCGGCGGCAAGGGCGTGCGCGGCACGAAGCTCAAGGAAGACGACATCGTCGACCACTTCTTCGTGTCGACGACCCACCACTGGCTGCTGTTCTTCACGAACAAGGGCCGGGTGTACCGGGCGAAGGCGTACGAGCTCCCGGACGCCGGCCGCGACGCCCGCGGTCAGCACGTGGCCAACCTGCTGGCCTTCCAGCCGGACGAGCGGATCGCGCAGATCCTGGCGATCCGCGACTACGAGGCCGCGCCCTATCTGATCCTGGCCACGAAGGGCGGTCTGGTGAAGAAGACCGCGCTGAAGGACTACGACTCTCCGCGTTCCGGTGGTGTCATCGCGATCAACCTGCGCGAGATGGCGGATGGCGCCGAAGGCACCGCTGACGAGCTGATCGGTGCGGAGCTGGTCTCGGCCGAGGACGATCTGCTGCTCATCAGCAAGAAGGCCCAGTCGATCAGGTTCACCGCGACGGACGATGCGCTGCGCCCGATGGGCCGTGCGACCTCGGGCGTCAAGGGCATGAGCTTCCGCGAGGGCGACGAACTGCTCTCGATGAATGTTGTCCGGCCGGGTACGTTCGTGTTCACTGCCACCGACGGCGGGTACGCGAAGCGGACCCCCGTCGACGAGTACCGGGTTCAGGGCCGTGGCGGTCTGGGCATCAAGGCTGCCAAGATCGTCGAGGACCGGGGCTCGCTGGTCGGCGCGCTGGTGGTCGAGGAGACGGACGAGATCCTCGCCATCACGCTCGGCGGTGGTGTGATTCGCACGCGAGTCAATGAAGTCAGGGAGACGGGCCGTGACACCATGGGCGTCCAACTGATCAATCTGGGCAAGCGCGATGCCGTCGTCGGTATTGCCCGTAACGCCGAAGCCGGTCGTGAGGCCGAAGAGGTCGAGGGGTCCGAGGACTCCGAGGCCGCGACGGCGGAGGGTGCCGAGAGCACGGTCGAGGGCAATGTCGAAGGCACGTCGCCTTCGGCCGGGGAGCACGAGGAGTAGAGCGTGAGTGGAGCCACGGGCGCCGGTTCGGCCGCTTCCGGAGCAGGAGCGAACGGTGCCCGTGGCCCTGCCACGGACTCCCAAGGGGGCATTGTGACGGATACCCGGGGGCCTCAGCCCCAGTACGAGGGCTACGCGACCGGGCCGTTGCCGGGTGAGCGCGAGCCCGCGCCGGGGCAGGCGAGTGGGCCGTACCACCCGCCGCAGGCGTACCCCTCGCCCGAGGGCGGGACCCAGGGCGGCCGGCCGCACGGCACGCAGGGCGGTGCCCAGGGCGCCGCTCAGGCGGCCCGGCGGCCGCGGACGGGGGCGCGGACGACTCCGCGTACCCGCAAGGCGCGGCTGCGGGTGGCCAAGGCCGATCCGTGGTCGGTGATGAAGGTCAGCTTCCTGCTCTCCATCGCGCTCGGCATCTGCACGGTGGTGGCGTCCGCAGTGCTGTGGATGGTGATGGACGCGATGGGCGTCTTCTCCACCGTCGGCGGCACGATCAGCGAGGCCACCGGTTCGAACGAGGGCAACGGCTTCGATCTCCAGTCGTTCCTGTCGCTGCCGAGGGTTCTCATCTTCACCTCGGTCATCGCGGTGATCGACGTCGTCCTGGCGACCGCCCTGGCGACGCTGGGCTCCTTCATCTACAACTTGTCGGCGGGATTCGTGGGCGGTATCGAGCTCACGCTGGCCGAGGACGAGTAGAGCGCCGGGTATCGATTTTGGGACTGGCCCCGACGTGCGCTAATCTTCAGAAGTCAGCGCAGCAGCGCGGCGGGGCTATAGCTCAGTTGGTTAGAGCGCATCCCTGATAAGGATGAGGCCACAGGTTCAAATCCTGTTAGCCCCACAGTTACGAAGGCCCCTCACCGGAAACGGTGAGGGGCCTTCGGCGTTGCGGCTGAATTGCGGCGGCTGTGCGGCTGTGGTTGTGCGGCGTCTGTGGCTGACGGGCACGGCGGTCGTCGGGATGGGGATCCGTGAGACCGAGCGCAAGGCCGGGCACAAGGCCGAGCAGTCGAGCAGTTGCTGGCGTTGCTTCGAGCGGACCGTGATCGTGCATCTGATCCGCCGCCATGCGCCGCGGCCCGCCCCCGTGTTCGTCACCGGCCACCGGCCACCGGCCACCGGCCACCGGCCACCGGCCACCGGCCACCGGCCACCGGCCACCGGAGCCGGCTCCGGCTCCGGTGGCCGGGAAGGCCGCTGGAAGGCACGGAGAAGCCCCCGTCCGGTGTGAACCGGCCCGGGGGCTCTGTACGTCAGCGGAGCGGCTCTCAGGGCGGCAGCAGGGACGCTTCCTCCGCCGGGGCGCCGTGGGCGGTGCGGGCGACGTTCCTGGTCTCCGTGGCGCCGGTGGCGTCGACGGACATATGACGGGTGGCGGGCGAGGAGCCGTGTGCCTCGGCGCGGATGCGCTGCTTCATCGTCGGTGGCAGCGCCCGGTCACGCGGAAGGGTCCATCGCACCGACGGGGTGGTCGCGGTTGCCGCGGTCGCACCCGTGTGCTCCTGGTTCGTGGTGGTCGGCTCCGGGGCGCTCTGCTCCGTGGCCGTCGCCGGGGTGCTCATGAATCCCAGTGCGGCGAGCAGGGCGAAAAGGGCGGTGACGAAGGCGGTCCAGATGTTCTTGGGCTTGACGGTGCTCATGGCCCCTCGCTTTCGGGTGGTCCGGTTTGCTTACCTTTCTGATGATGTGGATCTGGCTCGCGATTTCATGGACCGACGCCACCGATGCGCCGATCTTCGGATGAACACCACTCGTATGGTTCAACCGGAGTTGACGGGCTTATGCGGGGGCTGCGGATCGGGCTGTGGACCGGGCTGCGGACCCGGTCGTGGAACAGGGTCGGATCCTCCGGACGGAGCGGCCCTCGGATGACCGCTCTTCCCCGGGCGCCAGTTGGGTTGCGGGCAGGTCACCGGTTGATATCGGCCGGTGTGTATAGTCGGGCGGCAGAAGTCCCCTACGTCAAGGAAAGACGAGGTCGCGCGGTGAAGAAGCTTCTCCTGGTCGCACTGGCCGCCATCGGCGGGCTCCTCGTGTACCGCCAGATCCAGGCGGATCGCGCCGAGCAGGATCTGTGGACGGAGGCGACTGACTCCGTGCCCGCAGGTTCGGGTGTGTGAGACAGAACAGTCTGATTGCGGGCCCCGGTCGCTGAGCGGCCGGGGCTTCGTGCTGTTGCGGGACCGTGACACCTGTGCTCTTGAGTTCACTCGAGCAAATCAATACGTTGCGTGAGCAAAACGATCGGGTGGGTCGAGGGGGCACGGGTGAAGGCACGGGGACAACGTCGTACCGCAGTCGCGGGGGCATGGATCGGCGGGGCGCTGCTCGCCCTGGTGGCGGGCGCGACGCCGGCCGTGGCGGCGCCCCCGGGCGGTGCGCCCGCCGGGCCCGAGCCGTCCGGAGCCGGCGGGAACGGCAGCCTGGTCATGGTCCTCGACTCGTCCGGCTCCATGGCCGACGACGACGGTACGGGGCGTTCCCGGATGGAGAGCGCCCGTACGGCCGTCGGGACCGTCGTCGACGGGCTTCCCGACGGGTATCCGACCGGACTGCGGGTGTACGGCGCCGACCGCCCCCGGGGCTGCACGGACACCAGGCTCGTGAAACCGGTGCGCGGGCTCGACCGGGCGGCCCTGAAACAGGCCGTGGCGGCCGTACGGCCCAGGGGTGACACCCCCATCGGTCTGTCGCTGCGGAAGGCCGTCGAGGACCTTCCGCGGCCCTCGGGCGGCGCCATCGGTACGCGCACGATCCTGCTGGTCTCCGACGGCGAGGACAACTGCGGTGCGCCACCGCCCTGCGAGGTCGCCGAGCGGCTCGGCAAGGAGGGCGTCGGGCTGCGGATCGACACCGTGGGCTTCCAGGTGAAGGGCGCGGCCCGCGAACAGCTCGAATGCATCGCAGCGGCGGGCAACGGCCGCTACTACGACGCACCGGACGCCGATTCGCTGGCCAGGCAGCTCCAGCGGGCGTCGCAACTCTCCGTGGACGGCTACCGGTTCCGGGGCGAGCGGGTCACGGGCACGGCGACGGGCGCAGGGGCGCCCGTGCTCGCGCCGGGGCAGTACCTCGACACCATCGGGCCGGGCGAGAAGCGGTACTACGCCGTCGACCTGGACGCCGCCTCGACGGCGGACTTCTCCGCGACGGCGGTGCCGCAGCCCGGGGCGGCCGTCGACACCTTCGACGCGATGCGTACCAGCATCGCGTACGGCACTGACAGTTCCTGCGGTTCGGAGACCGCGCACTTCTCCCAGAAGGAGGGTGCGACCCCGCTGACCTCGGCGATCGCCCGTATCCCCTCGGCGCGGGGCACGAGCCGCTGCGACCGGGCGGGACGGTACTGGCTGGTGGTCGAACGGGAGACCAAGAAGGGCTCCGACGCCGCGCGTTGGCCGCTCGAACTCGTATACGGAGTCGAGGAGCCCCTGGACAAGGACGTCACACCCGCGCAGTCGCAGCCGGAGTACGGCAAGGGCGGGGAGGACGCCGTGCTGCCGTCCGGGGACCCGCGCGACGTACGGGGCGGCACCGGCTTCAACGATGCCGAGGAGATCGGCCGGGGTGTGTGGCGCGACCGCATCCTTCCGGCGCAGACCCTCTGGTACAAGGTCCCGGCCGGCTGGGGCCAGCAGGTGCGCTACGACGTGGAGTTCGCGAACGAGCCCACGGTGGAGCGGAGCGGCTCCACCACCTACTCGTACGGGGCGACGCAGCTGTTCACACCCGCTCGGTTCCCGCTCACCGGAGGCGGCGAGTTCAACCCGACGACCCTGTACAGCGGCCGCCCGGCGGCGATCGGGATGGGCGGTGTGCCGGTCGCCTGGACCAACCGCTACGAGAACGGCGCCCAGGTCCGGCCGGTGCACGCCGGAGGCGACTTCTACATCTCGGTGACGCTGGGGGCGCGGGCCGCGGACATCGCGCGGAACCCGCAGGTCGGTGTGGTGCTGCGGGTGTCGGTCCTCGGCGACGAGCTGGCCGGCCCCCAGCACAACGCTCCCGTCGCAGCGAAGAAGACGGACAAGAAGGCGGACAAGAAGGGCAATCCGATCAGCGCCGGAGACAGCGGCGGTACGGGCGGGGCAGGATGGACCGGCATTGCGGCCGCTGCCGGGGCGGGCGCCGTGGTGGTGGTGATCGCAGGGCTCGTGTTCGTACGCGGGCGTCGCGGGCGGGCCGCACAGACGACGAGGGGAAGCGCGTGATGAGGCAGCGCAACAGGGGCCGGGTGGCGCTGGCCGCGGTCGCGGCGATGTGCGCGGCGGCGGCGCTGCCGGGGCAGGCGTACGCGGCCGGGGAGCCCGCCGCGTACACCTTCGATCCCGGGGCGGAGAAGGTCGACGGTGCGGAGGCCAGCACCGATGCGTCGGCGCTTACGCCGGGATCGGTCTACCGGAGCTCGATCAAGCCCGGTCAGAAGCTCTACTACCGCCTGAACCTCGACGCGAAGACGAACGGGTACGTCTCGGCGGTGGCCGTGCCCAGGGGCGACGGCCGGGTCGCCTACGGGGACGGGATCACGGTCAGCATCCGCGACAGCTCGGACCTGCAGTGCAGCTCGGAGGACGCGCGGTTCGAGTCTGCGGAGTTCCCGCGCCCGATCGCGGCGTACGCCTACCGGACCGTGGAGAAGGACGCCAGCATCTGCCAGGACGCCGGCACGTACAACGTCCTGATCGAGCGGGAGAGCAAGGAGACCTCCGCCCCCGACGAGTGGGACCTGGAGCTGCGCTACGAGTCGGAGCCGCAGCTGAAATCGGCCGGCTCGATGCCGACCGACGCGCCGGAGAACTGGCCGTCCGCCTCGCCCGTGCCGCCCACCACCGCCCCGCAGAAGCGGTCGGGCGGCACCAGCTACTACGACGCGACGGGCCTGGAGACCGGCGAGTGGAAGGAGGAGGGCGGCATCAAGCCGGGACAGACCCTCTTCTACCGGGTGCCGGTGGACTGGGGGCAGCAGGTCTTCGCCACCGCCACCCTGAGCAACGACAACGCCTCGGACGAGTACATCGGCAACGCGCTCGCGCTGTCCCTGGACAACCCGGCGCACGGCCATGTCGCCTCCGCGATGCCGCTCTCGTACTCCGGCAAGACCACGACCGTCTCGCTGGATCCGCTGCCCCCGGTGGCCTACGAGAACCGGTACGACTCCAACAGCAGCGTCAGCGCCATGCGGTTCGCCGGCTGGTACTACCTTTCGGTGACGCTCAGCCCGCAGATCGCGAAGTCGTACGGCAAGAACGGGATTCCGCTGACCCTCAGGGTCAAGGTCGAGGGAGAGGCCGGGAAGTCGCCGTACGCGGGCGATGCCGGGGACTTCTCGGTCACGCAGGACGACAGGGACGACGCGAGGGACGGCAAGAGCGGGCCGCAGGCGGCCGCCAAGAGCGACCGGATGACAATGGTCGCCGTGGCCGGGATCGGCGCGGGTTCGGTGCTGGTGCTCGGGCTCGGGGTGTGGACGCTGCTGGCCCGGCGCCGCGCTGTCACCGCCCCGGCAGCCCCGGCCGACGCCGGTCAGCCGTACGGGGGTCCGCCGCAGACCTGGTAGCCGCGACTGCCTGGCCCGACCCCCGTACGGCGGGGCTCGGGCCGCCGGGCTCGGGCCGCCGGGCTCAGCTCTGGGTCAGCGCCCAGATGCCCACCGCGAAACAGAGCAATGCCACCAGTAGTACCGGGACCGCCACCTTCGGGGACGGTCCCGGACGCCTTTGCGGGGTGTGCGCCGGAGCGGGCGCCGGCGGGTGCGCCTGCGCCACTGCCTGCGGCTGAGGCTGCGCCTGCGGCTGTCCGACGGTGTACGCACGGGTGAGCGCCGGTTCGTGCTGCACGGCGGCCGTGGGCGCCTGTGAGAGCTCCGGGGCGGGAGTGGCGTACAGGGGCGCCGCCTGCGCCGGGAGCGGGGTGTGCGGCGTGACCGGATGCGCCTGCTGCGGCGGCGGTGTGGGCTGCTGCGGAGGCGGCGGGAGGTGGAAGCTGCCCGTCTCCGACATCGGGACCGGCGGCTGGGCGTAGGGCTGCTGGGCGGCCTGCGCGTGCTGGGCCTGTTGGGCCTGCTGTTCCTGTCGGGCGGGAGCCGGGGCCGGTCCGTCGGGTCCGAAACCGGCGGGCAGGGGCCCGAGTTGGTCGAAGACCTCGACCGGTTCGTCCTCGGCCCCGGGTTCCGGCAGCATCTCGACCGCCGCCGTCAGCGCCTTGCGCGCACCCGTGGCCGTACGGAAGCGGGCCTGCGGATCCGGCTGCAACAGCCCCGCGAGGACCTGCCACAACGGCTCGGGAATCCCCTCCGGGGCGGAGGGCGTGCCGTACGAGGCGAAGTGCTCGACGAGCGCCTGCGCGTCGGGCTTCTTGCCCTGGAGCAGATAGAGCGCGACAAGACCGACCGCGAACAGGTCCGCGGGGAAATCGGGTTCCGCGCCCATCATTTGCTCGGGCGCGAAGTAACCCGGCGTACCCACCACATAGTTGGTCTCGGTGAGGCGCGGCTCTCCCTTGCGCATGGAGATGCCGAAGTCGGACAGCCGCAGATGCGGCCGTCCGGTACCGGTCGCCTCCATCAGGATGTTGGCCGGCTTGATGTCCCGGTGCACGACGCCCTCCGCATGCACCGTGGACAGCCCGGACAGCAGCTGGTCGAGGAGCGTGCAGACGAACCGGGGCGGCAGCGGCCCGTAGTCGCCTATGACATGCGCCAGCGAACCGCCGCTCACCAGATCCATGGTGAACAGGACCTTGTCGTCGTCCGCCGCCCAGCTGGCCGGGGCGAGCACATGCGGATGCTCGATCCGCAGCGCCTGCTCGCGGACGAAGCGCAGCAGCGTGTGCGCATCGCTCTGCTGGAGGACCTTGGCCGCCACATAGCGGCGGCGCCGGTGGTCCCAGGCCCGCCAGACGGCGCCGACCCCACCACGTCCGATCGGATCGATCAGTTCGTACCGACCGGCGAAGACCTCACCCATTGCGCTGTGCCCGCTCCCAGTTCCTGTTTCGGCCCATGGCCGGCTTCTCGGGGACAGTGCCCGGCCCTGATCGGCCGGGCAGGCCCTTGGCTCCGGTGCCCCTAGCTCTGGTGTCCCTCGTAGTGCGCCACCGCGTCAGCGGTGCGCCCGGCGCCGTACACCCTGAGGAACTCTGCCAGTTCCGGGTGGGTCGGGGCGAGGGAGTCGGCGGCATCGATGATGTCACCGGCGGCCGCGACCGACCGCATCAGCGACTGGATCTCGCGGACCACGCGCCGGACGGTGGGGGCACCGCCGGTCTGGGAGGTCTGGCCGGTGCTGGTCAGGACGGAGCCGCCCTGGGACTTCTTGATCTCTTCCATGCGGTCGGTGGCCTCGCCCGCGCTGACGCTGCCGTCCGCGACCTGACTGGCCAGCTCCTGGAGCGCCTGGACCCGCTGGACGACCGCGGGGTTGCCGATCTTCGCCCGCTGGCCGCTCATCAGCTGGGAGAGCATGGGGGCGGACAGCCCGAGGACGGCGGCGAGCCTGGCCTGGTTCAGGCCGAGATCATCGATCAGGCGGCGGAAGAGCGCACCGAGAGGCTCTCCGTACCAACTGCGCTGAAGCTCTCTGGCTCTGGCCGTTGCCTCTTGCTGCGCTGCGTCCATGGCGTCTCCCCTTCGCTGCGGCTTCGCTGCTGCGAACCTTGTCGAGCATCCTACGGAGAGTGGTCGCCGACCGGGAGCCCCCATATTTTTGCAGGTTTCCGGGGGGTACCCGGTACTGTTGTCCGCAGCGGTGGCCAAGACGCTGGAGCGTCCGGGGCTGCCCGTTGTTCGGGGCCTTAGCTCAGTTGGTAGAGCGCTGCCTTTGCAAGGCAGATGTCAGGAGTTCGAATCTCCTAGGCTCCACCTGATAAATGCCCTCCGATCTGCGAAAACGCAGCATCGGAGGGCATTTTCGCATCTGTCGGGGGTGTGCCGTGCCCTGCCCCGGCATGCCAGGCCCCGTCTCCCGCCGCTGAGCCGTTCTCGACCTGGCCCGCAGGGGCCTGCACCACGGAACCGGCCCAGCGGCACGGAAAGCCGAACCCGCGCCGGAGACCACGTGATCGGGGTCTTCCGGCGCGGGTTCGTCGTACGGGAGCCGGCCCAGGAACGGGCTCGGGAGCTGGTCCGGGTGCCGGCTCAGCGGCGGTCGTCCGGGTTGGTGCCGTCCGGGCCCTCCGAGCCGTCCGTACCGTCCGCCTCCGCATCGGCCTGCTTGGC
This sequence comes from Streptomyces sp. NPDC001933, assembly GCF_042890955.1. Lineage (NCBI taxonomy): Bacteria > Bacillati > Actinomycetota > Actinomycetes > Kitasatosporales > Streptomycetaceae > Streptomyces > Streptomyces sp. NPDC001933. The sequence continues at coordinate 210,478 of NZ_JBIASS010000006.1, read as the reverse complement.
CCGGACCTCGGGGTCGGGCGAGCTCGGGCCGCTGCCGTCGACCGAGGTCAGCGGTGCGCGGTCGGAGACCTCCGTGGCGGCGGGCGGTTCGACCAGCCAGTCGGGGTTGGCCTGCTTGTCCCACCATCGCCAGAGGGCATAGGCGCCGCCCGCTACGAGGCCGGCCACGACGAGCCCCTTGAACAGCCGGCCGGCCCGCGCCCGCCGTTCGTGCTTCCGGGCCAGCTGCCGGATCTCCTCGGCCGTGACCTGGCTGCGCAGTGCGGCCAGTGCGGCGGCGCTGCGGGCCGTGGCCTCCTCGGCCACCGGCTGGGCGACGGCCATCGCGTGTTCGACGCGCGGCACCGTGTAGTCCGCCGCGGTCCGGGCCGCCTGGCGGGTGCGGTGTGCGGCGCGCCGGCCGACCTCGTCGACCTTGGGCGGCACATGGGTCAGGGCGAGTTCGATACGTGGTGCCAGATGCGCGTCGTACTGGACGCGGGCCTGCTGGGCCGCCTTGGACACCTTCGGCGCGAGCCGCGTGCGGGCCTCGTGCGCGAGATGTGCGGCCTGGTCCTTGGCCGTGTCGGCGTAGGGCGCCACCACTTCCGCGGCGTGCTGCACGCTGTCCTTCGCCGAGTCGGTTGCGGCGCGCACGCTGTCGATGCGGGTCACGGGATCCTCCTCCTTGGTGGCGGGTAGACACTCCGCCTTTCCACCCATTTCGAGATCATGCCTGCCGGATTCCTGTCTGGCATGCGGGGCGGGCATCCGGGTCATTCAGGTCGTGAGTGACGCCTTGGGCGATGCGGTGCAAGGGGAGCTTGTCGATGAGAATGCCACGGTTCGTCCCGGAACGCTCCGCTTCGTAGCGCACTTGGCCGCATTTGTTGCGGCGTGCTGTGGGCTGCCGCATGCGGAAATGGGGCAGGTAGGTGAGCGTCACGCGCCCGCCGGTCGCGGCCGGGCGCCGGAACGTACGGTCCGTGCGAGGATCGGTGGACGTCACCGAAGACCCAACGTCACCGAAGAAGACTCAACGTCACCGAAGACTTACGGAAGGCAGATCGTGGCTGAGCAGCTTTACGCCACCTTGAAGACCAACCAGGGCGACATCGAAATCCGGCTCCTGCCGAACCACGCGCCCAAGACGGTCAAGAACTTCGTCGAGCTCGCCAAGGGTGAGCGCGAGTGGGTGCACCCCGAGACCGGTCAGAAGTCGACGGACAAGCTGTACGACGGCACCGTCTTCCACCGCGTCATCAGCGGCTTCATGATCCAGGGCGGCGACCCGCTCGGCAACGGCACCGGTGGCCCGGGGTACGAGTTCGCGGACGAGTTCCACCCCGACCTCGCCTTCAACAAGCCGTACCTGCTGGCCATGGCCAACGCCGGTCCGGGCACCAACGGCTCGCAGTTCTTCGTGACCGTTTCGCCGACCGCCTGGCTGACCGGCAAGCACACCATCTTCGGCGAGGTCACCAACGACGCCAGCAAGAAGGTCGTGGACGCCATCGCTGCCACCCCGACCAACGCCCGCACCGACCGCCCGGTGCAGGACGTCGTGATCGAGTCGGTCGTCATCGAGACCCGTTGATCACCTGTGGTCATCGGCTGATCACACGCTGATGGCTCGTTCGGGAACCAACCGCCCTGCCCGTCCGTACTGATACATAGCGGACGAGCAGGGCGGCGTCGTGCGTGCCGTGCCCGTCATGACCAGGACCGAAGGGACCGGGAAGCGATGGGACCGATGGACCAGCAGCCGCCGGGGGGCGGTGACCAGTCCGCCGCCGCGGCCGGCTCGCTCAGCTGCTACCGCCACCCCGGTCGCGAGGCGAACATCCGCTGCACCCGCTGCGAGCGCCCGATCTGCCCCGAGTGCATGATCGACGCCTCGGTCGGTTTCCAGTGCCCGGACTGCGTACGCCAGGGTTCGGGTACGGGGCACGGACCGGCCGCCGGAAGACCGCGTACCGTCGCGGGCGGCGGCATCGCGGCTGATCCCCGCCTCGTCACCAAGATCCTGCTCGCCATCAATGTCGCCGTGTACCTCGCGGTGCTGGCGAGGGGCACCACGCTGGTGAACGAGCTGATGCTGTTCGGCCGGGCCCCGACCCACTACGGCGGTCCGCTCGAAGGCGTCGCGGCGGGCGAGTGGTACCGACTGGTGACATCGATGTTCCTGCACCAGGAGGTGTGGCACATCGCGTTCAACATGCTGGGGCTGTGGTGGCTCGGCGGGCCGCTGGAAGCGGCTCTCGGCCGTGCCCGCTACCTCACGCTGTACATGGTCTCCGGCCTGGCCGGCAGCGCTCTCACCTACTGGCTCTCCGCGCCGGAGCAGGGTTCGCTCGGAGCCTCCGGGGCGATCTTCGGACTGCTGGGCGCCACCGCCGTGCTCATGCGCCGGCTCAACTACGACATGCGCCCGGTCCTCGCGCTGCTCGCGGTGAACCTGGTCATCACCTTCAACCCCTGGGGCGGGATCGCCTGGCAGGCGCATGTCGGTGGTCTGGTCGCGGGCACGCTGATGGCGATCGGCATGGTGCACGCACCCCGTGAGCGGCGTGCGCTGGTGCAGTACGGCACCTGCGCGCTGGTGCTGGCAGCCGTGATCCTCATCGTCGTCGCCAGAACGGCCGCGCTCACCTGAGCGCTCATCGTCCCCGGAGTGCTTGTCCACAGCCGTGGTTGTCCACAGCGGGTACCGGATCTTGTGCATTCTGTGGGAACAGCTGTGCCCCTTGTCGCTGAGCTGAGTTTTTCCAGCAGGGACAAGGGGCGTGCCGCTCCCCGATGAGGGAGACTGCAGTCACATCGGCGTCAACGGTCGGCAAGTTATCCACAGATCGTCTGACCTTTTCCCCTGCCTGTGGATAACGCTGTGGGTAACTCGGGGCAAGGGTTGCGGGACAGGGCCCCGCTGTGCAGCTACGAGCGCTGCGGCGCTGCTTCCGCTGCGGGGGCTACTTCCACTGAGTGGAGACGCCGAAGCCGCCGGCGATGAAGCCGAAGCCGACGACGATGTTCCAGTTCCCCAGGTCCTTGATCGGCAGATCGCCGTCGGTCACGTAGAAAACGACGATCCAGGCCAGACCAATCAGGAAGAGCGCCAGCATCACGGGCGCCACCCAGCTGCGGCTGGTCAGCTTTATGTTGGTTGCCTGCTTCGCCGGAGGGGGCGTGAAGTCGGCCTTCTTGCGGATACGTGACTTCGGCACGAGGAACTCTCCTGTCGATGCGCTGCGTGACCGCGCAGGGAACTGTGGCTGGCGCCGGGGCGGAGCCCGAGGGGAATACTGCCTCCCTCGGGCGTCCGTTAGCGTAGTGCTTCCCTGGCGTCGAAGGAGATAAGGGTACGTTGAGCAATTCTGCCGACTCCCCCCAAGGGCCGGTCCGGCGCACCTTCCGGAACCCGGCCCGCGTGCTCACCGCTGCCGTCTTCGCCCTCGCCGGACTGATCTTCGTCACCAGCGCCAACACGGCCAAGGGCACCAACATCCGCACCGATTCCTCGCTGCTGAAGCTCTCCGATCTCATCCAGCAGCGCAGCAACAAGAACGCCCAGCTGGACGAGACCACCGCGGCCGTGCGCGACGACATCGACGCCCTTGTCGGGCGGGACGACGGCAGCACCAAGGCGGAGGAAGCCCGGCTCAAGGAGCTGGAGCGGGCCGGGGGCACCACGAAGCTCACCGGCCGCTCGGTGTCCGTCACCCTCAACGACGCCCCGCCCAACGCCACAGCCAACCCCGGCTACCCCGACCCGCAACCCAATGACCTGGTCATCCACCAGCAGGACCTCCAGGCTGTCGTCAACGCTCTCTGGCAGGGCGGCGCCAGGGGCATCCAGGTCATGGACCAGCGGCTGATCTCCACCAGCGCGGTGCGCTGCGTCGGCAACACCCTGATCCTCCAGGGCCGGGTCTACTCCCCGCCGTACAAGATCACCGCGGTCGGGGACCCGGGCAAGCTCAAGCAGGCGCTCAACGACTCTCCGGCGATCAGCAACTACCTGCTGTACGTGAAGGCGTACGGGCTCGGCTGGAAAGTCGACGAGCACGAGGCGGTGACTCTTCCCGGCTACTCGGGCACAGTGGACCTCCACTATGCGGAGCCCGTGGAGTAGCGAGCGGCTGTGGGGAGGCCGGCCAGTTGTCGGTGCGACTGATCGTCAGGACGTTCAGCGAACTCTGCATCACCGTCGGAGCCCTGATCGTGCTCTTTGTGGTGTACGTGCTGTTCTGGACCGGGGTGAAGGCGGCCGACGCGACCGAGGGACAGATCGACGCCCTGCACAGCCGGTGGGCGCAGGAACCGGTCTCCTCACCCGCGCCGCAGCCCACCCCGGCGCCGGGGAAGCCGAAGGCACCGAAGGAGTCCCCCGCCCCTGCCGCGTACCGGGACGGCAAGCCGTTCGCGATGATGTACATACCCCGCTTCGGCAAGGGCTGGGAGTGGCCCGTCCTGGAGAACACCGAGGTCAGAACCTTGCAGAAGGGTCTCGGCCATTACTCGGGGACCGCCCGCCTCGGCGCGACGGGCAATTTCGCGGTGGCCGGACACCGCCGTACGTACGGGGACCCGTTCAAGGACTTTCCGAAGCTGCGTCCGGGCGACGCGGTGGTGCTGACCGACGGGACGACGTGGTTCACGTACCGCGTCGACAAACGGCCCTACCGGACCGTGCCGAGCGACATCGGGGTCATCGACCCGGTTCCCCGCAAGTCCGGCTTCGACGGGCCCGGCCGCTATCTGACGCTGACCACCTGCGAGCCCGAGTGGGGCAGCAGCCACCGGCTGATCGCCTGGGCCCACCTCGATGCCACCCGGCCCGTGTCCGAAGGCAAGCCGGCAGCTTTCCACAGCTGACCCACGCTTCTGCCCCAGCCCTTTAGTCTGGTCTCGTACCGAATGGAGGGGACAACATGTACGGCTGGATCTGGCGGCATCTGCCGGGCAACGCATGGGTGCGTGCGCTCATCTCGCTCGTGTTGGTACTGGCCGTTGTCTACGCGCTTTTCCAGTACGTCTTCCCCTGGGCGGAGCCGCTGCTTCCGTTCGGTGACGTGACGGTCGACGGCTCGACCGGGACGGAGGGCGGCCAGTGAGTGCCCGCATTCTCGTCGTGGACAACTACGACAGCTTTGTCTTCAACCTCGTCCAGTACCTCTACCAGCTCGGCGCCGAATGCGAGGTGCTGCGCAACGACGAGGTGACCACGGCACACGCCCAGGACGGCTTCGACGGCGTCCTGCTGTCGCCCGGTCCCGGCACCCCGGAGCAGGCTGGCGTCTGCGTCGAGATGGTGCGCCACTGCGCGGCGACGGGCGTCCCGGTCTTCGGGGTCTGCCTGGGGATGCAGTCGATGGCGGTGGCGTACGGCGGCGTGGTGGACCGCGCCCCGGAGCTGCTGCACGGCAAGACCTCGCAGGTGACCCATGAGGGCGTGGGGGTCTTCGCCGGCCTGCCGTCCCCCTTCACCGCGACCCGCTACCACTCGCTCGCCGCCGAACCGGACACCGTCCCGGCGGAGTTGGAGGTGACGGCGCGGACCGCCGACGGGATCATCATGGGGCTGCGCCACCGTGACCTGCCGGTGGAGGGCGTGCAGTTCCATCCGGAGTCGGTGCTGACCGAGCACGGGCATCTGATGCTGGCCAACTGGCTGGCGCAGTGCGGCGACACGGGAGCCGTCGCGAGGTCGGCGGGGCTCGCGCCGGTGGTGGGCAAGGCCGTCGCGTGACCGAGCTCCGCCCCGAGCACGACGCCGATCAGGACGGCCCGTACGAGCAAGGTGTGTACGGGGCCGCAGGCGCGTTCGAGGCGGCGGTCGACCGGCTGGCGGATCCGTTGAACGATCCGCTGCCGCACTCCTCACCGTGGTTCAGGGCGAGCAGTGGCCCGGACGGGTCGGCCGAGGCACCGGCGGCGGGGCGGGGACAGCACCGCGCCCCGGACTTGCCGGCACGGACGCAACCGGGGGCGGCCCACTCACAGGCGGCACACGGGGCGCAGGGGCACCAGGGTGCTCCGCAGGAGTGGTACGACCCCGAGGGGTTCGAACGGGACTGGTACGGGCAGCAGGCGGCCGTACCGACGCCCGCACCGGCACCCATACCGACGCCCATGTCGGCCCCCACACCGACACCTGTGCCAGGACCTGTTCCGGAGCAGCCTGTTCCGGAACAGTTGACGCAGCCTCTCGCCGCTCCCTTCCCGGTCCATGACGAGACGATCGGCCTGCGGACGGCCGACACCCGCCGCCCGGTCCCGGTCCCGGGTTCCGGCCTCGCGAGCGACGCGGAGAGCTTCGAAGACCCCGCGACGGACCCCGCGACAGACCTCTTGTCGGCCCCTTCTTCGGACGCTGCTCGGGACTCCGATGCCTCCGGTACGGAGCCGCGCACCGGAGGCCGCGCCGAGCGCCGCCGCGCCGCCAAGGGGCGGGGCCGCCGCCGTGCCGATCAGCGGCCGGAGGCCGTGGCGACGGCCGCCACACAGGCCGACAAGCCGATGTCGCGCGTGGAGGCACGGCGTGCGGCACGTGCGGCCAAGGACAGCCCGGCCGTGGTGGCCAGCCGCGTCACCGGCGAGCTGTTCATCACGCTCGGCGTGCTGATGCTGCTGTTCGTCACCTATCAGCTCTGGTGGACGAATGTGCGCGCCGACCAGTACGCCGGCAAGGAGACGCACAAGATCCAGGACGACTGGGCGAAGGGCGACCGCAATCCCGGCGTGTTCGAAGCGGGGCAGGGGTTCGCCATCATCCACATCCCCAAGCTGGATGTGGTCGCTCCGATCGCCGAGGGCATCAGCAAGGAGAAGGTCCTCGACCGGGGCATGGTCGGCCACTACAGCGAGGGCACGCTCCGCACCGCGATGCCCTCGGCCAAGCGAGGCAACTTCGCCCTCGCCGGTCACCGGAACACGCACGGCGAGCCGTTCCGCTACATCAACCGGCTGAGCCCCGGCGACCTGATCGTCGTCGAGACGCAGGACGCGTACTACACGTACGAGACGGCCAGGACGCTGCCGCAGACATCGCCGTCCAACGTCTCGGTGATCGATCCGGTGCCGCGCGGTTCCGGGTTCGACGGGCCGGGCCGGTACATCACTCTGACGACCTGTACGCCGGAATTCACGAGTACGTACCGTTTGATCGTCTGGGGCAAGATGGTCGACGAACGACCGCGCAGCGAGGGCAAGCCCGACGCGCTCGTGGGCTGAATCATCATCACGACAGGGGACGGGTGCGGTGACAGCGAGGACCGAGCACGAAGAGCGAACCGGTGAGTCCGCGCCCCCGCCCCGGCGCAGGGGCCGCCATCCCGTCGCGACCGCGGTCAGCCTCTTCGGCGAACTCCTGATCACCGCGGGCCTGGTGCTCGGACTCTTCGTCGTCTACTCCCTCTGGTGGACGAACGTGCTCGCCGACCGCGAGGCCACCAAGCAGGGCCACACCGTCCGCGACCGCTGGGCGGGCGGACCGGGCGCGCTGGACACGAAGGACGGCATCGGCTTCCTGCACGTCCCGTCGATGAAGAACGGCGAGGTGCTGGTCAAGAAGGGCACCGATACCGAGAACCTCAACAACGGCATCGCGGGCTACTACACGGACCCGGTGAAGTCGGCTCTCCCGTGGGACGAGAAGGGCAATTTCACCCTGGCCGCCCACCGCGACGGGCACGGCGCCAAGTTCCACAACATCGACAAGGTGAAGACCGGGGACGCGGTCGTCTTCGAGACCAGGGACACCTGGTACGTCTACAAGGTCTTCAAGGAGCTTCCCGAGACGTCGAAGTACAACGTCGACGTGTTGCAGGCGGTCCCGAAGGGCTCGGGCGCGAAGAAGCCCGGCCGCTACATCACGCTGACGACCTGCACGCCGGTCTACACGTCGAAGTACCGCTACATCGTGTGGGGCGAGCTGGTGCGTACGGAGAAGGTGGACAAGGACCGTACGAAGCCGGCGGAGCTGCGCTAGCTTGGCGTTTATGGTGCGTGCCTGTTCGCGTCGGCCTTCATTGTGTCGGCCAGCCCGTAGCGGGTGGTTTCGGTGGCCGTGGTGATCGCCGGGGCGGGCCAGGTGGTGACGTCCTCGAACTTGAATTCCGGTCCGCGTTTGGGCTTGCGCCCGCGCTTGCCATAGGGCTGGGGCGTTGGCGGGAAGTACAGAACGCGGTCCGAGCGCATCCGCCCCAACAGTTCGACGGGCGGGAACGCCCAGGCGGGTGACGCCGTAACCGGCCTCCACGACGACCAGGACGGGAAGGTCACCGTCTGTCCACTGCCCTGCCGCATATAACCGCTGGACCACCTCCCGGATCTGGGCCGCAGTGACGGCGATCTCATCGTCGTAGGGGCGGAGCCGGATCACATCCAGGATGGTGGTCCACGAGGTCCGCCCGGGCTCCAGGGCAGCTACGAATTAGGAGGGCCAGCCAGGGATCATCCAGGCCGAGCCCCTGCCCCGGCCATAGGTGTGGCAGAACAGCCTGTCCGGGCTGGTGTTCGCGTCCGGCCGCAGCCAGTTGCTGACATCGACGGCCAGGACGATCCGCCCGTCCGCAGCCAGGGGCAAAGCCAGTCCGGTCAAAGCCCTGCGCAGCCGCGCCACATCCAGCCGCCCGCAGTTCAACCCGCCATACAGAGCGCCATGACCACGCCGGTGTTCAAGAGCCAGTGACAACTCCACCAGCGTCTTCACCGGACCGTCGGTGCACAGCAGAGCGTCGACCAGCTCGAACAAACTCGTCGCCCCGCGCTTCCAAACACTCACAGAGGCCCCGTCGAAACCCGGACAACACACCAAGAGAGTCGACGCGGGCGACCTCGTCCAGCACACTTATTCACACGGTCGTTCTGAGATTCTTCGAAGCTCGACACTCCGTAGAATCACGGGCGGCCGTGTCTGTTGTCAGGCGAACAACGAGCCCCAACAAGCAATGATCTTGTCGCGATCACACGCCAAGCTTAGATGCTGACGAACTTCTGCATCCCATTGCTCACACAGAGCGGTCGGGCGAACTTCTTACACTGGAGGAGCAGTTGGGTCCCTCGGCAGCGTACACGGTGATGTCGGCTTCGCGATCGCCGCTCCCGACGAGTGGGCGCTGTTCCTGTGCAGGCTGGAGGCGCCACAGCTGGACCTCGTACTGAACGAGGCTGCTAGTGATCGCCCCGGGCGAGATCGATTGGGACGTATCGGTGGACTCGACAGCGGTGCGGGCCCGCGTGCCGTCTAAGAGTGGGATCTGATGCCTTGCTTGGCATCTATAGATAAGTCGTAGCGACTCGCCGGCGAAACCGATGCATCGCCACGACTTATCTACAGTAAGGGGAGGCTAGGCTTCCCCGGATTGCCAAACGTCGGCACAAGTGCTCACCTTCTTGGTGCTGTAGGTGCCATTGCATTCGACGACCAAGATTGGAGTTCCCTCAGTTATGTTATGCCCTACAGATGTAGGTCCGTTGTTCGCTCCGTTGTGATCCCATATGGCGAAGTCGTACCCCCAGCCACTGTGGAACGGCTTGGCATCAACAAGTAATACCGCTGCTCCGCCGTCTGCGCATGTGTCCTCTGAGGTGAATATGTCTCCTGTAGCGTAAAAGTCCCCCTTACCGCCATAAACGCACTTGGGGTATCCGATCTTTGGCGGAGCGAATGAAACGTTGGAATTCTGTTGAGCTTGGGCCGGTGCGCTGGAAAAGCAGGCGAACGTGAGTACCCCGACGATTGGGGTGATGAGTCGTACTCGCTTCATCTTTTGTGTTTGCGACATCGAAAGACCTTCTCGGTCGATTAATGGAAAATTAATTTTAGGTTAGCGACCGGGCGGGGGTATGTCAATTTTGTGGTTGATGTTTAATGGGAAATAGGGACTCTTCGAATGTTGTCAAATGGGATAAATTCCCTGAATTTGGCGCAAGCTTTCGGCCAGGTGATTATCTTGGGTTTTGGTGCCCTGGTGCCGTTTTGGGTGGGGTTATTTGCTACCGAACTGGGATCTGTTGAGTCGATTTCAAGTCGATCCTTTATTTGAAGCCAGGCTGGCTACTATCGGACAGCTGTTGGTGGGGTGGCCGGTTTCAGTTGTGTTCGTGGGTGAGTACCAAGACGAGGGTTCCGGCACCTACGAAGACACTGCATCAAGCACGGGACTTTGACTTCGAGCGATATGGTCGCTGCGGCGAGAGTGAACGGACCATGAAGCGGCTCAAGAACTCCCGTGCTGTTGCGACCCGCTACGAGCAATCGGGCCTAAATCTTCCACAGCACAGTCACCTCAGCAGTGACCCACTGATGGTTCCGTCCGTGATCCACCAGCCGTGCTCCAGCGTCACAGGGAAATATACCTAGTGCCCTGAGTCGGGATTTCGCTACGAAAGTAGTGGATGGCCCGCCATTCTGGGTGGATGACGAGGACGGGGTCGCGGAAGACCGAGAACGAGCATGAGGCGTTGGCGCGCTGGTCCAGGCGTCGAAGGTGCACACGGTCAGGTGGTGGTGGGTCCGGTTCGTTCGCGACCGACTGGAGACACGGCCGGGCGTCCCTCAGTTCCTGAGCTGCCGGGGACGCCTGAGCGCCGCAACCGTGACTGCGTGCGCGGCGGAGTGACCACGTTGTTTGCCGTGCTGAACACCGCGACCGGCGAGGTGATCCGCTCGCTCCACCAACGCCATGTGTGGGGTTCAAGAAATTTCCTGACCTGATTGGACAAGGAAATACCCGCAGACCTCGACTTCCATCTGATCTGCGACAACGCCTCTACGCGCATGAGCCGAAGATTCAGAAAGGACTACTTACACATCCCCGATTCCGCATGCGCTTCACCCCGACCAGTTCGTCCCGGCTCGGTGAGGTCGAACGATGGTTCGGACTTCTACCCGAGAAACAGTTACGGTGAAGCGTCTACAAAAACGTCCAGAGCCTGGAGAGGGACATCCGGACCTAGACCAAAGCCTGGAACGAAGACCCGCATCCCCTTGTCTGGACGAAGATTGCAGACGAGATCCTCGAACGCCTCACCAGGTATCTGAACCGAATTTCTGACTCAGGACACTAGGGCGCGATCGTTCCTCCAACGAGAAAGCCTATTGGCCAACTGTTCCAGTACTTCTCCCGGAGGTACCAATGATTTGGCCTGCGCCCCGGTCACCTTGACACCGGCGTTGCCGTCAACGGTCACCCGAGCCGAGCGCTCGGTTGAGAGACCTCAGCCAAGCGCTCGGCACAAACTGCTGGCTGACTGATCAGCCAACCACGTGTTGCAACAATTCCTGGAAACCGCCTTGCTGTGACGAAGACCCTTATATCATTCGCGTACACGATTCAGGGTCAGTCTCGTCTGCCGGACGGGCCGCCGAAGATGTTTCCGTCTCCGCCGCCCGGCATGGTCTGGACGTTGACCGCGCTGTTCTTGTCGACCTGCTGGCCCGAGCCGGGCTGGAAGCCGACGATCCTCGCCTTGTCGTCATTCGGCCCCTGCACCTGGCCGAGTTGCAGACCCGCCGCGGCGAGCAGGGCCTTCGCCTCCCCGAGCGTCTTGCCCTGGAGATCGGGAACCGAGGTCTGCTCCGGCTGCTGCGGGCCCTTCGAGACCGTCAGCACGATCTGGGCGGACAGCGGCTGCGCCGAGTCGGCGGGCGGCGTCTGGCTGATCACCTGGTTCGCAGGCTTCTCATTATCGACGTCGGTCCTGGAGATGTTGGTGAAGCCCAGGCCGTTGAGCTGGGCCACGGCGGCGTCGTAGTCCCGGTCGGCGACGTTCGGCACCTTCTGGGTGGCCTGCTTGGCGACCGTGATCGTGACTTCGGAGTTCTTCTCGGCCTTCGAGTTGCCCTCGGGATCCTGCTTGATGACCGTACCGGCGGTCTTCTCGGACTCGACCGCGGTGACGTTCACCGTGAAGCCCTTGGCTTCGAGGTCCTTGCGGGCCGTCGCCTCGGTCTTCTCCACGACGTCCGGGACATCGACCTTGCGTGCCCCGGTGGAGACGACGACCGTGATGGTGTCGTTCTTCGCCATCTGGTTGTCGGGGGTCGGGGTCTGGCTGCAGATCTTGCCCTTGGGCTGTTCCTCGCACGGTTCGCGCGAGCCGATCTTCAGGACGATCTCAGCGTTCGCCGCGAGTTTCTCCGCTTCCTTCACCGTCGAGCCGACCATGTTCGGGGCATCGAACTTGTCGCCGCCGCTGTTGCGGTCGCTGAACACCGCCTGGCCGATCAGGATCGCGCCGATCAGCACCAGGACACCCGCGACGATCAGCAGGATCGTCGAGGTGTTGCTCTTCTTCTGGCGGCGGCGGTCCGGGCGGTCGTCGTAGCCGTAGCCGCCGTCGTCCGGGTTGACCGGGGGCAGCATGGACGTGGGCGCGCCGTTCTGGTCCGCGGCGCGCAGCGCGGTGGTCGGCTGGTCGTTGCCGTATCCGCCGTAACCGGCCACCCCCATCGCCGCGGTGGCGGCGACCGGCTGCCCGTCGAGGCACGCCTCGATGTCGGCGCGCATTTCGTCGGCCGACTGATAGCGGTAGTCGGGGTCCTTGACCAGGGCCTTCAACACGATCGCGTCCATCTCGGGCGTGATCTCGGGGTCGAAGTTGCTGGGCTTCTGCGGCTCTTCCCGTACGTGCTGGTAGGCGACCGCGACCGGTGAGTCGCCGATGAAGGGCGGCCGTACCGTCAGCAGCTCGTAGAGCAGGCAGCCGGTCGAGTAGAGGTCGGAGCGCGCGTCGACCTGCTCGCCCTTGGCCTGCTCCGGGGAGAGGTACTGGGCGGTGCCGATGACGGCGGCGGTCTGGGTCATCGTCATTCCGGAGTCGCCCATGGCGCGGGCGATGCCGAAGTCCATGACCTTGACCTGGCCGGTGCGCGTCAGCATGACGTTCGCCGGCTTGATGTCGCGGTGGACGATGCCGGCGCGGTGCGAGTACTCCAGCGCCTGGAGGATGCCGACGGTCATTTCGAGGGTGCGCTCGGGCAGCAGCTTGCGGCCGGAGTGCAGGAGCTCTCTGAGCGTCGACCCGTCGACGTACTCCATCACGATGTACGGGATGGAGACCCCGTCGACGTAGTCCTCGCCGGTGTCGTAGACGGCGACGATCGCCGGGTGATTGAGCGAGGCGGCGGACTGGGCCTCACGGCGGAACCGGGCCTGGAAGGACGGATCGCGGGCCAGATCGGCCCGGAGCGTCTTCACGGCTACGGTGCGGCCGAGCCGGGTGTCGTGTGCGAGGTAGACCTCGGCCATGCCACCACGGCCGAGCACCGAGCCCAGCTCGTACCGGCCGCCGAGGCGACGCGGCTCTTCCATAACAGTTCCAGCCCTCTCCGTCAGTCCCGACCGCACCGGTGTGTGGTCCGGCGGTGTGCTGCTCGCGCATACGCTACCGGCCGCGCACTACCTGATCGGCCCGGAGTCCGGACCTGATACCTGACCGGTATCCCGATGTGCAGGTAGGGCACCCGATGTGATGGGCATCACTTCTTGCTGTCGATGACCGCCTTCATCACGTCCCGTGCGATCGGGGCGGCCAGGCCGCCACCGGAGATGTCGTCGCGGTTGGCCTGGCTGTCCTCGACGACCACGGCGACGGCGACCGGGGAGCCGCTGTCGGTCTTGGCGTACGAGATGAACCAGGCGTACGGGTTCTCGCTGTTGTTCAGGCCGTGCTGGGCGGTACCGGTCTTGCCGCCGACAGTGACGCCATCGATGAGGGCGTTGGTTCCCGTGCCGCTCTTGACGACGGTCTCCATCATCTGCTGGAGCTTCTGCGCGTTCTCACCCGAGAGGGGCTGGCTGAACTGCTCCTTCTCGTGGGTGTAGATCGTGTCCAGGTTGGGGGCCTGGCGCTCGGCGACCATGTACGGCTGCATCAGCTTGCCGTCGTTGGCCACGGCCGCGGCGACCATCGCCATCTGGAGCGGGGTCGCGCGGTTGGACGCCTGGCCGATGCCGGCCATGGCGTTCTGCGGACGGTTGTCCTTGGGGTAGACGCTGGCGTCTGCGCGGACCGGGGTGAAGATCTCCTTGTTGAAGCCGAACTTGCCGGCCTCGTCGATCATCTTCTGGTTGCCGAGATCGTCGCTGATCTTGCCGAAGACGGTGTTGCAGGACCACCGCAGCGCTTCCCGGAGTGTGGCGTTCTCGCAGGGGATGTTGCCCTCGTTCGCCAGGTTGCCGGTGGTCAGCGGGAGCCGCCAGGGCAGCGGGGACTTGGTGGGCTCGTCGATGCCGGTGTACAGCCCGTTCTCCAGGGCCGCGGCGGCGGTGACGACCTTGAAGGTCGAGCCGGGCGGGTAGGTCTCGCGCAATGCCCGGTTGAGCATCGGCTTGTCCTTGTCCTTCAGGAGCTGCTGCCGGGCCTTGCTGTCCTTGTCGGAGTTGCCCGCGAAGACCGACGGGTCGTACGACGGGGTGCTCACCAGGGCCAGGATGGCGCCGGTCTGCGGGTCGAGCGCGGCCACGGCGCCCTTCTTCTTGCCGAGCCCCTTGAACGCGGCCTTCTGCGCGGCGCCGTTCAGGGTGGTGACGACGTTGCCGCCCTGCTGCTTGTCGTTGGTGAACATCGAGAGGGTGCGGTCGAAGAAGAGCTGGTCGTCGTTGCCCGTGAGGATGCCGTCCTCCAGGCTCTCCAGCTGCGAGGCGTCGAAGGCCTGCGAGGAGTACCCGGTGACGGGCGCCCACATGGGGCCGTTCTTCCAGACCCGCTTGTACTTGAAGTCGCTGCCCTTGGTCTCGACGGACCCGGTGACGGGGTTGCCGTCGACGATGATGTTGCCGCGCTCGTGGGCGTAGCGCTCGATACGGACGCGACGGTTCTCGTCGCGGCTGTTCAGTTCGTCGGCGCGGACGTACTGGAGGTAGTTGGTCCGTACGAGCAGGGCGAGGATGAGGATTCCGCAGAAGATCGCGATCCGGCGCAGAGGCTTGTTCACGGTCGGACCACCTGGGTCATCTCGGCGTCGGGGGACGGTGCGGGCGCAGGCGCGGGACGGCGGGCGGTGTCGCTGATCCGGATCAGGATGGCGATCAGCGCCCAGTTGGCCAACACGGACGAACCGCCGTACGCGAGGAACGGCATGGTCATACCGCTGAGCGGGATGAGCCCCATGACACCGCCGGCGACCACGAAGATCTGGATCGCGAAGGCTCCGGACAGCCCGATGGCGAGCAGCTTGCCGAAGGGGTCACGGGCGGCGAGCGCGGTACGGATGCCCCGCTCGATGATCAGGCCGTAGATCATCAGGATGGCCATCATCCCTGCCAGGCCCAACTCCTCGCCGACGGTGGCGAGGATGAAGTCGGCGTTGGCCGCGAACATGATCAGGTCAGAGTGGCCCTGGCCCAGTCCGGTGCCAAGTGTGCCGCCGGAGCCGAAGGCCATCAGCGACTGGGCGATCTGGTCGCTCTGCGCCATCGTGGCCTGGGAGAACGGGTCGAGCCAGGCGTTCACACGCTGCTGTACGTGCGACTCGAAGGACGCCACGCCCACCGCGCCCGCCGCGGACATCAGCAGACCGAAGACGATCCAGCTGGTCCGCTCGGTGGCGACGTACAGCATCACGACGAAGAGACCGAAGAACAGCAGCGAGGTACCGAGGTCGGTCTCGAAGACCAGGATCAGGATCGACAGGGCCCAGATGGTGATGATCGGGCCGAGGTCGCGGCCGCGCGGCAGGTACATCCCCATGAAACGGCGGCTGGCCAGCGCCAGGGCGTCACGCTTCACCATGAGATAGCCGGAGAAGAACACCGCGATCAGGATCTTGGCGAACTCTCCCGGCTGGATGGAGAACGGGCCGAGGCTGATCCAGATCTTCGCGCCGTTCACCGCAGGGAAGAACATCGGCAGGATCAGCAGGACCAGCGCCACGGCCATCGAGATGTAGGTGTAGCGCTGGAGGATGCGGTGGTCCTTGAGCATCACCAGCACGGCGACGAAGAAGGCGACACCGATTGCTGAGTACAGCAGCTGCTTGGGGGCGTCGGGACTGTATTCCCCGTACGCGAGCTCCGCACGCTGGATCAGTCGCTGAGACTGGTCCAGTCGCCAGATCAGCACCAGCCCCAGGCCGTTGAGCAGGGTGGCGAGCGGGAGCAGCAGCGGGTCCGCGTACGGCGCGAACTTGCGGACCACGAAGTGGGCGACGCCGCCGAGCAGGATGAGTCCCGCGCCGTATCCGAACATGCCGGACGGGAGCTTGCCGTCGATGGCGAGCCCGACATTGGCGTAGGCGAATATCGAGATGGCGATGGCGAAGCCCATCATCATCAGCTCGGTGTTGCGACGGCTCGGTGCGTCGATCGCGCCGATCGTGGTCGTGTTGGTGACAACGCTCATGGTGCTGAAGGCCCCCTACGGCTTACTGCTTACCGCACTGCGGGACCAGCTTTTTCTCTTCCTCCGAGAGGCTGGGACCAGGAGTGGGAGTTTTGGTCGGCTTGGTCTTGGCGGCATCGGACGTCTTGGCGCCACTGGATGTCTTGGCGGCGTCCGTACCCGGTGCCTGGCCCTCGTCGGCGCTGGCCTTCTCGGCGGCACGTCGTTCGGCGTTCTTCTTGCAGGCGGACGCCTGGACGGAGAGTTCCTCGATCTTCGCGCGGGCGGCGTTGAGGTCGCCCTCGGGGATGGTCGCCTCGACCTTCTTGCGCTGGTAGACCGGGAGGTACTTGAGTTCGATCTCGGGGTGGTCCTTCTCGACCTTCGAGAGCGAGACCCAGGCCAGGTCCTGGTTTATGCCGCGGAACAGCGTGACGTGTTCGTTCTTCGCGCCGATGTAGAACTGGTTCTGGGTCCAGCGGTAGCCGCCGTAGAGGCCGCCGCCGACGACGGCGAGCGCCAGCACGGTGTACAGGGACCTCTTCAGCCACTTGCGGCCGCCGCCGGGCTTCACGAAGTCGTCGTCGGTGTACGAGTCGAAGGAACCGTCGGGCATCCCGCCGTAGCCGCCGCCGACAGCGTCGCCGCTTCCGGGCGGGCCGAAGCCCCCCGCGGGCGGCGGTACGGGGCGGCCGAGGCCGGCCGCCCGTCCGGCGGGGGTCTGCATGGCGGCCGTGCTCTCGGCGTCGCTCATCTGCGCCGCCTGGTTCTCGGCGACCGCGCCGACGATGACCGGGGTGTCGTTGAACTGTGCGGCCAGGGTGTCGTTGCTGTCGACGTCGAGGACGTCGGCGACGATGCAGGTGATGTTGTCGGGGCCGCCGCCGCGCAGGGCGAGCTGGATCAGCTCCTGGATGGTCTCCTGCGGACCCTGGTAGCTGGCGAGCGTCTCTTCCATCGTCTGGTGCGAGACGACGCCGGACAGGCCGTCGGAACAGATCAGATAGCGGTCGCCGACCCGGACCTCACGGATGGAGAGATCGGGTTCGACGTGGTCGCCACTGCCCAGTGCCCGCATCAGCAGGGCGCGCTGCGGGTGGGTGGTCGCCTCTTCCTCGGTGATCCGGCCCTCGTCGACGAGCCGCTGCACCCAGGTGTGGTCCTGGGTGATCTGGGTGAGCACGCCGTCGCGCAGCAGGTAAGCGCGGGAGTCGCCGACGTGGACGAGGCCGAGGCGCTGGCCGGTCCAGAGCAGGGCGGTGAGCGTGGTGCCCATGCCCTCCAGCTGGGGGTCCTCCTCGACCATCATGCGCAGTTGGTCGTTGGCCCGCTGGACCGCGGTACCGAGCGAGGTGAGGATGTCCGAGCCCGGGACGTCGTCGTCGAGCTGGACGAGCGTGGAGATCACCTCGGAGCTGGCGACCTCGCCGGCTGCCTGGCCACCCATGCCGTCGGCGATGGCGAGAAGGCGTGGTCCGGCGTAGCCGGAGTCCTCGTTGCCCTCCCGGATCATGCCCTTGTGCGATCCGGCGGCGAAGCGCAAGGAAAGACTCATGCGCACCTCGCCCGTCGGCTCGGGGTACAGCCGGTCTCGAGCCACACTGCCCACCCTCCGGTCGGGAGCCGGGCGGGGTCCGTTGCCCGGACTGCCGCGGCTCGCTCGCTCCGCTCGCTCATTGTCGTATTACTTCCGCAGCTCGATGACGGTCTTGCCGATCCGGATCGGCGCGCCCAGCGGAACGGGTGTCGGGGTGGTGAGTCGGGTCCGGTCGAGATACGTGCCGTTGGTGGACCCGAGATCCTCGACGATCCACTGGCCGTCACGGTCGGGGTAGATCCTGGCATGCCTGCTGGACGCGTAGTCGTCGTCCAGCACGATCGTTGAATCGTGCGCCCGGCCCAGGGTGATGGTCTGCCCCTGGAGCGCCACCGTGGTGCCGGTGAGGCTGCCCTCGGAGACGACCAGCTTTGTGGGTGCCCCCCGGCGCTGGCGGCCCGGCTGCTGGCGTTGCTGCGGCGGCGCCGCAGCATTCTGGCGTGCCTGTGGAGGCCGCGCGTCGTTCGCAGTGCGGCGTGAGCCGCGCTGCGTGACGCGCGTTCCGAACAGGTCACTGCGAATGACCTGGACGGCCACGATCACGAACAGCCACAGAACAGCCAGGAAACCTAGCCGCATGACCGTCAGGGTCAGCTCTGACATTGCCCCCGCTTCACCCTTCGGCTTGCCGGTAAACGATGGTGGTGCTGCCCACGACGATCCGCGAGCCGTCGCGGAGCGTAGCGCGGGTGGTGTGCTGCCCGTCTACCACGATGCCGTTGGTGGACCCGAGATCCTGGATCGTCGAGGGCGTTCCGGTCCGGATCTCACAGTGCCGGCGCGATACGCCGGGGTCGTCGATCCGCACGTCGGCGTCGGTGCTGCGTCCCAGCACCAGCGTCGGGCGGGAGATCTGATGGCGGGTGCCGTTGATCTCGATCCAGCGTCGCACCTGCGCGTTCGGCAGGGGGCTGGGCCCGGCCGGCGGGTGCCGGTCGGTGCTGGGGGCTCCGGCCCGGCCGGAGCCCGGCGGCGGGGCCGCGGGCATGGGCGGGGCGGGGCTGGGCGGGTATCCGTAGCCGCCGGTGGGCTGCGCGGACCGGCCCGGACCCGGGTAGGGAGGCTGGCCCTGCGGTCCCTGGCGGCCCTGGGGGTCCTGCTGTGACGAACTCGACGCCAGGGTGCGGCTGCGTACCCGGTAGAGCCCGGTGTCGAGATCGTCGGCCTTCTCCAGGTGGACCTTGATGGGGCCCATGAAGGTGTACCGCTGCTGCTTGGCGTAGTCGCGGACCAGCCCGGAGAGTTCGTCGCCCAGCTGGCCGGAGTACGGGCTGAGCCGCTCGTAGTCAGGGGTGCTGAGCTCGACGATGAAGTCGTTGGGGACGACGGTCCGCTCGCGGTTCCAGATCGTCGCGTTGTTGTCGCACTCGCGCTGGAGGGCTCCCGCGATCTCGACCGGCTGGACCTCGGACTTGAAGACCTTGGCGAAGGTGCCGTTGACCAGACCTTCGAGACGCTGCTCGAAACGCTTCATGACTCCCATGGGGCACCTCCTCCGTTGTAGTCGTCCCTGTACTGCTTACTGATCGTATCCACGCGTCGGGAAATCGGCTGGTTCCCCTTGTCTGCCCTGTGGATGAGTGTCACCTCTCACACGGATCGTAGAGGCGGCCTCCTCACAGTGTCCCGCACCCGGGGTGCACAAAGGAGGAGTGGGGCCGACTGCTCGGCGTTCCCGCTTCCCTCCAGTCGGCCGGTGAAACAACGGATGTGAATCCACCCTGTCCAGCGTGCTAATCTTCCGGATGTCGCCAGGCGCTCGCACCAAACGGTGAGAGAGTCTGGAAACACCACTCTTGCGCGAGTGGCGGAACGGCAGACGCGCTGGCTTCAGGTGCCAGTGTCCTTAGGGACGTGGGGGTTCAAATCCCCCCTCGCGCACAAGAAGGAAGCCCCACAGGCCAACGGCCTGTGGGGCTTCTTCGTTCCCGGGGTTGGTTCGGGGTCTGATTCGGGATCTGGTTCGGGTTTCATCGGATTCCGGTTCGGGTCGGCCGCGCGTTCTTTCTTGCGCTTCGCTTCCGTCGCGGATTCTGGTTTCACGTGAAACGTCTGGTTTGGGGCACTCTGCGGTCCAGCTCGGCTGCCGAGTTGCTGGGGTGTCGGGCTGCTGGGTTGTCCGGGCTGCCGGGTCAGGCTCGCGGTGTCTGTGGGGCGGGCGTGGGGGCGTTGCCGGCCGAGTTGTAGCGCAGCAGGTACTCCGCGAACCGGGCGAGATCTTCCTCGGTCCAGTCCGCGAGGCGCTCCCGGTAGGCCGTACGGCGGCTGGCCTGGGTGGAGGCGAGCGCCTGGGTTCCGGCAGCGGTGGGGTGCAGCACCTGGATCCGGTGGTCATCGGGGTCCGGGTGGCGCTCGACCAGTCCCATCTTCTCCAGGGTGGCGATCTGCCGACTGACCGTCGATTTGTCCAGCATGTAGTGCGAGGCCAGATCTGTCGCGCGGCAGCCGTGCCGGTCTTCGATGTGCGCCAGCAGCGTGTACGAGACCAGGGGGAGCTCCGGGTGAAGGCGGGCCGCTGCGGCTCGCGCGCGGCGCGCGAAGGCGGTCAGTTCTCGCTGGATGACGTCCAGCGACTCCTCGCGTTCTTCGGGGGTGCCTGGCACTGTTCCGCCTTCCGTCTCGCAGTTTCCGACTTTCAGTTGTATAGTACAACGAGTTAAGAGTTGTAAAAGCCAACTATTGGAGTTCCGCATGTCGACAGGCTCGAGTGCCGCCACCGGCTCGACCGCCGCCGCTCTCCGCCATGTGCTGGGCCATTTCGTCACGCCGCTGCTGATGTGCATCGGTATGGGGCTCGCCTACCTCGGGGCCTTCCACGCCCCGGAGCCGCACGATCTCCGGGTGGATGTGGTCGGTTCGGGGCCGAGCGCGCAGGTGCTCGCGCAGACGCTGCAGGACAAGAGCGACGGGGCGCTGAGCGTACGTACGGTTCCTGACCGTGCCACGGCGGTGGACCACCTGAAGACACAGGCGAGTTACGGCGCCTACCTGCCGGGAAAGCACCCCGAGCTGCTCGTGGCCAGCGCGTCCTCGGACACCAGTGCCACGGTGGTCGAGAAGGTGTTCACC
Organism: Streptomyces sp. NPDC001933; assembly: GCF_042890955.1. NCBI lineage: Bacteria > Bacillati > Actinomycetota > Actinomycetes > Kitasatosporales > Streptomycetaceae > Streptomyces > Streptomyces sp. NPDC001933. The sequence goes on along the minus strand of NZ_JBIASS010000006.1, from coordinate 189,504 downwards.
AAGGTGGCCGCCGGACAGGGCGACCCGCTGAAGGTGACGGACACGGCGCCGACCGCGGACGGTGACCCGACCGGCCAGGGCATCTTCTTCCTGCTGGTCGCGGTGAGCATCGGTTCGTACGCATCGGTCGCCGTCATCGGCGGTGCGGGCGCCGTGCTGGCGCTGCGGATCAAGGCCGCGCTGGCCGTTGCCGCGTCGCTGGTGGTGAGCGTGATCGGCGTGGTGTTCGCGGGGCCGTTGTTCGGCCTCGTGGACCACGGGCTCGGCGGTCTGTGGGCGATGGCCTGGCTGTACTCCGCGGGCATCCTGCTGATCGGCGTCGGACTGCACACCTTCCTCAAGCGCTGGACGACGCTCGGCCTGATGGTGCTGTTCGTGATGCTCAACTTCACCAGCTCCGGCGGTATCTTCCGGCCCGAACTCCAGCCCGGCTTCTTCGCCTCGCTGCACTCCTTCTGGAACGGTGCGGGCTTCGTCGAGGGCGTACGCAGCCATGTGTACTTCGGCGGGCACGGGCTCGGCGGGCATGTGCTGGTGCTCGCGCTCTGGTTCGTGGTGGGCCTGGCCCTGATAGGTCTGGCGGGGCTGGCCGAGTCGAAGCGGCGGAAGGCCGCGGTGGAGGCGGCAGCAGTCGGCACCGGAACCGGTGCCATCGCCGGCTCCGTCGAGGCGGGCGGAGCGCACGGGCCCAAGCACGCTGCCAGGACCGGGGCCGAGATCCGGACCGAGGCGGGCGACGCGGAGGAGATCGAGGAAGAGATGGAAGAGGCCGTCGGTGTCTGACCAGGACGGATCGTTGTCCACAGGTCGCAAGGCGGGTTTTCCACAGGGGCAGACGGCTTTCGGTCGACGGCGGTACCTTCGTCGCAATTGATCTGCTGATCTGCGACAGGGCGTCGGGCCAGAAGCGCAGGGTGAGAGCGGGGGAGGCTGCGCGCCATGGGTGACATCGAAGCGGCAGTGCTGGTTCAGCGGGCTGCGACAGGTGATCCGCGGATTCCGGTCGTGCCCGGATTCGCGCGGCGGGCGTCCGCGGCGGGTGGGGGCGCGGCACAGTCGCCGAGGGCGGCGGGCAAGGCGCTGCGGGAGCGGGTGCCCAGGGCCTCGCACTCGCTCCTGGACCTTCCGGCCGGGCGGCCCGATGCGGTGCGGGCGGTCGAGGAGTCGAGCCGGGGCAGGGTGCCCGCGCTCGCCCCGATACGGGTGGGGCGGATGGCGGCCACACCCTTTGCCTTTCTGCGCGGTTCGGCCGGGCTGATGGCCCATGACCTCGTGGGTACATCGGTCAGCGGGGTGGGCGCCCAGCTCTGCGGCGATGCGCACGCGGCCAATTTCGGGCTGTACGGCGATGCGAGGGGCAGCCTGGTCATCGATCTCAACGACTTCGACGAGACCGTGTACGGCCCGTGGGAGTGGGACCTCAAGCGTCTGGCCACCTCGCTGGTGCTCGCGGGGCGCGAGGCCGGGGCGGACGAGGACACCTGCCGGCAGGGCGCGTACGACACGGTGGGCGCGTATCGGCGGACGATGCGGCTGCTGGCCAAGTTGCCCGCGCTCGACGCCTGGAACGCCATCGCGGACGAGGAGTTGGTCTCGCACACGGACGCGCGGGATCTTCTCGGAACCCTGGAGCGGGTCTCGGAGAAGGCCCGTAACAACACCAGCGCCCGCTTCGCGGCCAAGTCCACCGAGGATTCCGGGGACGGTGGACGCCGCTTCGTCGATGCGCCGCCGGTACTGCGGCGGGTGCCGGACGAGGAGGCCGCGGCGGTCGCTGCGGGGCTCGGTGACTATCTGGGCACGCTCTCGGAGGACCGGGTTCCGCTTCTGGCCCGGTATGCGATCCACGACGTGGCGTTCCGGGTGGTCGGCACCGGGAGCGTCGGCACCCGGTCGTACGTGGTGCTTCTGCTCGATCACCGCGGCGAGCCCCTGGTGCTCCAGGTGAAGGAGGCGCGGCCCTCTGTGCTGGCGCCGTACTTGCCGGCGGTCGGCTTCGATGTGCCGGAGGTGGCGCACGAGGGGCGCAGGGTGGTGCTCGGACAGAAGCGGATGCAGGTCGTCAGCGACATCCTGCTGGGCTGGGCGACGGTGGACGGGCGTGCGTTCCAGGTGCGGCAGTTCAGGAACCGCAAGGGCAGCGTGGATCCGGCGGCGCTGGCGGCCGATCAGGTCGACGACTACGGCCGGATGACCGGTGCGCTGTTGGCGCGGGCCCATGCGCACAGCGCGGATCCGCGGCTGATCGCGGGCTACTGCGGCAAGAACGAGGAACTGGACGAGGCGGTGGCGGCGTTCGCGGTGACCTACGCGGACCGTACGGAGGCGGACCACGCGGAGTTGGTGCGGGCCGTCGGGACGGGGCGAATAGCCGCCGAACTGGGCGTCTGAGGGGCATCGGGCCGACGGCGCGTCCTCGGGACGTGAGCGGTGGCCATACGCTGGACGGGTGACCCACGAAGCCGCCGGGGTGCCGACCACCCGGAACGACGATGACCGGCAGGACAACGACCGGCAGGACAACGACCGGTGTCGCGAGCAGCATGCCCGGAACGAGCCGCTTGAGCAGCACGGCCAGGGCGAGCCGCTTGAGCCGGTCGGCCGGTCGGCCGATGCCGGTCCGGAGACCGATGCCGACGGCGGCTCCGGCGCCGCTGCGGGAAGCGCCGGTGCCGACGGTGGCGGGGCGGGTGGTCGTGCCGGGGAGGAGCGGCCCGAGGCTCGGCTCGCGAGGGCGGTCCGGGTGGCTGAGCAGGCGCTGATCGAGTTCGAGATCGCGGTGGAGACCTTCCGGGTCGAGGTCGAGAACTTCTCCCGGCTGCATCACCAGAAGCTCGGGCCCATGTACGCCCGCCTCGACGAGCTCGATGCGCAGATCGCGGAGGCCCGGGCCGCCAGGACGGGCGACCCGGAGGACATCCGCAAGGCGCAGGAGGCCCGGTCGATCGTCATGCCGATGCCTGGTGTCGACGAGCTGTTCCACGACTGGATCGACTCCGACGGGCTGTCCCCCGAGGCCGCGGCGATGCTGACCGAGCAGCCGGTCCGGCCGCCCAAGCGGGTCCGGCCGACCGAGGAGGCGCGCAAGCTCTACCGCGACCTGGCACGCCAGGCCCACCCGGACCTGGCGCAGGACGAGACGGAGCGGGCCCGCCGGGACGAGTTCATCGCCCGGGTGAACGCCGCATACGGGCGGGGGGACGAGGCGCTCCTGATGGAGCTGGCGCAGGAATGGGCGGCAGGTCCGGTGGCCCCGGAGGCGGAGCTCAGCGAGAGCGAGGAGCTCTACGCCCGGCTGAACTGGCTGACTCAGCGCAAGGAGCTCCTGACGGTGCTCGCCCAGGAGCTGGAGGAGGGCGCGATCGGGGCCATGCTGCGGATGGCGCCGGACGATCCGGACCGGCTGCTCGACGAGATCGCCGAGCAGCTGCTGGGCGAGGTCGCGCAGCGCGAGGCGGAGCTGGCAGGCTTGGTGCAGTAGCGTTCCAGGTGACTCTGGCGCGTACGTACGAGAGAAGGCATGACCCATGAATTTCGCCCCGCTGCCCTCGGTGGACGTCGCGGCGGTTCCGTCGGACGGCTTCGTGCTGGACGTCCGGGAGGAGAACGAGTGGGCGGCCGGGCATGTCGAGGGCGCCCTGCACATCCCGATGAGTGACTTCGTGGCCCGCTTCGGGGAGCTGACCGAGGCCGCCGAGGACGGTCGGCGCGTGCACGTCATGTGCCGGGTCGGTGGCCGGTCGGCCCAGGTCACCCAGTACCTGGTGCAGCAGGGCATCGACGCCGTGAACATCGACGGCGGGATGCTCGCCTGGGACGGCGCCGGACGCCCGATGGTCACGGACAGCGGCACCCCGGCCTTCGTGCTCTGAGCCTGAGAGACGTTCCGGGCCGGAGAGCCGTTCTGGGCCGGGGAGCCCCAGGCGGAACGGCTCCCCTGGCCGGGGCGGCTCTGTTGTCGGTGGGCGGGCGGCGGTCGGCTGTCAGCCGGCGGGCGGCAGCTGGCTGACAGCCGGTCTGATCGTCGTCCGGCCGGTGTCAGCCGAGGAGGTGCGCGGCCAGCAGGCTGCCCAGTGCCTCCTCGTGTGCCGCCGCCGGGCCGAGGGACAGCTCGATCTGCTTGGCCCAGGCATGAAAGCGGTGCAGCGGGTAGTCCGTGTCCGCACCGAAACCGCCGTGCAGATGCTGTGCCGTCTGTACGACGCGGCGTACGCCGTCCGACGCCCAGATCTTCGCCACGGCGATGTCGCCCTCGGCAGGAAGCGCCCCGTCGGCCCCGGTGGAGATCCGCCAGGCCGCTTGCCAGAGCGTCACTTCCATGGCCCGTAGGTCGATGTACCGGTCCGCGGCCTGTACGGCGACGGACTGGAACGTCGCCACCGGGAAGCCGAACTGCTCGCGCTTGCCGGTGTATTGGCTCGTCATGGCGAGCACGGCCTCACCCAGGCCCAGTGCCAGCGCGCACGTTCCGGTGGTGAGGAGGGCGCGCAGCCACTCCCAGGCCCCGGCGCCGTCGATAAGCGCGCGGTCGTCGATCCGTACCGACTCCAGCCGGACCTCGGCGAACCGTTCACCGCTGGTGGAGACCTGCTCGGCCAGGGTGACACCGTCCTGGGCGGGCTGGACCACGGCGACGACCGCCCGGCCCTCGTCCGTGCGGGCCGGAATCGCGATCCAGTCCGCTGCCTGCGCCCACGGCACCGCCGACTGCATCCCGTCGAGCACCCAGCCGGCTGTCGCCTTCCGGCGTGCCTTGACGGCGAGTTCGGCCGGATCGTGGCCGGAGCGGCCGTTGGACCCGGCGGTGAGGACCAGTTCGCCCCGGCCGACCCGAGGCAGCAACTCGCCGGCCAGCCCCGGGTCTCCGTACCGCTGGAGCGCCATCGCGACCGCGCAGGTCTCCAGCAGCGGCACTCTCGCGAGCACCTTGGCGGACTCGCGCAACACCAGGCAGAGCGCGACGAGATCGAGTCCGGCCCCGCCGTGCTCCGGCAGAAGCGTCAGGCTCAGCAGGTCGCTCGACGCGAGCCCGGCCCACAGGGGGCGGTCGATGTCCTCGGCCACCGCGCCCGGCACGAGAGCGGGGCTGGGAACCCCGTCCGGTGCGACTCCCGAGAAGACCGCTCGCGCTGCCTCCGCGGCTGCCTGCTGTTCCTCGGTGAAGGTGAAGTCCACTGTCCTGGCCTCCCGTTGACCGATGACCGCCCGAATCTGACGGGTCGTCAAGATAGAACAGGTTCTACGAGAAGGGAACAGAGAAGGAGCGCGACGGGGTCGCTCAGCGGTCGAAGTCGAGCTCCACCTCCGGTGTGACCGGATGTGACTGGCAAGCCAGCACATAGCCCGCGCCCGTCTCCTCGGGCTCCAGCGCGAAGTTGCGGTCCATCCGCACCTCGCCCGAGACCAGGAACGCCCGGCAGGTCCCGCATACCCCGCCCTTGCAGGCGTACGGTGCGTCGGCACGGCTGCGCAGCACCGTCTCCAGCAGCGACTCGCCCTCCTCCACGGGCCAGGTGCCGGAGCGGCCGTCCAGGGTCGCGGTGAGACGGCTGTGAGCGGGCGATTCGATCCGGGGGCGGGCGGATGTGCTCGGGCCCTCGTCCACATGGAAGATCTCCTGGTGGATGCGGGTCCGGTCGACGCCCAGGCCGCGCAACGCCCGGTCCGCGGCCAGGACCAGCCCGAACGGCCCGCAGAGGTACCAGCCATCCACCTCGGCCATCGGAAGCAGCGCGGGCAGCAGCTCGGTGAGACGGTCCTGGTCCAGCCGTCCGGAGGGAAGGCCGGCCTGCTGCTCCTCTCGGGAGAGCACCGTGACCAGCTGGAACCGGTCCGGGTAGCGGTCCTTGAGGTCGGCGACCTCGTCCAGGAACATCGTCGAGAGCGCTGTCCGGTCACTGCGGATCAGGCAGAAATGGGCGTCGGGTTCCCTCGCCAGCAGCGTGGCCGCGATCGACAGCACCGGTGTGATTCCGCTGCCCCCGACGATCGCCGCGAAGTGCCCGGCGCGGGGCGCCAGCACGAAGCGGCCCATCGGGGACATCGCCTCGACCACGTCACCGACGGCGAGTTCCTTCAGGGCGTACGTGGAGAACGCGCCGCCGTCGACGAGCCGGATGCCCACCCGCAACACCGGCTCGTGCGGCTCCTCGACGGCCGGGGAGCAGATCGAGTAAGAGCGGCGGATCTCCTCGCCGTCGACCGTGTACCGCACGTTGAGATGCTGGCCGGGCTTGTGGCGGAAGGTCTCGCGCAACTCGGACGGCACGGCGAGGGTGACGGCCACCGAATCGTCTGTGAGCCGTTCGATGGCACGGACCCGGAGCGGATGGAACATCTACAACTCCTTGAAGTGGTCGAACGGTTCGCGACACGTCACGCAGCGGCGCAGCGCCTTGCACGCGGTCGAGGAGAACCGGCTCAGCAGCTCCGTATCGGTGGAGCCGCAGTGCGGGCAGCGCACAGAGAGCGTGAGCGGGACCGGGCCGCCGGCGGGGGCCGTGACATCGTGCGGGCGCGGGGGCGCTATGCCGAACTCCGCCAGCTTGCGCCGCCCTTCCGCGCTGATGTCGTCCGTTGACCAGGCCGGCGAGAGCACGGTGACCACGGAGACCTCCGGTATGCCGTGGTCGTGCAGAACCCGCTCGATGTCCGCGGACATGGCCTCGATCGCGGGGCAGCCAGTGTAGGTCGGGGTGAGACGCACGGTGACCTTGCCGGGGGCGAGGACGTCCACGCCCCGGAGCACCCCCAGCTCGTCCAGGGTGAGCACGGGCAGCTCGGGGTCGGGCACGGAGCCTGCGAGGCGGTGCAGCTCCTCCTCCAGGAGTGTCTCGGTCACCATGACGCCCCCGGGTGGCTGCGATGCAGGTGCTGCATCTCGGCGATCATGCGGCCGAAGGGTTCCGTGTGGATGCCCTGGCGTCCCGCGCCCGCCGTCCACGCCCCGGACTGCGGACCGGCCGGCAGCGTCAGAGTGGCCTGGTCCAGCACCGCGGAGACGGACTCCAGCCAGCCGCCGCGCAGCGACTGCCAGTCGATCTCCACGCCCTCGACGGGCTCGAACAACTCGCCGGTGAACCGCCAGAGGGCGTCCACCGCGCGCTGCATCCGGTCATGGCTCTCGTCCGTGCCGTCGCCGAGCCGCAGCGTCCAGTGCTCCGCGTGGTCCTGGTGGTACGCGACCTCCTTGACGGCCTTCGCCGCCAGACCGGCGAACGCGCTCCCGCCCGAGGCCAGCTGCTCGTACAGCAGCCGCTGATAGGTGGAGAAGTAGAGCTGGCGGGCGATGGTGTGGGCGAAGTCGCCGTTCGGCTGCTCGACCAGCTGGACGTTGCGGAAGGCGCGCTCCTCGCGCAGGTACGCCAGCTCGTCCTCGTCGCCGGCCATGGTGAGGAGCACCCGGGCCTGGCCCAGCAGGTCCAGGGCGATGTTGGCCAGGGCCACTTCTTCTTCCAGTACGGGCGCATGGCCCGCCCACTCCCCCAGCCGGTGCGAGAGCACCAGCGCGTCGTCGCCCAGGGCGAGGGCCGCGGTCACAGGTGCTTCACCCCTTCCGGGATCTCGTAGAACGTCGGGTGCCGGTACGGCTTGTCAGCGGCCGGCTCGAAGAAGGAGTCCTTCTCGTCCGGGGACGAGGCCGTGACCTGTGCGGACGGGACCACCCAGATCGAGACGCCCTCGGAACGGCGGGTGTACAGATCGCGCGCGTTGCGCAGGGCCATCTCCGCGTCCGGGGCGTGCAGGCTGCCCGCGTGGGTGTGGGAAAGGCCGCGGCGGGAGCGCACGAACACCTCCCACAGTGGCCATTCGGTCGAGCTGCTCATGCTGTCGCCTCCCCGTTCCTCGCTGCTGTGTGCGTCGATGTGTGCTTCTCGGCGTAGGCAACCGCCGCGTCCCGGACCCAGGCGCCCTCCTCGTGCGCCCGGCGGCGCTGGGTGAGGCGCTGCTCGTTGCACGGGCCGTTGCCCTTGAGGACCTCCTGGAACTCCTTCCAGTCGATCGCCCCGAAGTCGTGCTGTCCGCGCTCCTCGTTCCACCGGAGGTCCGGGTCCGGGAGGGTGAGCCCCAGCGCCTCGGCCTGCGGGACGCAGATGTCCACGAAGCGCTGCCGCAGCTCGTCGTTGGAGTGGCGCTTGATCTTCCAGGTCATCGACTGCGCCGAGTGGGCCGAGGCGTCGTCCGGTGGGCCGAACATCATCAGGGACGGCCACCACCAGCGGTTCACCGCGTCCTGCGCCATCTCGTGCTGCGCCGGGGTGCCGCCGCTGAGGGTGAGCAGCAGCTCGTACCCCTGGCGCTGGTGGAAGGACTCCTCCTTGCAGATGCGGACCATCGCCCGGGCGTACGGGCCGTAGGAGCAGCGGCACAGCGGCACCTGGTTGGTGATCGCGGCGCCGTCCACGAGCCAGCCGATCGCGCCGACGTCCGCCCAGGTCAGCGTCGGGTAGTTGAAGATCGATGAATACCTCTGGCGGCCCGCGTGGAGCTTGTCGAGCAGCTCCTCGCGGCCGGTGCCGAGGGTCTCCGCCGCGCTGTACAGATAGAGGCCGTGGCCCGCTTCGTCCTGCACCTTGGCCATGAGGATCGCCTTGCGGCGCAGCGAAGGCGCGCGCGAGATCCAATTGGCCTCCGGCTGCATGCCGATGATTTCGGAGTGGGCATGCTGGGCCATTTGCCTGACCAGCGAGGCGCGGTACGCATCGGGCATCCAGTCGCGTGGCTCGATGCGCTCGTCCGCCGCCACTGCGGCGTCGAATGCCGCCTCCAGGGCCTCGTCCGCCCCTTCGGGCCTGTCCGCTCCCGCCTGCGCTGTCTGGTCCGCAGTCACTGCCGCCATCCCGGACTCCCTACCGACCGATCGTTCGGTTCAATGTCTTCAATGGTGAGTCGGCGGCCCGTAGGGTGTCAACCCTGTGGATAACTGACCGGGGATCGACGGGGATCGGGGCGGGATGGATTCGTACGACGACAGGGGTTCCGAGAGCGGGAACGGGAGTGCCGAGGGCGGGAGCTGGAGGGCCGAGCCGGGGCCGGATCAGCGGGCGGACGAGCCTTCCGGTGCTGGTCAGGCCCTGGAGGCAGCTCCTCGTGAGGGGATGGCTGCGCTGTCTCTTCCCTACCAGATCGTTGCCGCGATAGCACTGTCGGTCATCGGCCTGGTCGCCTGTGGACAACTGGTCATGGTGTTTCTGCACGTCGCACCTTCCAACACCCTGACCAAGCAGCACGGCGAAGCGGTCGACGAGTGGGTCTATCCCGAGTTCGAGCAGAACTGGAAGCTCTTCGCCCCGAATCCGCTCCAGCAGAACATCGCCGTTCACGTACGAGCCGAGATAGCCGGCCCCGACGGGCGCCGCACCACGCCCTGGATGAGCCTTTCCGGCGAGGACGGCAAGGCGATACGCGGCAATCTCCTCCCCAGCCACGTCCAGCAGAACGAACTCCGCCGCGGCTGGGACTTCTACCTCAGTTCCCACGACAACCAGAACCGTGCCAACGGGCTTCGCGGCCAGCTCTCCGAGCGCTACATCCGCCGCATCGTGATGCTGCGCCTCGGCGAACACGACTACGGCGGCACCGTCGAGCGCATCCAGGTCCGTTCCGAGGTGCGGTCCGTCGCGGCGCCCGCGTGGAGCGAGGAGAAGATCAGCACGCGGCCGTCCTACCGGGTACTGCCGTGGTGGACGGTAACTCCCGAGGATCTTCCCAAGGGCGCCGAGGGGGCGGACAAGTGAGTACGGCCATTCTCGACCGCAAGGCCGACAACAAGCTCGCCCGCGGTATCCAGCGCGTCACCTCCACGGCCCTCGGCCAGTATCAGAGTGCCGTCATCCGGATCGGCTTCTCGGCCACCTATCTGTTCTTCCTGCTGCGCGAGCTGCCGCACCGCCACGAGATGTACGGCCCCGACGCCCCGTGGCGCTGGGACATGGCGCAGCAGCTCATATCCGGCAACCAGTCGTTCACCGCGCTCATGTGGTCGGACAGCACCGTCTGGTTCGAGGTCGTGTACGCGGTCGCGTTGATCTCCGCGGCGCTGCTGATGGTCGGCTGGCACACCCGGGCCACGTCGGTGCTCTTCATGGCCGGGGTGCTCTCCCTGCAGAACCGCAGCATCTTCATGGGCGACGGCGGCGACAACGTCATCCACCTCATGGCGATCTATCTGGTGCTCACGCGCTGCGGGCGGGTCTGGTCGCTGGACGCCCGGCGGGCGGCGCGGCAGGCGCGCGCGGAAGCGGACGGGGCGCGGAGCCCGGTGCTCGGCAATCTGGCCGGTCCGGTGCTCTGGGTGGTGCTCGGCCTCGTGCTGATCGTGGCCAGTGTGACGGACGGGCTCGGCGGTACCTGGTGGCTGCCGACTCTGCTCTGGTTCCTGTGGGTCGGTGAAGGCGCTTGGTGGGCCGTGAACCGTTACGCACCGCAGAGCCAGTCGCGCACGCTGCTCGATGTCGTCGCCAATCTCGCCCACAACGCGACCCTCGTCGTGATCATGGCCGAGGTCTGTCTGATCTACGCCACCGCGGGGTGGTACAAGATCCAGGGCTCGCGGTGGCAGGACGGCACGGCGCTGTACTACCCGCTCAAGCTCGACTACTTCACGCCCTGGCCCGGACTGTCGGACATCCTCGCCTCCAACTCCGTGATGGTGATGGTGCTCACCTACGGCACGGTCATCGTCCAGGTCGCGTTTCCCTTCACCCTCTTCAACCGGCGGGTCAAGAACGTCCTGCTCGTCGCCATGATGCTTGAGCACGCCGGCATCGCCCTGCTGCTCGGGCTGCCCTTCTTCTCCATGGCGATGATCGCCGCCGACTCCGTCTTCCTGCCGACCGTCTTCCTGGTCTGGCTCGGCGGCCGGGTGACGCTGGCCCGCGAGCGACTGTTCCCGGTCAGGACCAGGATTCCCGGTCAGCGGCGTGGCGGCGACGACGTGGAGGCCCCGCAGCACAGCGGCGACGGGGGCCATACGCTCGTCGGGTGAGTAGTGAGAGCGGCAGTACGGGCAGCGCAGGCAGCAGCGGCGGGGAATCGTCGACCGAGGAGACCGCCGGGCCCGATGCGTCCGTCGCGTCCGCGGCGTCGGCGGAGCCCGGCGCGTCCGCGGAACCGATGCAGTACGACGACGGGTTCGGGACGGAGATCGGCGTCGGGCCGCACCCGCTGCCCTGGCCCGTGGACGAGCGGTACGACCCCGAGCTGCTCGCCCACGGCGACCGGCGCAATGTGGGCGACGGCTACCGGTACTGGACCCGGGAGGCGATCGTCGCCGATCTGGATCTGCGGCGGCACGACTTCCACGTCGCGGTCGAGAACTGGGGCCACGACTTCAATATCGGTTCCGTGGTGCGCACCGCGAACGCGTTTCTCGCCAAGGAGATCCATATCGTGGGGCGGCGGCGCTGGAACCGGCGCGGTGCGATGGTCACCGACCGGTACCAGCATGTGCGGCACCACCCCGATACGGAGTCGCTGACCGCGTGGGCGCAGGCCGAGGGCCTGCCGATCATCGGGATCGACAATCTGCCGGGGGCGGTGCCGCTGGAGCGGACCGAGTTGCCCCGGCGCTGCGTACTGCTCTTCGGGCAGGAAGGGCCCGGGCTCACCGAGGAGGCCCGTAAGCACGCGGCGATGGTGTGCTCCATCGCGCAGTTCGGGTCGACGAGGTCGATCAACGCGGGGGCCGCGGCCGCCATTGCCATGCATGCCTGGGTGCAGCGCTACGCGGAGATCCCTGAGGCAGGAGAACACGGCTAGGGCCTGCGGGCCTGGGGCCGGTCCGGCGGATCATGATCGGTCGGGGCCCCGGGCCCCTGCTCCCCGGGCGCCGGAGGGGCTGAGGGGAGCGGGGGCGACGGGGGCCGCGGTCATGCCTGGCGGCGGACCTCCACCATGCGGAAGCGGTTGGAGACGAAGGCTCCGTCGCACAGCGCCGCGTTCGCTGCCGGGTTGCCGCCCGAGCCGTGGAAGTCGGAGAAGGCCGCGGTCTGGTTGACGTACACCCCGCCGGTCAGGTTCAGCGACAGCTGGGCCGACTCGTCCAGGCAGACGTCTTCCACCGCGCGTTCCACATCCGGTGAGGTGGTGTACGCGCCGACCGTCATCGCGCCCTTGTCGCGGACCGTGCGGCGGAGCAGCTCCACGGCGTCGGCCGTCGAGTCGACCGCTACCGCGAAGGCCACCGGGCCGAAGCACTCCGACAGGTAGTGCTGCTCGTCGTCCGGCTTGGTGGCGTCCAGCTTGACGACGACGGGGGTGCGGACCACGGCATCGGGGAACTCCGGGTTGGCCACCTCGCGGGAGGGCAGGGCGACTTCGCCGAGATCCGCGGCCGCCTCCAGGCGGGCCTTCACATCGGGGTTGACCAGGGCACCGAGCAGGGCGTTCGCCCGGGCGTCGTCGCCCAGCAGGCCGGTGACCGCGGCGGCGATGTCGGCGACCACTTCGTCGTACGTCTTGTCGCCGGCGTCGGTGGTGATGCCGTCCCGGGGGATCAGCAGGTTCTGCGGGGTCGTGCACATCTGGCCGCTGTAGAGGGAGAGGGAGAACGCCAGGTTGGACAGCATGCCGCGGTAATCGTCCGTGGAGTCGAGGACGATCGTGTTGACCCCGGCCTTCTCCGTGTACACCTGGGCCTGGCGGGCGTTGGTCTCCAGCCAGTCGCCGAAGGCGGTCGACCCGGTGTAGTCGATGATCTTGATCTCGGGGCGGAGGGCCAGGGTCTTCGCGATGCCTTCGCCCGGCCGTTCGGCGGCAAGGGCGACCAGGTCGGGATCGAAGCCCGCCTCGGCGAGCACCTCGCGGGCCAGCTGCACCGTGAGCGCGAGCGGGAGCACGGCGCGGGGGTGCGGCTTGACCAGGACGGGATTGCCGGTGGCCAGGGAGGCGAAGAGGCCGGGATAGCCGTTCCACGTGGGGAAGGTGTTGCAGCCGATCAGGAGCGAGATGCCGCGCGGTGCCGCGGTGAAGGACTTCTGCAGCTGGAGCGGGTCGCGCTTGCCCTGCGGTTTGGACCAGTCGGCGCTTGCGGGGGTGCGGATCTGCTCCTCGTACGCGTACGCCACAGCTTCCAGGCCGCGGTCCTGGGCGTGCGGGCCACCGGCCTGGAACGCCATCATGAAGGCCTGGCCGCTGGTGTGCATCACGGCGTGGGCGAATTCGTGGGTCCTGGCGCTGATCCGGGCGAGGATCTCCAGACAGACCAGGGCCCTGGTCTCGGGACCGGCCGCACGCCAGGCGGGCATGGCCGCACGCATCGCCGGAAGCAGGACGTCCAGGTCGGCGTGCGGGTATTCGACACCGAGCTCCGGCCCGTACGGAGAGGTCTCTCCGCCCGTCCAGCCGTCGGTGCCGGGCTGGCCGAGGTCGAGCCGGGTGTTCAGCACGGAGTCGAAAGCGGCCTTGCCCTCGGCGGCGCTCAGGCTGCCGGGGGCGCCGCCCTCGCCGTATGCCTTCGGATGCTCGGGGTGCGGGGACCAGTAGGCGCGCGTACGGATCGCGTCGAGGGCCTGGTCGAGCGTGGGGCGGTGCTTCTCGGAGAGCAGGTGCGGGGAGAGCTCGGCGGCCATGACGGACCAACTCCTCATCGAGCTGGGCAGGGACGGGCGGACAGAGTTAGAGTAACCGAACGATCGGTCGGGACAAGGGGGCCCGCCAAACCTGTGGACAACTCGTAGGGGAGGATCGCGGACATGACCACGGCCAAGCGGGACACGTACACCCCGGAGACTCTGCTCACCGTTGCCGTCCGTGTCTTCAACGAGCGCGGCTACGACGGCACGTCCATGGAGCACCTCTCCAAGGCGGCGGGCATCTCCAAGTCCTCCATCTACCACCACGTCGCGGGCAAGGAGGAGCTCCTGCGCCGCGCGGTCAGCCGTGCGCTTGACGGACTCTTCGGAATTCTCGACGAGCCGGGAGCGACGCAGGGGCGTGCGATCGAGCGGGTCGAGTACGTCACCCGTCGCACCGTCGATGTGCTGATAGCCGAACTGCCCTACGTCACGCTGCTGCTGCGGGTGCGGGGCAACACGAAGACGGAGCGCTGGGCCATGGAGCGGCGGCGCGAGTTCGACCAGCGGGTGACCGATCTGCTCAAGGCCGCGGTGGCGGACGGCGACCTCCGCTCGGACGTGGACATACGACTGGTGACCCGGCTGCTCTTCGGAATGGTCAACTCCCTGGTGGAGTGGTACCGGCCGCTGCCCGACGGCGGGGCCGACGGGGAGCGGCTGGCGGACACGCTCGTCCGTGTGGCCTTCGAGGGGATGCGGTCCAGCCGTTGAGCGGTTGGGCCGTTGAGTTGTCGAGCCGCTGAGGTTTTGAGGCGTTGAGGTTTTGAGCTGTTGAATCGTTGATCCGTTGACGGCTGCTGGGCGTCCGGCAGGCCGCGGTCAGGTGAGCTCGGGGGGTCTGTCCGTGCCCGGGGTCAGGTCCGTCTCCTCGAACACCAGGAGTGTGCGGGTGGAGAGCACCTCCGGGATGGCCTGGATCTTTGTCAGGACCAGTTCGCGCAATGACCTGTTGTCCTGGGTGTGGACCAGCAGCAGGACGTCGAAGTCGCCGCTGACCAGTGCGATATGAGTCGCCCCCGGCAGTGCCTGGAGCTCCTCGCGCACTGTGCGCCAGGAATTCTGGACGATCTTGAGCGTGATGTACGCGGAGGCGCCCTGCCCCGCCCGCTCGTGGTCCACGCGTGCGGTGAAGCCCCGGATCACGCCGTCGTCGATGAGCCGGCTGATCCGGGCGTAGGCGTTGGCCCGGGACACGTGGACGCGATCGGCCACCGACCGTATCGAGGCGCGGCCGTCCGTCTGGAGCAGTCGCAGGATGCCGCGGTCGATGGCATCGAGCGGCCGCGCGGGCGGAATCTGGCCGACGCCCTCGCCCCCGTCGGCCATTTGTTCAGCTGACATGTGCCCCCACCTCTCCGTCCTGGACGACCTGTCTCTATCCCAGGCTGTGGAGAACCGTTTGTCCACAGGCTGAAGGTGCCTGTAGCCAAAATGCGCTCGCGACCGAACAATCGGTAGGTGAGGCGCCCCACATCCGTGCCTCGGACAGCGCTCGACATTTCGATGCATTTCGACACCCCTCGGTATCGGACGATCCCCTGATGCCGACAGACGCCGCTCGAAAACCCTCGATGCCAGGAGGTGCTTGTCATGACGGTCCAAGAGCTGCCCGGCGCGGCTGCTTACCGGCCCACGCCGCCCCCGGCCTGGAAGCCGCTCACCGATCCCGCGCCGCTGCTCCCGGACCCCGAGCCGTATCGCGTGCTCGGTACGGATGCCGTGGCCGATGCCGATCCCGAGCTGCTGCTGCGGCTCTACGCGGAGCTGGTCCGAGGCCGGAGGTACAACGCGCAGGCCACCGCCCTCACCAAGCAGGGCCGGCTCGCCGTCTACCCGTCGAGCACGGGGCAGGAGGCCTGCGAGATAGCGGCCGCGCTGGTGCTGGAGGAGCGGGACTGGCTCTTTCCCAGCTACCGGGACACCCTTGCGGCAGTGGCCCGCGGCCTGGACCCGGTCGAGGCCCTGACACTGCTGCGCGGCGACCGCCACACCGGATACGACCCGCGTGAGCACCGCATCGCACCGCTCTGCACCCCCCTCGCCACCCAGCTGCCGCACGCGGTCGGGCTGGCGCACGCGGCGCGCCTCAAGGGCGACGACGTGGTGGCGCTCGCCATGGTCGGCGACGGCGGGACGAGTGAGGGCGATTTCCACGAGGCGCTGAATTTCGCGGCTGTCTGGCGGGCGCCGGTCGTTTTTCTCGTGCAGAACAACGGCTTCGCGATTTCCGTACCGCTGGCGAAGCAGACCGCTGCCCCGTCCCTGGCGCACAAGGCCGTGGGGTACGGGATGCCGGGCCGGCTGGTGGACGGGAACGACGCGGCCGCGGTGCACCAGGTCCTCGGTGAGGCGGTGGCGCGGGCCCGGAGCGGCGGCGGGCCGACGCTCGTCGAGGCGGTGACGTACCGCATGGACGCCCATACGAATGCCGACGACGCCACCCGCTACCGCGTCGACAGCGAGGTGGAGGCCTGGCGCGCGCATGACCCGATCCAGATTCTGGAGCGGGAGCTGACCGGGCGGGGGCTGCTCGGTGACGAGGGGATCGAGGAGGCGCGCGCGGCCGCGGAGCGTATGGCGGCCGCTCTGCGCGAGCGGATGAACGCCGATCCGGTGCTGGACCCGATGGATCTGTTCGCCCATGTCTACGCGGAACAGACCGCACAACTGCGGGAGCAGGCGGCCCGGCTGCGCGTCGAGCTGGACGCCGAGCACGACCAGGACGACATGGAGGAAGGGCGATGACCACCGCAGCGGCGACGGCCGGAGAGCGGACGGCGAAGGCCAAGCCCGCCACGATGGCGCAGGCACTCGGGCGGGCACTGCGCGACGCGATGGCGCAGGACCCGGCCGTGCATGTACTCGGTGAGGACGTCGGCACGCTCGGCGGGGTCTTCCGGATCACCGACGGTCTGGCGAAGGAGTTCGGCGACGACCGTTGCACGGACACCCCGCTGGCCGAGGCGGGAATCCTCGGGGCGGCCGTGGGCATGGCGATGTACGGGCTGCGGCCCGTGGTGGAGATGCAGTTCGACGCCTTCGCCTATCCGGCGTTCGAGCAGCTCATCAGCCATGTCGCGAAGATGCGGAACCGGACGGCCGGCGCCATGCCGCTGCCGATAACGGTCCGGGTGCCGTACGGCGGCGGGATCGGCGGGGTCGAGCACCACAGCGACTCCTCGGAGGCGTACTACATGGCGACGCCCGGCCTCCAGGTCGTCACGCCCGCCACGGTCGAGGACGCGTACGGGCTACTGAGGGCTTCGATCGCCTCGGACGATCCGGTGGTGTTCCTGGAGCCGAAGCGGCTCTACTGGTCGAAGGCGGACTGGTCGCCGGAGGCGCCGGTGGCGGTGGAGCCGATCGGCCGGGCCGTGGTCCGCCGGCCGGGCCGCAGCGCGACGCTGATCACGTACGGGCCGTCGCTGCCCGTCTGCATGGAGGCGGCGGAAGCGGCCGTCGAGGAGGGCTGGGACCTGGAGGTCGTGGACCTGCGCTCGCTGGTGCCGTTCGACGACGAGACCGTCGCCGCTTCGGTCCGGCGTACGGGGCGTGCGGTCGTCGTCCACGAGTCCTCCGGATTCGGCGGTCCGGGCGGTGAGATCGCGGCTCGGGTGACCGAGCGCTGCTTCCACCACCTGGAGGCGCCGGTGCTGCGGGTCGCCGGGTTCGACATTCCGTATCCGCCGCCGATGCAGGAGAAGCACCACCTCCCGGGCGTGGACCGGGTGCTGGACGCGGTCGCCCGCTTGCAGTGGGAGGCGGAGAGCTGATGCCGCAGGTACTCGAATTCAAGCTGCCGGACCTCGGCGAGGGGCTCACCGAGGCGGAGATCGTGCGCTGGCTGGTGGAGGTCGGCGATGTCGTTGCCATCGACCAGCCGGTCGTCGAGGTCGAGACGGCCAAGGCGATGGTGGAGGTGCCGTGCCCGTACGGGGGCGTGGTGACCGCGCGGTTCGGCGAGGAGGGCTCGGAACTGCCGGTCGGGGCCCCTCTGCTGACGGTGGCGGTCTCGGTGGGGGCGGATGAGGAGGGAGCGGGGTCCGGTCCAGGCTCGGGCTCGGGGGATGGTTCCGGGGCCGGTTCAGGCTCGGGCTCCGGGGATGGTTCCGGGGCCGCGGTGGAGTCGTCCGGCAATGTGCTGGTCGGGTACGGGACGGGTGCACCGGTGGCGCGCCGTCGTCGGGTCCGTCCCGCTGCCGTGGCTGCGGCTGTTCCGGCTGCGGCTGTTCCGGCGCGGGTGCCGGTGGCTCCGGTGTCGGCTCCCGATCCCCTGCCAGTTCCGGTGCCGGGTCCGGTGGCGGTTGTCTCTCCGCTGGTACGGAAGCTGGCGCGGCAGAATGATCTTGACCTGCGGCAGCTGGTGGGATCCGGTCCGGACGGGCTGATCCTGCGGGCCGACGTCGAATCGGCGATCAGGGCGCTGGCGGAGGGGACGGCGGCTCCCCGGCCGGCCTCAGTGCCGACGCCGGAGGTGGTGGCGGAGTCGGTTTCCGGTGCGGTGGCGGGCCCGGCCGCGCAGCGGATTCCGTTGCGCGGTGTACGAGGTGCGGTCGCCGACAAGTTGTCGCGCAGCCGGCGGGAGATCCCCGATGCCACGTGCTGGGTCGATGCCGACGCCACCGAGCTGATGGTGGCCCGAGCCGCGATGAACAGCGCCGCCGGTCCGGCTGCCGGGCCCAAGGTGTCGGTGCTGGCGCTGCTGGCGCGGATCTGCACCGCGGCGCTGGCCCGGTTCCCCGAGCTCAATTCCATGGTGGACCTGGAAGCGCGGGAGATCGTGCGCCTGTCGGAGGTCCATCTCGGGTTCGCGGCTCAGACCGAGCGGGGCCTGGTCGTTCCCGTGGTGCGGGATGCGCAGGCCAGGAATGCCGAGTCGATCGGGGCCGAGATCGCCCGGCTGACCGAGGCGGCGCGGGCCGGGCGGCTGACCCCGGCCGAGCTGACCGGCGGCACGTTCACGCTGAACAACTACGGGGTGTTCGGGGTCGACGGATCGACCCCGATCATCAACCACCCCGAGGCGGCGATGCTGGGCGTCGGCCGGATAGTGCCCAAGCCCTGGGTGCACCAGGGCGAGCTGGCCGTACGACAGGTGGTCCAGCTCTCGCTGACCTTCGACCACCGGGTCTGCGACGGCGGCACGGCGGGCGGCTTCCTGCGCTACATAGCCGACTGCGTGGAACAACCGGCGGTGCTGCTGCGCACGTTGTAGACGAGAACAGCCGCAGGCTTCCGTTTCCTCCCCCTCGCTCGGTCCGGCTGATCGGCTCGATCGCCGACCGGGCGGATCGGCGGAAGCCTGCGGCACGCATACTCGGATGCATGACCGCGTATGACGCCATCGTTCTTGCCGGAGGGGCCGCCAAGCGGCTCGGCGGCGCCGACAAGCCCGGGATCCGGGTCGGGGGCCGTGCGCTGCTCGACCGGGTGCTCGCGGCCTGCGCCGACGCGTCGACGACGGTGGTGGTGGGCGGGCGCCGGTCCACCGTGCGGCCGGTGGTCTGGACGTGCGAAGTGCCCTCGGGGGGAGGCCCGTTGGCCGCTCTCGACGCGGGGGTCCGGCAGACCACGGCGGAGCGGGTTCTCGTGCTCTCCGCCGACCTGCCGTTCCTCGGAGCGGGGACGGTCGGAGCGCTCCTGGCCGCTGCTGGAGAAGGGCAGCGGGACGGGGCTCTGTGCACTGATGAGGAGGGGCGCGACCAGCCTCTCGTCGCCGTCTACCGTGCCGAGCCGCTGCGCCGTGAACTCGCGCTGCTCGCCACCGAGCACGGCAGTCTGTCCGGGCTTCCCCTGCGTCTGCTGACGCCTGAGCTCGACCTTGCCCGGGTGGAGGCCGATCCCCTCGCTTCCTTCGACTGCGACACCTGGGAGGACATCGCATCGGCGCGGGCCCGCATCAGAGAGCATGGGGCCGTGCTGGACGAATGGATCACCGCAGTCAAGAACGAACTCGGCATCGAACTGGACGTCGACACCGACGTCCTGCTCGATCTGGCCCGTGACGCCGCCCACGGCGTCGCCCGGCCCGCCGCACCGCTGACGACCTTCCTCGTCGGGTACGCGGCGGCCATGGCGAGCAGCGAAGCCGACGGCGACGGCGCCACGGCGGTGGCCGAGGCAGCCCGGAAGGCTGCCGCGCTCGCCCTTCGCTGGGCGGACGAGAACGGGACGCAATGACCACCGGAAACGGCGGGTCCGACCGGCCTCCGGCTGCGGGCGTTCCGTCGGCGGGCGGCGGGCCCGTGGTGAGCAGCGGACTTGCGGCGCGGGCGGCCGAGGAGGAACGGGCCGTCGAGCAGGCCCTCGCCCTGGTCGGTAGCCGGTCGTCAAGTGAGCCCCGCCCAACGGGTCGGCATCATGCCGCGGATCGGCCCGGCGCTGCGGGTCGGCCCGACACCGCGGGTCGGCCGCGGTCGTTGGAACCCGAACCCGAACCCGAACCCGAACCCGAACCCGAACCCGAACCCGGTTCCCCGGTGCGGTCGCGCTGCTCTGCGGAGCCGCCCCACTTCGCTGACGAAACCGAGGCAGCGCCCCGTTCACCGGCCCTGGACCCGAGCACCGACGCTGCCCCCGGGCAGGACCGTAACCGGCACGGCCGGAGGCACGGGCACGGGCCCACGACCTCCTGGCGGGAGGCGCGTGCACTGGCTGCCCGATCTGGGAGGTCCGGGAGGTCCGGGAGGTCCGGGCGGGCCGGGGAGTCCGGGCGGGCCGGCGCGTTCCGAGTCGGCCGGCTTCCCCTGGGCCAGGCGCTCGGACACGTACTCGCCGAGCCGCTCGTCGCGCTCACCGATCTGCCGCCCTTCGACACCTCGGCCATGGACGGCTGGGTCGTCTCCGGACCGGGGCCCTGGAGCGTCCGCAAGGCTGCCGGGGCCGACGCCGGATCGAACCGGGATCTGGGCATCCTCGCCGGGCGGAGCGCCCCCGCCGCGCTTCCCGACGGGGACGCCGTACGGATCGCCACCGGCGCCCGCATCCCGGCGGATGCCAACGCCGTGATCCGCAGCGAACACGCTCGCGTGGACGAGGCCACGGGGCTGCTTCACGCGAAACATCAGGTGCTCCCCGGACAGGACATCAGGCCCCGTGGCCAGGAATGCCGTGCCGGCGATCAGCTCATGCCCGCCGGAGCGCTGGTGACGCCCGCCGTTCTCGGCCTGGCCGCCGCTGCCGGGTACGACGCGCTCGTCGTGGTGCCCCGGCCCCGCGTGGACGTGCTCGTTCTCGGCGACGAACTACTGACCGCCGGTCTGCCGCACGACGGGCTGATCCGTGACGCGCTCGGCCCGATGATCGGCCCCTGGCTGCGCGCGCTGGGTGCTGAGGTCTCGGCCCCGCAGCGGCTCGGCGACGACGCGGCAGCCCTGCGGCGCGCCCTCACCACGTCCGACGCGGATCTGGTCATCACCACTGGCGGTACGGCCGCGGGCCCCGTCGACCACGTCCACCCGGTCCTTGCCGAGATCGGGGCCGAGCTGCTGGTCGACGGGGTCGCCGTCCGCCCCGGCCATCCGATGCTGCTGGCCCGCCTCAAGAAGGGCGAGGAACTCAAGAAGAACGACGGTCCGTATCTCGTTGGGTTGCCGGGCAATCCCCTGGCCGCCGTCTCCGGGCTTCTCACCCTCGCCGAGCCCCTCCTCCGTGGGCTGGCGGGACGGGAGGCGGAGGCGCCGTACCGGGTCGTCGTGCGTGACGAGGTGCAGGGGCACCCGCATGACACCCGCCTGGTGCCCGTCGTGCACCGAGCAGGCAGCGCCGCCGACGGGCGGTCGGGCGGCGGGTACGACAGCGGCGGCGCGGGAACCGGGAGCGGTGCCGAGTACGTCGTACCGCTGCACTACAGCGGTCCGGCGATGCTTCGTGGGATCGCTGCCGCCGACGGGCTGGCCGTCGTACCGCCGGGCGGGGTACGGTCCGGCACCGAGGTGGAGATCCTCGATCTACCGTGGGCCTCGGCGATGCCGTGGACGGAAGGGTGTTTCACGTGAAACTTCCCGGCCACGATGCGATGGCCAGGCGCGCTGACGAGCATGCCGTACCCACACGGGTGCTGTTGCCGCGCAGGGTTGTCGACGGACCGGCGAGGCAGGTCGCCAAGCGGCTGATGATGGCGCTGCTGGTGCTTGCCGCAACGGTGTTGATCGTCTGGCTGGACCGTGGCGGATATCACGACGCAGCTGACGGCAAAGTCGATCTGCTGGACGCGGTGTACTACGCGACGGTCACCCTCTCCACCACCGGCTACGGCGACATCACTCCGTACGGGGACGGCGCCAGGCTCACCAATGTGGTGCTCGTGACGCCACTGCGGGTGCTCTTCCTGATCATTCTGGTCGGCACCACTCTTGAGGTCCTCACGGAGCGGACCCGGGAGGACTTTCGGCTGAAGCGTTGGAGAACCAACTTGCGTGATCACACCGTTGTCGTCGGCTTCGGGACGAAGGGCCGTTCGGCCATCCAGACCCTGTGTGCCACCGGCCTGAAGAAGGAACAGATCGTCATCGTCGACCCGGCGACCAAGGTGATCGAGATCGCCAACGCCGAAGGGTTCGTCGGGGTGGTCGGCGACGCGACGCGCAGCGAGGTGCTGTTGCGGGCCGAGCTCCAGAAGGCGCGTCAGATCATCATCGCCACCCAGCGCGACGACACGGCGGTGCTGGTGGCGCTGACGGCCCGGCAGCTCAACCGTGGCGCGAAGATCGTCGCGGCGGTGCGCGAGGAGGAGAACGCCCCGTTGCTCCGGCAGTCCGGTGCCGACGCGGTGATCACCAGTGCCAGTGCGGCGGGCCGGCTGCTGGGTCTTTCCGTCCTCAGCCCCAGCGCGGGCACGGTGATGGAGGACCTGATCCAGCAGGGCAGCGGACTCGATCTCGTCGAGCGGCCGGTGATAAAGGCCGAGGTGGGCAAGAGCGTCCGGGAGACCGAGGACCTCGTGGTCAGCGTGTTGCGGGGGCATCGGCTGCTGGGTTACGACGATCCGGCGGCCAGCCCTCTGCAGTTGACGGACCGCCTGATCACCATCGTGCGTGCCTCGAACGAGTCGCCGTCGGACGGCACGCCCACCGGACTGCCGCGCCCACGCGACTGACCAGCCCGGCCCCCTGCGTACGGCGGGACCGGACTCTGCGTACGGCGGGCACGGCCCCTGTGTACGGCGGGCCCGGACCCCTGTGTACGGCTGGTTTCGCCCGGTGCGTGCGGCCGGTCCCACCTCCCCTGCGTGTGGCCGGCTTCGCTCCCGTCTGCGGATGACCGGACCCTGCCCCGTGCGGCGTCCTTCGTGGTCCTTCATCTGCGACGGAGTAGCCTCGCCGCCATGTATGCGATCACGATCCCTGAACCGGGCGGCCCCGAGGCACTCGTCTGGGCCGAGGTGCCCGATCCGGTTGCCGGCGAGGGCGAGGTCCTCGTCGATGTCGTGTCCAGCGCGGTCAATCGCGCCGATGTGTTGCAGCGGCAGGGGTTCTACAACCCGCCGCCCGGTGCGTCCCCGTATCCCGGCCTGGAGTGTTCGGGCCGCATCTCGGCGATCGGGCCCGGCGTGACGGGCTGGTCGGTCGGCGACGAGGTGTGCGCGCTGCTCTCGGGCGGCGGATACGCGGAGAAGGTCGCGGTGCCCGCCGGGCAGCTGCTGCCCGTGCCGGACGGTGTCGAACCGGCTCTGGCCGCGGCGCTGCCCGAGGTGACGGCCACGGTCTGGTCCAACGTCTTCATGGTGGCCCATCTGCGCCCCGGCGAGACCCTGCTGGTGCACGGCGGCTCCAGCGGCATCGGCACGATGGCGATCCAGCTCGCCAAGGCCGTGGGCGCACGGGTCGCGGTCACCGCCGGAGGGCCGGAGAAGCTGGCGCGCTGCGCGGAGCTCGGGGCCGACATCCTGATCGACTACCGGGAGCAGGACTTCGTGGAGGAGCTGCACAAGGCGACCGACGGGGCCGGTGCGGACGTCATCCTCGACATCGTCGGTGCGAAGTACCTGGACCGGAACGTGCAGGCGCTCGCCGTCAACGGCAGGCTGGCCATCATCGGTCTCCAGGGCGGCATCAAGGGCGAGCTGAATCTCGGCGCCCTGCTGAACAAGCGGGCCGCCGTCACCGCGACCTCGCTGCGCGGCCGCCCGCTCGCGGAGAAGGCCGCCATCGTCGCCGCCGTGCGTGAGCACGTCTGGCCGCTGATCGCGGACGGGGTCGTACGGCCGGTCGTGGACCGCATCGTGCCGATGCCGGACGCCGCCGAGGCCCACCGGGTGCTGGAGTCCAGCGCGCACATCGGGAAGGTGCTGCTGCAGGCCCCGACGGCCTGAAACCGGCCCGGCGCACAGGTCGTGGACCATGTGCGCCGGGCCTCGGTGTCGCCCACTGCTGGCGGGCTTGTCAGAAATCAGGGATATCGGAGGTGGGGGCCGAGGGCTACAGGTACGGGCCCGACCGGATCGCCCCGTGCGGGTCCCCGCTGCCGTCCTCGTCCTCGTGCGCGCTGCCCGGCGGAAGTGCGCGGCGCATCTGCTCCAACTGGGCCCGAGCCGCCATCTGCTGAGCGAACAGAGCCGTCTGGATGCCGTGGAACAGGCCCTCCAGCCAGCCCACCAACTGTGCCTGGGCAATCCGGAGTTCCGCCTCGGAGGGCACCGACTCCTCGGTGAACGGCAGGGAGAGCCGCTCCAGCTCCTCCACCAGCTCCGGAGCGAGGCCGTCCTCCAGCTCCTTCACGGAGCTGGCGTGGATCTCCTTGAGCCTGACCCGGCTCGCCTCGTCGAGAGGAGCTGCCCTGACCTCCTCCAGGAGCTGCTTGATCATGCTTCCGATGCGCATGACTTTCGCGGGCTGCTCGACCATCTCCGTCACCGGGACCTCACGCGACTCGTCGTCAGTGCCACCGCCGCCGATCGCCATGCCGTCCTGCCCCACCACGAGGACTTGGGGGTGCTCCTGCGACCGTTCATTCCTCGGCATCTCCATGGCGCCATTGTCTCGCACACCTGCTGTACGACACTGTGGTGCCCCCGTAAACGGTTGATCCACCGTCCACGGGGGCACCGAGTCAGCCGGTCAGCCCACCAGCCGCGCCATCGGCCGCGCCATCGGCCGCACCACCGGCCGCACCACCGGCCGCACCATCACCGCGGCCTCCGGCATCACCCGGCCCTCCGCGCCAGCGCGAGGCGGGAGCGGGTGAGCGCCGAGGCGAGCAGACCGGCCAGCAGCGGCACGCCCACGACGAGCAGGCCGAGGGTGGTCCAGGGCAGCACGATCGGCGTGTAGGCGGATTCCGTGGGCTCCATCCGCATTATCTGCAGCGCCTGGCGCAGATCGACCATCCGCAGCGCCACCGCCGGCACCAGTCCGGCCAGCGTGCCGAGCACCACACCCGTGAGCGCCACCACCACGCACTGGAAGCCGGACAGTTTCCGCCGCACGCCGGGGGGCGCGCCGACCGCGCTGAGCGTGTTGAGATCGGCTTCCGCGTCCGCCTTGGCGAGGCCCGTCGTGATCGCGGCGGCGCCCAGTGTCACCATTCCGGCGAACAGGGTCAGGATCAGCAGCATGGAGTTGTCGATCCGGCCGCCGGAGCCGGACTCGGACTGTGTCCAGATGCCGCCGCCGGCCTGCTCGATCGCGCCGTAGGTCCGCTGCTCCTCGGCGTCCGTGGGCGCGTGGGTGACCGCGTACACGCTTCCGCTCGCCTGGGTGTGCAGACCGAGCCGTTCCGCGGTCCGCCGCGGCAGGATCATGCTGATCCCGGGGGTGGCGGCGTACTTTTCGGGTGCCACGTACACCTTCAGCCTGTCCGTGGTGGTACGGGCCTTGCCCGGGTGCAGCTTCCGGCCCTGCTTGTCCTTGTCGCTGTAGGCGTGGACGGCCTTGATGGTGACTTCGCCGTTCTTCGCGAACACCGGGTTGAGCAGTACCGGTGTGCCGGCCGCCAGCGCCTTGGCGGCAGCGGGGTCGTCGAGCTTCACATAGGTGCTGAGCATGGCCTCGTCCGCCACGACGATGCCGTGCTCACTGGCGTTGAAGACGCCCGACGCCATGATGCCGACGAGACAGGCGGGGGAACGCATCAGTTTCTTGTGCTCGTCGGCGGTGAGCCGCGCGGCGAGTTCCTTGGCGCCCTTGCCGGTGAGCGGGCAGGAGGCGGCCTTCCCGGCGGGCTTCACCAGCTCGACCGAGCCGCATTCGTTCTCCGCGTCGCCGTAGACGTTGCAGTCGCTGCCCGCCCACGCGTGCCGGAAGTCGGCGTGCCCGCCGGTGACGGCCATGTTCCGTTCGACGGCGGCCCGTGCCTGCGGGAGCCGGGCGGCAGCCTTGTCGTCGAAGGCGGAGATGACGACGGTGCCCTCGTTCAGCGAGGGAACGTAGTTGTACTCCGCCTCGGCCATGGCGCTGGACATGTACGTGGCGATGGCGACCGAACCGGCGACGGCCGCCATCACGGCCGCGACCGCGGGAGCGGTACGGCCGCGGTTGCGGGCGGCGTCGCGCAGCGCCAGCCGGGGCGAGAGCGGCAGCCTGCTGCCGAGCCGCCCGAGGAAGCCGACGATCACCGGGATGCAGGCGAGCAGCCCGAGCTCGGCGGTCACCGAGCCGGCGGCGACCAGCGTCGAGTTCCCGTCGGTACCGCCGTACACGGCGACGGCGCATCCGATGGCCAGTACACAGGCGCCCAGAACGGGCAGCACCCGGGAGGAGCGGCGGACGCCGCGGCGTCCGGTGAGCGACTCCAGCACGGACTGCCGGCTCGCCACGATCGCCGGGGCGAACGCCGCCAGCAGGCCCGTGATCAGGCCGATCACCGCGATGATCAGCAGTTCCATGGGATTGAGGGAGATCGAGACGAAGCGGTTCCCGGTCCATTCCTCGATCATGGGGCGGAACACCGCGGTGGCTGCCAGCCCGACCCCCACACCGGCCACGGCCCCGACGCCGCCGAGCACCAGGCCCCCGCCGAGCACCACGGCCCGGACATGACGCCGGTCCCCGCCGCAGGTGCCGAGGAGGCCGAGCTGGCGGCGGGAGCGGCGCGCACCGACGGCGAAGGCCGGTCCGGCGAGCAGCACGATCTCCAGGACCGCCATGGCGACCACGGTGACCAGCGCCGCGCTCACCTCGGAGCTCTCCGGGTACGCCTCGACACCCTTCTCGGCCAGCGGGACCTCGGAGTCCGGCGGCGGGTCCAGGACGACCTGACGGGACTTGACGAGGACGCCCGACTTATTGGCCGCCACGACGTCCGGCCAAGTCACCCCCACCCCTTCGGGACCCTTGACCAGCCACGTCTTGGAGCCGACGTTCGGCGGCAGCACCTTCTTGTCATGGTCGGCCCTGGCCTGCCACGGGGCGATGACCGCTCCCGGATCGGCGTACAGCGCCTCGGCGCTCAGCTGGTCAGGCTGCTCGACCACGCCGGTGATCGTGTACTTCTTGCCGAAGTTGCGCACGGTGGTGGTCGAACCGACGTGCAGGCCGGTCGACTTCAGGAACGGCTCGGTGGCCGCCACCTGGTCCTTGCCGTGCGGGAACGCACCGCGTACGAGGTCGATCTTGCCGCGGGCCAGCTGGTCCGAGGTCCGGAACTCGTAGATCTCGGTGGTGGCGATGCCGTAGCCGGTGGTGATGCCGGCCGGGACGGACTGGATGCTGATCGCCCGTGAGCCCTTGGGGAACGTGGTGGTGACGTCGATCGACGGGCCGTCCTCGTCAACCGGCGCGTTCTCGTCGACCTGCTCGTACCTCTCCGCGTCGGGCAGCTGCAGGATGGGGCCGATGCCCTCGTCGCTGAAGAGCGCGTCGGCGGAGCCCATCGAGGCCGTCAGCTGCTCGGCCGTGGTCGGTGTCACGCTGCGGTACGTCACGTCGAGGGCGGTGACGCCGAGGACGGGTACGGCGATCATCGCGACCACCAGTGCGCTGCGGCCCTTGGACCGCACCGCGTCGCGCCGGGCTATCCGCAGGGCGGCGCGCCAGCCGGTGAAGACGCTCACTTGGCGGCCTCGGAGGCGAGGAGCGAGTCGGCGTCGGCGGTGAGCGTCTGGTCGACGACCGAACCGTCCCGGAGGAACACGACCCGGTCCGCCCAGGCCGCGTACCGCGGCTCGTGCGTCACCATCACGCCGGCCGCGCCCTGGTCACAGCGGTTGCGCAGCAGCGCGAGGACCTGCTCGCCGGTCTCGGAGTCGAGCGCTCCGGTCGGCTCGTCGGCGAGCACCAGGCGCCGGTCCCCCACCAGCGCACGGGCGATCGCGACCCGCTGCTGCTGGCCGCCGGACATCTCGTCCGGGAACCGGTCGGCGATCTCCAGCAGCTTCATCTCCTCCAGCGCCGCACGGGCCTCCTTGCGGGCCTTGCGGACGGAGACGCCGTCGAGCTCGCGCGGCAGGGCGATGTTCTCGGCGGCGGTGAGCGCGGGGATCAGGTTGTAGTCCTGGAAGACGTAGCCGACGCTGCGGCGGCGCAGGGCGGCGATGCCCTTGCGGCCGAGCCCGGCGATGTCCTGGCCCTCGATGACGACCTGGCCGCTGGTCGCGGTGTCGAGACCGCCCGCGATGGTCAGCAGGGTCGACTTGCCGGAGCCGGACGGGCCCATCACGGCGACGAGTTCACCGGCGTACACGGAGAGGTCGATGCCGCGCAGGGCGTGCACCTCGGCGACGCCGGAGCCGTGGGTGCGGGTGAGCGCCCGGAGTTCGAGCACCGGTGCGCCGGAAGGTATCGGTGCGTCGGCCGGTGGCACGGGTCGGGGCGGGACGTGCGAGGACATGATGAGTGGTTCCCCCCTCGGAACGGGTGTGGATGACGAGGTCCCGCGGTTCGCGGTCCGGTCTGCGGGCCGTGGTCTGCGGCTCGCGGTTCGTGGTGTTCGGCGTGCGGGCTGCCGTGCGCGGCACGCGGTGCGCGTCAGCGTCGGCTGCGCGGGAGGGCGGCACGCGGCGCGGTGCGGCCGGTCGTACGGATCTCCGGTTCCGGCTCCGTGGCGGCGGCCTCGGCGAGGCGGACGAGCCGGGTCTCGCAGTGGTCCAGCCAGCGCGCCTCGGCCTCCGCCTGGAAGATCAGCTGATCCAGTACGAGCAGCCAGGCGACCTCGTCGCGGTTGGCCGGGACGTCACTGAGCGACTGCGCCTTGAGGCGGGTGTAGTCCTGCATCGCCTTCAGGGTGTGGTGGCGCTGGGACTGGATGACGGCGCGGATGTCGACCCCGGGCGCGCCGACCGCCATGGCGAGCTTGATGGCCAGCTCGTCGCGGGGCGGGTTGCTGCGGTCGACGGGCGTCTCGAACCAGTTCCGCAGCTCGGTGCGTCCGTCGTCGGTGATCGCGTAGAGGGCGTGGCCCTGGTCGTCCTCGTCGTCCTGGACGACCAGGCCGTCGCGCTCCAGCCGGCTGAGCGTCGTGTACACCTGGCCGACGTTGAGCGGCCAGGTGGAGCCGGTGCGCGACTCGAATTCGGTACGGAGCTGGGAGCCGTATCGGGGCCCCCGTTCCAGCAGGGCCAGCAGCCCGTGGCGGATCGACATACTCAGTATGTATACCGAGTATGTCGATGGAGGCAAATCTCTGCTGGGGTGGCCTGGGGCCGGTCAGGCCCTAGTCCGCGCGGCGCATGCGGTACGCCAGGAAGCCCAGCCCCAACCCGACCAGCGCGATTCCCGCGCCCAGCGACAACTGCTTCACCTGCCGCACGGCCGGTGAGTCCAGGGCCTGCCGCGAGAGCTGGTCGGCCCCGTCGGACGTACTCGCCCCGGGCGTCGGTGTCGGCCCCGGATCGGTGGCCGCCGGAGGCGCGTAGGGGTTCTGGAGCGGACCGTCCGGGTGCGCGAACTCCCACGCCGAGAGCTGCCGCCCGGGCCGCAGTCGCCCCTCCCCGGCCTCACGCCCGGCCAGCGGCGACTGCGCGTCGTCGGCCGGCGGCTCCCCGTCGGAGGAGGCGGAGTCGGAGGCGGAGCTGGAGCTGGAACCCGAGCCGGGATCGGAGCTGGAGTCGGAGCCGGAGCTGGAGCCGGAGCCGGAGGCGGGATCGGGATCGGGATCGGAACCGGAGGCGGAGTCGTCGGTGGACGAGGACGAGGGCGAGGGCGAGGTGGACGCGGTGGCCGTCGCGGAGCCGGCGGGGGAGCCGGAAGCCGGGGCGGGCGGCGGCGGAGGGCCCGGAGGTGCGGGGGCGGCCGGTCCACCGTCCGGGTGAACGGCCGTCGGCGCGGGTGCGGGGGTGGCCGGTTCCTCGGCCGACGGACCTGTACCGGGGACGCCGGAAGGCCGGGCGGGGGTTCCGGCCGAGGTGTGTGTGGACGGCGCCGCCGGGGAGCTGCGCGGCCCCGTCGGCCGGCCGGATGAACCCTGGCCCGCCGGTGCCTCTCCCGCCGTGGCCCCCAGCGCCGCACCCGCCGTCAGTACGAGGCAGGCAACGCACCTCGTGGGCCGTGAGGGGAGAAGTCCTGAAGCCATGGGCTCAGCGTCACATGTGACGGTATGTCCGGCATCTCGGCTCTGTGGTGCCCAGCGCGCGGCACCCAGCGCGCGGCACGCGGCACCCTGGCAAGCGACCGCGCGAGCCCCCTCGGGCCCGGAGCGGTCAGGATCAGGCCGGGTCGCCCGTCGCGATGCGCAGCTCGAAGTGGGCGCCGGTCTTCGGGACGGCGGCGCCCGACGTCGGGAACTGGTCGATGACCTGGTCCTCCGCGTAGGCGTTCCCCGGCACCTTGATTATCTTGACGGTCCAGCCC
This sequence comes from Streptomyces sp. NPDC001933, assembly GCF_042890955.1. Classification (NCBI taxonomy): domain Bacteria; kingdom Bacillati; phylum Actinomycetota; class Actinomycetes; order Kitasatosporales; family Streptomycetaceae; genus Streptomyces; species Streptomyces sp. NPDC001933. The sequence goes on along the minus strand of NZ_JBIASS010000006.1, from coordinate 159,203 downwards.
GCCGCGTCCGTGCAGGCCCGTGCGGAGAGGATGTCCTTGTACAGGAAGCTGGGGGCGTCGACCTTGTTCGGGTCGTCGCTGTCCTCCAGCGCGTCCGTGCAGTCCTCGGTGTCCATCGTCCGGTTCCGCTCCGGATCCTTGTGCTCGCCCGCGGCCGGCGACTCGTTCGCGGTCGTGCCGCCCTTGTCGTCGTCCTTCAGGGCGACGACCGTGATCAGCCCGCCTATCGCGATCAGGGCGACCACGATCGAGCCCACGATCACCGGCATGTTCCGCCTGGAGCCGCTCCCGCCCGAGCCGGAGTGCGACTGCGTCTGTGTCTGCGGCGAGGTCGAGTACGGCGGCGGGGTCTGCTGCGGCACCGGGGCCTGGCTCTGGTACTGCTGGGCCGACTGCGGGTAGCCGTACGACGGTGCCGGCGTGGGGGCCGGGGTCGCCGGACCGTACGGGCCCGACTGGTACGGGCCCGACTGGTACGGACCCGGCTGGTACGGGGTCTGGACGCTCTGGGGCGTCGCGCCGGACTGGTCGACCGGCGGGAAGACCGCCGAGCCGACGCCCGAGCCGCTGTTCGCCGGGGCGCCGCCGCCCGCGACGATCACCGGCGCGCCCGTGGGGCCGCTCGCGGCCAGCACCCGGGCGATCTCGTCCTGCATCGCCGCCGCGCTCGGGAAGCGCTCGTTCGGGTTCTTCTTCAGCGCGCGGGCGACCAGCGCGTCCATCGCCGGGGTGACCGCGCGGTTGATCGTGGAGGGCGCGACCGGCTCCTCCTGTACGTGCGCGTACGCGATGGCCAGCGGGGAGTCCGCGTCGAACGGGATCCGCCCGGTCAGCAGCTGGAACAGCATGATGCCGACCGAGTACAGGTCGGAGCGGGCGTCCACGCCGCGGCCGAGGGCCTGCTCGGGGGAGAGGTACTGCGGGGTGCCGACGACCATGCCGGTCTGCGTCATCGACGTGACGCCCGACTGCATGGCGCGGGCGATGCCGAAGTCCATGACCTTCACGATGCCGCGCTTGGTCACCATCACGTTGCCGGGCTTGATGTCGCGGTGGACCAGGCCCATCTCGTGGCTGGTGTCCAGCGCGGCCAGCACGTCGGCCGTCACCTTCAGCGCCCGGTCGGCCGGCATCGCGCCGTGGTTCTGGATGTCCGCCTGGAGCACGGAGCCGAGCGGCTGCCCCTCCACGTACTCCATGACGATGTACGGCATCAGCGCGCCGCCGAGCTCGTCCTCACCGGTGTCGAAGACCGAGACGATGTTGGTGTGCTGCAGTTTGGCGACGGCCTGCGCCTCGCGCCGGAACCGCTCGCGGAAGGACTGCTCGCGGCCGAGTTCCGTGTGGAGTGTCTTGATCGCGACCTGGCGGTCCAGCGCGGTGTCGTACGCCAGGTATACGGACGCCATGCCGCCCTCGCCGAGCAGGTCGCGAAGCTGGTACCGGCCGCCGGCGACCGAACCGCCCGCATAGCGACCCTGAGCGCCGTGTGCGCCGTCCTGGCTCATGACTTGCTCCCCCTCGGCGCGCGACTCACGCGATCATCCATTACGCGCCAAGTCTGCCCGAGGGGTACGACACGTCAAGCCGGGTGCCCGTTCCGTGACCCTACGCACAAGAAGCGTCTCGGAAGCGTTACAGGAACCGCATGAAATTTGCGTGGACGGCACGCCGGGCGGTTGGATAACCGGTCCCTCTCGGAAACGGTGTGTCCGGAAGAGGCTGTAGCGTGACGTGGCAATGCAGCTAGACACCGTGAGAACCCGCGGACGCGCGGACAGATACGACGGCGAGGACTGATGGCACCCGATTCCGAAGCAAACGGCGGCGGAGTATCGGATGGCACCGACGCCTGGGGCATCGGCGGTGTCGTCGGTGACGGACGTTACCGGATGACCCACCGCCTCGGCCGGGGCGGTATGGCGGAGGTGTTCGCGGCCGAGGACGTCAGGCTCGGGCGGACGGTCGCGGTGAAACTGCTGCGCTCCGATCTCGCCGAGGACCCGGTCTCCAAGGCCCGGTTCACGCGCGAGGCGCAGTCGGTCGCCGGGCTCAACCACCACGCGATCGTCGCCGTGTACGACTCCGGCGAGGATGTCGTGGGCGGGGCGACCGTCCCCTACATCGTGATGGAGCTGGTCGAGGGGCGGACCATCCGCGACCTGCTGATCAGCGCCGAGGCGCCGCCGCCCGAGCAGGCCCTGATCATCGTCTCGGGCGTACTGGAAGCGCTCGCGTACTCGCACCAGCACGGCATCGTGCACCGCGACATCAAGCCGGCCAACGTGATCATCACGAACTCCGGTGCGGTCAAGGTGATGGACTTCGGCATCGCCCGTGCGCTGCACGGCGCGCAGTCGACGATGACGCAGACCGGCATGGTCATGGGCACGCCGCAGTACCTCTCCCCGGAGCAGGCGCTCGGCAAGGCCGTCGACCACCGCTCCGACCTCTACGCCACCGGCTGCCTGCTGTACGAACTCCTGGCCATGCGGCCCCCGTTCACGGGCGAGACGCCGCTCTCCGTCGTGTACCAGCACGTCCAGGACATCCCGGTCCCGCCGTCCGAGGTCCTGGGCTCGGTGCCGCCGGAGCTGGACGGACTGGTCATGCGTTCCCTGGCGAAGGACCCGGACGACCGGTTCCAGAGCGCCGAGGAGATGCGCGGCCTGGTCCAGTACAGCCTCCAGATGCTTCAGGTGCAGGGCGGCCACACGAATACGTGGAACACCGGCCCGGTCGCGATGCACGAGGGCGGGCACACCCCGGCCATGGGCATGGCCGGGGGCACGATGGCGATGGGCCACCCGCCGCACGGGGACACCTCGCAGGGTCCGATCCTGCCGCCGATGAACCCCGACGACGGCGGTTACGAGGGCGGGCACAACGGCGGTGGCGGCGGTCGCGGCAAGCTGTGGCTGTTCGTCGTGCTCGCGCTGATCGCGATCGGGGCGGGCGTCGCCATCGCGGTCAACGCCGCGCAGGACACCGGCACGAAGCGCGAGAAGCAGCCCGACAAGGTCTCCAGTTCGCCGTCCCCGAAGAAGAGTTCGTCCGGGCCGACCGACGAGCAGAGCGAGCAGACCGAGGTGCCGGAGAACTCCACCGGCAACCAGCAGGACACGCCCCCGCCGCGGACCTACTCCCCGTCGACCACTCCGAGCCAGCCGTCCGAGCCGCCGACGACCCAACCGTCCACCCCGTCCACCGGAGGCCCGGCCGACGGCGGTACGGGTACGGCTGACGGTGGTACCGGTACGGCCGACGGCGGTACGGGTACGGCCGACGGTGGCACGGGTACGGCCGACGGTGGCACGGGTACGGCCGACGGTGGCACGGGTACGGCCGACGGCGGTACCGGTACGGCCGACGGCGGTGCCGCCACCGGTACGTCCGCGGCGGCCGGTTCGGGCACCACCCAGTGATCACCACCCAGTGATCACCACCCCGTGAACACCCGCTGACCCGGCCGGCCGTTCACGGGAGGAATCAGCCCGTGAACGCCTCGCGCACCGTCTCGTACTCGCGCGTCCACCAGACCGCCAGGGCCGACACCGCAGGGAACTGCGGGTCGGCCCTCCGGTCGTCCAGGCAGTACCGCCAGCGCAGTATCCAGAAGTCGTTGAGCCGCTCCCACCACACCCGGTGCACCGCGGCGGCCAGTTCCGCCGCCCCCGCCCCGGCCGCCCGCCGGTAGGCCCGCGCGTACGCCCGTACCTTCTTCAGCTCCAGCTCCCCGGCCGGCAGTACGAAGAAGATCGCCGCGGCCCGCACCGCCTCCTCCGCCCTCGGCTGGACCCCCAGCCGGTCCCAGTCGAGGATCGCGACCGGGTCCGCGCCCCGGTACAGGACGTTCAGCGGGTGGAAATCGCCGTGCACCCAGCCGGTGGCCGGGGCGCCGGGCGTCGGGGGCCTGCGGTCGGCGTGACGTTCCAGCAGGGTGCGCCGCTCCAGCAGGCGGTGCTCGGCCAGCTCGTCGAAGCAGTCCCGCCGGTGGCGTCCGCGCGCGGCCGTCAGCAGGTCGTCGATGAGCGCGAAGGTGTCGCCGGGATCGGCGCTCCGGTACCCGCAGGACCGGCGCGCGAGCCCGGTGCCCGAGCCCATGGCCTGTTCGGGCACGGTGCCGGAGCCCATGACCTGTTCGAGCCCGGTGTGCACCGCCCCGAGCAGCGCCCCGAGCCGTTCCGACTGCGCGGTGGTGAGCTGGTCGCCCGCCCGGTGCAGCCCGTCCACCCAGGGGTGCAGGGCGTAGCACCGTCCGCCGATCTCCGTGACCGTTTCGCCCTCGGTGTCCTGCACGGGCGGGGCGACGGGCACGCCCAGTGACTGGAGCCGCTGGGTGGCGCGGTGCTGGCGGACGATCGTGGCGCGGTCGCCGGTGGAGTCGTCGAGGTGGTGCTTGAGGAAGTAGGAGCCGCGGGTGGTGGAGACGCGGTAGCCGTGGTTGAGCAGGCCCTTGGTGATGGGCTTGCAGCTCAGGGGTTCACCGGCGTCCGGGTAGCGGCGCAGCACCTCGTTCACCGGAGGCACCGGCGGCCGCCGTGGCACGGACGGGAGGAGAGCCCGGTCCACCGGGGACACGGGCGCAGGAGGTGCGGACGGGAACCGGACCTCGCCGTCCGGCGGAGCGGACGGAAGGGTGACAAATGAGCGCGGCACTCACCAGATGTTAGATCACGCTGTGTTGCCGATCGGCTGACTTGCGTCGAAGCCCAGAGTGTGCACAGAGGCGAAGTGCGGTTCGAGCCTGAGGTACGCCGGGGCGAAGGGCTCGCCGTTCACCAGGGCGGGACCGTCGCCGAACAGCTCGCGCTGGCCGGGTGTCGGGTGCACGATCTCGGCGGTGCCGGTGAACTGCACGGCCCACAGATCACCCCCGCCTCCCGAACCACCGCCTACCGGGCAAGCGGCGCTGAAGTTGTCCGCGCCGTACGCCACGACCGTGCCGTCGCACGCGTTGTGGTACCCGAAACCGCTGTGCATCCGCAGGACCACGCGACCGTCGATCACGACGTGGCGGGCCACCGACAGAAAGGGAAGGGCCCGCATGCTCGTCGCCAGCCGGCCGTACCGGACGCGGCCGAGCAGTTCGATCGCCTGGAGTTCCTCGAAGGACATGACCTCCACTCTCCGCCACCGCGGAAGCCGCAGAAAGAGGCTGCGGCCCCGGTTGATCAGGGACCAAAGTCCCGAAGGTCAACCGCCTCCCGGCACCCCCTGGCGCTCCTCAGCGCTTCTCCGCCTGGATCCTGGCCACGTACGCGGCGGCCTGCGAGCGCCGTTCCATGCCCAGCTTGGAGAGCAGGCTGGAGACATAGTTCTTGATCGTCTTCTCGGCGAGGTGCAGCCGCTCGCCGATCACCCGGTTCGTCAGCCCCTCGCCGATCAGGTCGAGGATCTTGCGTTCCTGTTCGGTGAGGCCGGCGAGCTTGTCCTCGCCCCGGCCCTTCTTGCCGTCGCGCAGCCGCTCCAGCACCCGCGCTGTCGCCACCGGGTCCAGCAGCGACTTCCCGGCGGCCACTTCACGTACCGCGTTCAGCAGTTCGCTGCCCCGGATCGCCTTCAGTACATATCCGGACGCACCCGCCATGATCGCGTCGAACAGTGCCTCGTCGTCGGCGTACGAGGTGAGCATCAGGCACTTGATGTCCGCGTCCTGGGAGCGGACCTCCCGGCAGACCTCCACCCCGCTGCCGTCCGGCAGCCGTACGTCGAGCACCGCCACATCGGGCCGGGTCGCGGGGATGCGGACCAGAGCGTCCGCCGCGGTGCCGGCCTCGCCTACGACCTCGATGTCGTCCTCGGACGAGAGCAACTCGTGGACTCCGCGTCGCACGACTTCATGGTCGTCCAACAGAAAAACGGTGATTTTTCCTTGTTCGCGCACAAAACGCAGTCTCACACACTCACCCCTTCCCTGCCGCCGAACGGCGGGATAACGTGCCGTTGTTCCGGCGGCCTGCGAGGCTGTTACCAGTGCTGTGACCAGCGAGAGTTCCCGACTTTTTCGATTTACTTGGAAATCCAAGCAAAATCGCAGGTCAGATAGGGTTTCGCAGTTATGCGGCGTACTGGGTAACGTGCTTTCGGCAGGGCGCTCGCCGGGGCACCTGTCACGCCTGTTCCCGGACCGAGCGGCACCCACCCCGTGCACGGGTACGGACACAGGCGAGCCGCACTGGCTTCCCGGCAGACCCCGGGGGCCGGACCGACGGAGGAGCACGCACGTGACCGTGGAGAGCACTGCCGCGCGCAAACCGCGACGCAGCAGCAAGCGGACCAGCGCCGTGAAAACGACCGCGAAGACGTCCGCGAAGACGCCACAGAGTTCCGAGCCCGAGCTCGTACAGCTGCTGACGCCCGAGGGCGAGCGGCTCGAGCACCCGGACTATTCGATCGACCTGACCGCAGAAGAGCTGCGCGGCCTGTACCGGGACATGGTCCTGACCCGCCGCTTCGACGCCGAGGCCACCGCCCTCCAGCGCCAGGGCGAGCTGGGCCTGTGGGCCTCGCTGCTCGGCCAGGAGGCCGCCCAGATCGGCTCCGGCCGGGCCCTGCGCGACGACGACTACGTCTTCCCGACCTACCGGGAGCACGGCGTCGCCTGGTGCCGGGGGGTCGACCCGACCAATCTGCTCGGAATGTTCCGCGGTGTGAACCACGGCGGCTGGGACCCGAACACCAACAACTTCCACCTGTACACGATCGTCATCGGCTCGCAGACCCTGCACGCCACCGGCTACGCCATGGGCGTCGCCAAGGACGGCGCGGACTCGGCCGTGATCGCGTACTTCGGTGACGGCGCCTCCAGCCAGGGGGACGTCGCCGAGTCCTTCACCTTCTCCGCGGTCTACAACGCCCCGGTCGTCTTCTTCTGCCAGAACAACCAGTGGGCGATCTCCGAGCCGACCGAGAAGCAGACCCGCGTCCCGCTCTACCAGCGCGCGCAGGGCTTCGGCTTCCCCGGCGTCCGGGTCGACGGCAACGACGTACTCGCCTGCCTGGCCGTGACCAGGTCGGCGCTGGAGCGGGCCCGCCGGGGTGAAGGGCCGACCCTCGTCGAGGCGTTCACCTACCGGATGGGCGCGCACACCACCTCCGACGACCCGACGAAGTACCGGGCCGACGAGGAGCGGGCCGCCTGGGAGGCCAAGGACCCGATCCTGCGGCTGCGCACGTACCTGGAGAAGGAGGGCGCCGCAGACGAGGCGTTCTTCACCGCGCTGGACGAGGAGAGCGAGGCCCTCGGCAAGCGGGTCCGTGAGGCGGTACGGGCGATGCCCGACCCCGACCCGATCGCAATCTTCGACAACGTCTACGCGGACGGGAACCCCCTCGTCGACGAGGAGCGCGCCCAGTTCGCTGCCTACCAGGCATCGTTCGCAGACACCGCCGAGGAGGGCAAGTAGCCATGGCCATGGAAAAGATGTCCATTGCGAAGGCTCTCAACGAGTCGCTGCGCAAGGCTCTCGACACCGACCCCAAGGTCCTCATCATGGGTGAGGACGTCGGCAAGCTCGGCGGCGTCTTCCGGATCACCGACGGACTCCAGAAGGACTTCGGCGAGGACCGGGTGATCGACACCCCGCTCGCCGAGTCCGGCATCGTCGGCACGGCGATCGGCCTTGCCCTGCGCGGCTACCGGCCCGTCGTGGAGATCCAGTTCGACGGCTTCGTCTTCCCCGCGTACGACCAGATCGTCACCCAGCTCGCCAAGATGCACGCCCGCGCGCTCGGCAAGATCAAGCTGCCGGTCGTCATCCGTATCCCGTACGGCGGCGGCATCGGCGCGGTCGAGCACCACAGCGAGTCGCCCGAGGCCCTGTTCGCGCACGTCGCGGGGTTGAAGGTGGTCTCGCCGTCGAACGCGAGCGACGCCTACTGGATGATGCAGCAGGCCGTCCAGAGCGACGACCCGATCATCTTCTTCGAGCCCAAGCGCCGCTACTGGGACAAGGGTGAGGTCGAGACCGACACCATCCCGGGCCCGCTGCACAAGGCCTCGGTGGCCCGCACCGGCACCGACCTCACGCTCGTCGCGTACGGCCCGATGGTGAAGGTCTGCCTGGAGGCGGCCGCGGCCGCCCAGGAGGAGGGCAAGTCGATCGAGGTCCTGGACCTGCGCTCGATGTCCCCGATCGACTTCGACGCCATCCAGACCTCGGTCGAGAAGACCGGCCGGCTCGTCGTGGTCCACGAGGCGCCGGTGTTCTACGGCTCCGGGGCCGAGATCGCCGCCCGGATCACCGAGCGTTGCTTCTACCACCTGGAAGCACCGGTGCTGCGGGTCGGCGGCTACCACGCCCCGTACCCGCCGGCGCGGCTGGAGGACGAGTACCTGCCGGGTCTCGACCGCGTGCTCGACGCCGTCGACCGCTCGCTGGCGTACTGAGGACTGGGACGTGACAACGATGACCGACACTTCCAACGCTGCTCGCTTCCGTGAGTTCAAGATGCCCGACGTGGGCGAGGGACTGACCGAGGCCGAGATCCTCAAGTGGTACGTCCAGCCCGGCGACACCGTCACCGACGGCCAGGTCGTGTGCGAGGTCGAGACGGCGAAGGCGGCCGTGGAGCTGCCGATCCCGTTCGACGGCGTGGTGCACGAGCTGCGCTTCCCCGAGGGCACGACGGTCGACGTCGGCCAGGTGATCATCGCGGTGGACGTGGCCCCGGGCAGCGGTGACGCGGCCCCGGCCCCGGCGGCCGAACCCGCACCGGTTGCTCAGCCCGAACCGGAGCCCGAGGCTCCGAAGGGCCGCCAGCCGGTCCTGGTCGGCTACGGCGTCTCCGAGAGCTCGACCAAGCGACGGGCCCGCAAGGGCACGGCCGCTGCCGCGTCGGCTGCCGCGACGGCGATCCAGAGCGAGATGAACGGCCACGCCGCCGTCGTTCCGGAGAGCCGGCCGCTGGCCAAGCCGCCGGTCCGCAAGCTGGCCAAGGACCTGGGCATCGACCTGGCGACGGTCGTCCCGACCGGCGAGGGCGGCATCATCACCCGCGAGGACGTGCACGCGGCGGCCAAGCCCGTACCGGCACAGGCCCCCGCGCCCGTCGCCGCGCAGGCCGCCCCCGCTCCCGAGGCGCTGGCCCCGGCTCCGGCCGTGGTCACCACGGTGGGCGCCCGCGAGACCCGCATCCCGGTCAAGGGCGTACGCAAGGCCATCGCCCAGGCGATGGTGGGCAGCGCGTTCACGGCTCCGCACGTCACCGAGTTCGTCACCGTCGACGTGACGCGCACGATGAAGCTGGTGGCGGAGCTCAAGGAGGACAAGGACATGGCGGGGGTGCGGGTCAACCCGCTCCTGATCATCGCCAAGGCCCTCCTGGTCGCGATCAAGCGGAACCCGGAGGTCAACGCCGCCTGGGACGAGGCGAACCAGGAGATCGTGCAGAAGCACTACGTCAACCTGGGCATCGCCGCCGCCACCCCGCGCGGACTGATCGTCCCGAACATCAAGGACGCGCACGAGCAGACGCTCCCGCAACTGGCCGCGTCCCTGGGCGAGCTGGTCTCCACGGCCCGCGAGGGCAAGACCTCCCCCGCCGCGATGGCGGGCGGCACGGTGACCATCACCAACGTCGGCGTCTTCGGCGTGGACACGGGCACGCCCATTCTGAACCCGGGCGAGTCCGCGATCCTCGCGGTCGGTGCGATCAAGCTCCAGCCGTGGGTCCACAAGGGCAAGGTGAAGCCCCGTCAGGTCACCACGCTGGCCCTGTCGTTCGACCACCGCCTGGTCGACGGCGAGCTCGGCTCCAAGGTCCTGGCGGACGTCGCCGCGATCCTGGAACAGCCGAAGCGCCTGATCACCTGGGCGTAGTTGTACGAGATGGGCCCGCGCGAACGGCTTCGCGCGGGCCCATCGGCATGTCCGGCTTCTGCCGCAGGGCGAGTTCGGCGAACACGGTCTTCCCGACGGTGCGCGGCTCGACGCCCCAGCGGTCCGCGATCCGCGCGACGATGACGAGACCCCGCCCGTAGCACTCGTCGTCCCCGGCCTCGCGCAGACCGGGCAGCCGCTCACCGCGCGGGTCACTCACCGCGATACGCAGCGTGGCCGCGCTGAGCGTGAGGTGCACGCGGAAGAGCCGCCCCCGGATGGCGCCGTGCAGTAACGCGTTGGTCGCCAACTCACTGACCAGCAAGGCCGCGTCGCCGGCCAGCCCCGGATACCCCCACTCCCGGACGAGCCGCGCGGTGCGGCGCCGGGAGAAGGAGACGCTGCGGGAGGTGGGCGTGAAGTCGAGCCGGTCCTCGCGGAGGACGGGGTCGGGGACGGAGATCTGTTCGGCTGCGGTCATGGGCGCGTGCCTCCGTGGGTGCGGGCGGTGGCGATGCCGTACCTGCGGGGCGCCGGTTTCGGCGCGGGGCAGGGCGGTGCACTTCCGCCGGTTTCGGCTCCGCTGTGCGAGCGGTGGAGTGCCGAACGTAGCGCCGCATATATCCAGGACTCAAGTTTCTGGGAGATATATTCCCCGTACGAGCTATTGGCCTCACGATTGCGGGGCATGCTGCGACACTTGTGGGGTTCACAGGGACGGGAGGTCCGCATGCAGGCAATGGGCAAGAGGGCGAACGGCAACCGAGTCTCCACCGTTCTCGGTCGGCGCCTCGGCGGGGAGCTTCAAAGCCTGCGGGTCGCGGCGGGCAAGACTCAGCGCCAGGCGGCTGAAGCGCTCAGTGCGACTCCGACGAAGGTCGTGAAGATGGAGAGCGGGTGGGTTCCGATGCGGGACCCGGACATCGCGGCGCTCTGCACCTTCTACGGAGTCAGCGAGCCGAGGATTCTCGCCCACTTGCTGGAGTTGGCGAAGACTGATCGCGAGAGACGCAAGGTCAAGGGGTGGTGGAACGAGACCCCGACGCTTGCGACGCAGGTGGAGTACATCGCGATGGAGGATGCTGCCGTCAAGGTGCGGCAGTGGCAGATGGCTCTCATCCCCGGCCTGTTCCAGACTGCTGAGTACACGCGAGCCATGGGCGTGGCTGACATGTCATGGGACGATATCGACAGGATCGAGGACGTTGTCGCGGGCAGAACGAAGCGCCAGGCCAGGTTGTACGGCGACGCACCCCTGCGGATTCATGCTGTCATCTGGGAAGCTGCGTTCCGTCAACTGATGGGCGGACCTGCGGTGATGGCACGCCAGCTTGAGCACCTGTGCGGCTTGGCCGAACTTCCGAATGTGCACATTCAGGTGCTGCCGTTCCGTGCCGGTGGCCATCCCTGCATCGGCGGCCCCTTCAACGTTCTGTCATTCGGCGAGGATGAGGCGGTGGATGTCGTGCACATGGATACCCCACGGTCCACCATCTGGGTCGAGGACGCGGACGAGAGCCAGGTATTTGTCAGCCTCTTCAACCAGGCTTCCCGGATGAGCCTGTCGCCCTACGACTCGATCCAGTTCATCGACAGCATCGCGAAGGAAATGAGTAAGTGACTGCGTTCCGTTTCTACAAGTCCAGCTACAGCGCGACATCCAGCGAGTGCGTCGAGGTCGCCCGTAACGTCTCCTCCGCGGTGGCCGTCCGCGACTCCAAACGCCCTGGCGGACCCATCGTTACCATCGCTCCCGCCGCATGGGGCGCCTTCCAGGCTGAGCTGCGTCGACAGCCATAGCACGGCGGAGTTCGCCATCGATCGAGTTGCGCGCCGTGGTTGGGATGAACGAGTGACCGAGTTCCGCTTCAGGAAGTCCAGTTACAGCGAGCCGAATGGCGAGTGCGTCGAAGTTGCCCGCAACCTCCCCCACGCCGTCGCCGTCCGCGACTCCAAGCGTCCCGACGGCCGCTTCTCGTCCTCGCTCCCGCCGCGTGGGACAGCTTCACGGCGGGCCTGCGCCGGCAACCGTAGGCGCGGCGGTGGAACGGCGAGGGCGAGGAGGGCGCCTGCAATATCCCCCGCGCCGTCGCCGTTCGTGGCTTCGAGATGTCTACTCGACCCACACTGCCGTGTTCTGGCAGGCATGCAGCAGCCACCTTCCGTCATCCTGCTTCGTCATGACGTAGAGCGGAGCGCCTTCCGTTTCGCCCTCCGGTGAGTGGTAGACCTGCCGGACCTTGACGGCCGCCACGTCGGGCCGCAGGAATTGCGTGTGCACTGCCTCGTAGGTGATCTCACCCTCCCAGTCGGCCGCGGGCAGCACGGTGCGGGTGAACTCGGCGATCGCGTCGAAGCCGATCAGGACCTTGCCGTGGCCGGTCGTCCAGAGGGCGTCGGGGTGGAAGAGTGCGAGGAAGCCCTCGACGTCCTTGGCGCGCTGAGCGCGCTGGACAGTGGCGACGACCTGTTCGATGGCTTTGATGTCTGCGGTTTCGGTGTTCATGCAGATCACTCTGGGATCTCAAGCGGACTTGAGGTCAAGGCCGGCCGCAGGAGCGCCCCAGAAACTCATCAGTGCGGCACGACGGACCCTCTCGCCCTGGGGTCGGCCCCTTGTCAGACACCGTTGTTACGTTGAAGCGAGGATCTCGCTTCGACCTCTGGAGAGGGCGCATGTACGACGAACGGCTCGCCGGGTTTTCCCGGGAGCGGCTGGACGGCCGTCCGATACCCGGCGATCTGCGCGTGCTGCTGGTGGCGCAGTGGGAAGGCCGAACCGACTTCACCCACCTTCTCGACCTCGAATTCTTCGAGGCGGGAGAGGTCCACCCGCTCCTGGACACCAGCTATCTGAGCGAAAAGGAAATCGCGGACCCGGAGATGCAGGCCGTCAACGCCGCAGCCGCGGAGATGGCCAAGTACGCCAAACTCGTGGCGAAGGGCGGAAAGGGGTGGATCGGCTACTGGCTGCACCCCGACGAACCCGCGGATCGTGCCTGGCACCTCATGGAGCTGGACACCGAGTTCTCCTTCTGGAGCCTGGTCGGTCTCACTCTGACCGAGGGGGTCGCCGCCGAGCGGGCCGGCTACCGGGACGAGCCCGACGAGCGAATCGCGTTCACACAACTGGCCGCCGAACTCGCCGAGCTGGGACTGCCGCTGAGCACCCAGGACTACGACGCCCTCGATGACACCGAGTACACGGTGAACCCGGAGAAACTCATGGAGGAGCTGATCGAAGCCGAACGCGAGAAGCGCGGTCTTCGCTGAGCGGGGGAGACGTCGGCGCCCCGGGTGGGCGAGCGTCGAGGTGCCGTAGGTCTCCAGAAAGGCGCTCGGAATCCGGGGCTCGAAAAAAGGGGAACTGGTGTGCGGAGGCCCGCTGTTAGGGTGGCCGAATGGCATCGGTGAGGAAGATCCAGATCACTTTCGACTGCGCTGACCCCGAGCGCGTCGCCCGTTTCTGGTGCGAGGTGCTGGGGTACGTCGCACCTCCGCCGCCGGAGGGGTTCGACTCCTGGGACGCCTACAACGACTCACTGCCGCCCGAGGAGCGGGGTGCGTGGTTCGCGTGCTCCGATCCCACGGGCGAGGGCCCGCGCCTGTACTTCCAGCGCGTTCCCGAAGGGAAGGTCGCCAAGAACCGGGTGCACGTCGATGTGCGGGCCGGCACCGGGCTCGTGGGTGCGGAGCGGCTGGCCGTGCTGGAGGCCGAACGCGATCGGCTGGTGGCGCTCGGAGCGGTGTGCACGCAGGTGCTGTATGCCGACGAGGACAACGAGTCGTGCATCAACATGCAGGACGTCGAGGGCAACGAGTTCTGTCTCGACTGAGCATCCTCCGGTACGGCGAGAGGGGGCCCGCGTGGTGCGGGCCCCCTCTCTGCGTGCTTGCCGGGCGGGCTACTTCTTGAAGGAGTAGTCCATGATCTTCTTCATGTCCGCCGAGCGGTTGGTCGCGTTGGTGGAGGCGAGCACCGTACCGACGACCGTCTTGCTGCCACGGGTCGCGGCGAAGACCAGGCAGTACTTGGCCGTCGGGCCGGAGCCGGTCTTGATGCCGATGGCGCCGCTGTAGCTGCTGAGCATGGTGTTGGTGTTGGACCACGACATGTAGCGGTAACCGCCGGACTTCGTGGTGACCTTCTGCTTGGTCGACTTGGTCTTGACGACCGTGCGGAAGGTGGAGCTCTTCATGGCGCTGCTGGCGAGCTTGGTCAGGTCGCGCGGCGTCGAGTAGTTGGAGCCGTTCCCTATGCCGTCGAACGAGTCGAAGTGGGTGTTCTTCAACCCGAGGGTCTTGGCCTGGGCGTTCATCTTGCCGATGAACGACTTCACGCGGGCCGCGCGGGTGGTCCCGGAGCCGAACTTGTCGGCCAGCGCGTAGGCGGCGTCGCAGCCGGACGGCAGCATCAGGCCGTACAGCAGCTGGCGGACGGTGACCTTGTCGCCCACGATGAGGCGGGCCGAGGAGGCGCCCTTGGAGACGATGTAGTCGCTGTACGCCTTCTGGATCGTGACCTTGGAATCCAGGTTCAGGTTCTTCTGCGACAGCACCACCTTGGCCGTCATGATCTTGGTGGTGGAGCCGGTCGAACGGCGCGTGTCAGCGGCCTTGGCGAACAGGGACTTCGCCGTGCCGTTGTTCATCGTGTAACCGCCCGCGGCGGTGATCTTGGGGTTGGGCAGCGTGGCGGCCTGCGCGGTGGAGGCGAACACGCTGCCCGCGATGACGGCGCCTGCGGTCAGCGCCACGGTGGCAGTGGCGGTGGCGCGGCTTATGCCCTTAATGCCGATTTTCAACGTGAATGCTCCAAATGCCCCTGGAATGCGGCCACATGAAGGTGCCGCTCGGTGGTGAGACTCATGAGGGCGAGGGATGGATGTACCGATTCCTGGGGCAATTTCGGGGCTACGGGTGATTCCCGCCAGGGGGCGGTGGCGGGGTGGTGCCGGTGAACGTTCGTCCGTATCGCGGACTCGTTTCCCATGCACGCATCTTGTATCTATGCTGCGTACATGCCTGCCGCACCCCCAGCCGTGAAGCCTGTCGCGAAGTCGTCCGTGAAGTCCGCTGTGAAGCAGCCGCCCGCCGCCGAGCGCGTGTACGCCCACATCAAGGAGGCGGTCCTGGACCGCCGTTACGAGGGCGGCACGCTCCTGACCGAAGGCGATCTCGCGGAGGCCGTCGGGGTCTCCCGTACGCCCGTGCGCGAGGCGCTGCTGCGGCTGGAGGTCGAGGGGCTGATCAAGCTGTACCCGAAGAAGGGCGCCCTCGTGCTCGCCGTCTCCGCGCAGGAGATCGCCGATGTGGTGGAGACCCGGCTGCTGGTCGAGGAGTTCGCGGCCCGCAAGGCCGTGCCCGCCTCCGCGCAGCTGATCGGCCGGCTCGAAGAACTCCTGGAGGAGCAGCGGCAGCTGGCCGAGGCCGGGGACCTGGCGGCGGTGTCCGTGAAGGACCGCTGCTTCCACGCCGAGATCGTGCGCAACGCGGGCAACGACATCCTCTCGCGCCTCTACGACCAGCTGCGCGACCGGCAGTTGCGGATGGGCGTCGCCGTGATGGAGGCGCACCCGGGGAGGATCGCCGCCAACATCACCGAGCACGGTGAGCTGCTGGACGCGATCAGGGCCGGGGACGCGGACGGTGCCGCGCAGGTCGTGCGGCGCCATGTCGGCCGGGTCAAGGTGCTGGTCAGGGGTGAGGACCGGTGAGTTCTGCCGCCGCTCCCACCCTGTCCCTGCCCGGCGATCCACCCGGCGGCCGGCGTGCCGCGTGGGTCTGGGGCATCGGCGTCGCCGTCTACTTCGTCGCCATCATCTTCCGTACCAGCCTGGGCGTCGCCGGGCTCGACGCCGCCGACCGGTTCGACGTCAACGCCTCCGCGCTCTCCACGTTCTCCATCCTCCAGCTGCTCGTCTACGCGGGCATGCAGATACCCGTCGGCCTGATGGTCGACCGGCTCGGCACCAAGAAGGTCCTCGCCCTCGGGGCCGTCCTGTTCACCCTCGGACAGCTCGGCTTCGCGCTCTCCCCCTCGTACGGCATGGCGCTGGCGTCCCGGGCGCTGCTCGGCTGCGGCGACGCGATGACGTTCATCAGCGTGCTCCGGCTCGGCGCCCGCTGGTTCCCGGCCCGGCGCGGTCCGCTGATCGGTCAGGTCGCCGCGCTCTTCGGGATGGCGGGCAACCTCGTCTCGACGCTCTTCATCGCGCGGGCCCTGCACGGATTCGGCTGGACGACCACGTTCGCCGGCAGCTCCGTCGCCGGGGTCGTCGTCCTCGTCCTGCTGCTGCTGTTCCTGAAGGACCACCCCGAGGGCCATGAGCCGCCGCCCGTGGAGCACGCGGGTGCCGCCTATGTGCGCAAGCAGATCGCCGCCTCCTGGCGGGAGCCCGGCACCCGGCTCGGTATGTGGGTGCACTTCACCACGCAGTTCCCGGCCATGGTGTTCCTGCTGCTGTGGGGGCTGCCGTTCCTGGTGGAGGCGCAGGGGCTCAGCCGGTCCACCGCCGGTGAGCTGCTCACCCTGGTGGTGCTCTCCAACATGGCGTTCGGGATGGTCTACGGGCAGATCATCGCCCGCCACCACGCGGCCCGCGCCCCGCTGGCCCTCGGCACGGTCGCGATGACGGCGCTGCTCTGGGCGTCGGTCATCTTCTACCCGGGCGACCATGCGCCGATGTGGCTGCTGATCGTGCTGTGCGTGGTGCTCGGCGCGTGCGGTCCGGCCTCGATGATCGGCTTCGACTTCGCCCGCCCGGCCAACCCGCCGGAGCGCCAGGGCACCGCCTCGGGCATCGTCAACATGGGCGGCTTCATCGCCTCGATGACCACGCTGTTCGCCGTCGGTGTGCTGCTGGACGCCACCGGCGGCAACTACCGGATCGCGTTCGCCTCGGTCTTCGTGCTGGAGGCGGTCGGCGTCGTACAGATCCTGCGGCTGCACTCCAGGGCCACGCACCGCGAGCGGGACCACCACGTGGTCAGCCGGGTGGAGGCCGTGCACGTCCCGGTCTGACTGCTGACCGCGCCGGACCGGCGGCGCGCCCGCCCTCACCTGCGACGGGCGCCGCCGGTCATGGCGTCACGCGGTCACGGCGTCACGGCGAAGTTCTGCAGGATCGCCGTCGCCAGCTCCTGATCGCCCTCGACCTTGATCTGCTCGGCGACCGCGGCCGCGCGCACCCGCCCGCAGGCGAGGCGGTAGTACGTCTCCCAGTCCATCGCCAGCGTCACGGCGGGCCCGAGCGACGGCGAACCGTCCACCGAACCGCGGCCCTCCGCGTCGACCCTGACGGTGCGCAGGAACTCCAGCGGCCCGTGCACATCGAGCACGACCGCCGAACTGGCCGGCGCTCCCGCGTCCTTCGCGACCACCTTCGGCAGCGCCTCCAGCAGGGTGTCGCGGACGACCGTCGCGCCGGGGGAGTCCAGATTGCCGGGCCGGCCCAGCGTCGCGCGCAGGTCCTGCTCGTGCACCCAGACGTCGAAGACGCGCATCCGCAGCGCCAGTTCGAGGGTCTGCTCGGCGCCGAGCGGCGCGCGGACCATGGTCTCGGGGTCACGTGTCTCGTTGCGGAGCTGACGCGCCCGGCGGATGATCGTGTACTCCAGCTCGGAGGTCATCTCCGGCGCGGTGTGGTGCCGCCGCACATCGACCTGCATCTCCATGTAGCGGGCGAAGTCGCTCTGTACGTGGTAGAGGTCGCGGGGCAGGGAGTGGATCGGGCGCGGGTCGCCGAGCTGCTCGCACTCCATGCCGATCACGTGCGAGACGATGTCACGCACCGACCAGGCGGGGCACGGCGTACGGCGGTTCCACTCTCCCTCGGCGAGCGGCTTCACCAGCTCGGCTATCGACTCGATGGAGTGGGTCCAGGCATCGGCGTAGTTCTGGAGGCTGGGATGGACGGTCACGGGACCCCTCGTGCGGTTCTGCGGTGCATGGGCTGGAGAAGCTGGGCGGCGGGCGCGGGCGGCGGTCTGCGGGCGGCGGTCTGCGTGGGAGGTTCGATCGCTAAGTTACGCTGCGAGCAGGCACCCCGGCAGTGCTTTCGTGTGACGATCGTAGGCCCGTGTTGACGGCTCGAATGCCAGGACGGTGGTAGTGTGCGCGCCTCCCTCATCCAGATCGCAGTAGACCCGGACGAATCCGTCAAGGCCCGCAGGCAGCGCGCGGCTTCGCTGATCGCTGGCCGGCGCGGCGCGGACCTGGTGGTCCTTCCCGAGCTCTGGCCGGTCGGCGCCTTCGCGTACACCGCCTTCGAGGACGAGGCCGAACCGCTGCAGGGGCCCACCCACGACATCATGGCGAAGGCCGCCGCCGACGCCGGGGTCTGGCTGCACGCGGGCTCCTTCGTCGAGCGCGCCGCCGACGGCACCCTCTACAACACCTCGCTCGTCTTCACGCCCGAGGGCGAGCGGGCCGCCGCGTACCGCAAGATCCACCGCTTCGGCTTCGACAAGGGCGAGGCGGTCATGATGGGCGCCGGCGAGGAACTGGTCACGGTCACCCTGCCGCAGACCACCCTCGGCCTCGCCACCTGTTACGACCTGCGCTTCCCGGAGATGTTCCGCGGCCTGGTCGACGCGGGCGCCGAGACACTGATCGTCGCGGCGGGCTGGCCCGAGCGGCGCCGCGCCCACTGGACGCTGCTGGCCCAGGCCCGCGCGGTCGAGAACCAGTCGTACGTCCTGGCCGTCGCCACCGCGGGTACCCATGCCGGGGTCGAGCAGGCCGGGCACAGCATCGTCGTCGACCCGTGGGGCGAGGTGCTCGCGGAGGCGGGTGCGGCCGAGGAGGTGCTCGACGTGGAGTTCGACCCGGCGAGGGTGGCGGCGACCCGTGAGCAGTTCCCGGCCCTCAAAGACCGTCGCTTGGGGCTGAACCCGCCCTCCTGAGCCGTGTCGAGTGCTGTTTCACGTGAAACGGCGCTCGGCCTCGTGGGTCCTCAGCCCTCGTGCTCCTTCTCCGCGAGCACGATGACGCAGACCGATACGGCGATGAGCAGCGCCGCGTCGGCGTCCTCCCGTACGACGTCGATGCCGTAGGTGTCCCGGACGGTCAGCCAACGCCGGGAGATCTGGGCCAGCAGCTCCCCGTCGTAGTCGATGGCGAACTCGCGGTCCAGGATCTTGCCGCTGACGTCGAGTTCGGTGCCGTCGACCAGCGTGACCCGGTAGTGGTTGCGCAGCAGCGACAGCCGCTTGCGCTTGATCCTGGCGAGCTGCTCGCCGTCCCGCTCGATGAGCATCGTGTCGCGCAGGCTGAGCAGCTTCTGCCGGATCTCGACCAGGATCCGGCCCTGCGCGTCCTTCAGCTCGAAGGTGTCCCGCACCCGCATGGCCTTGCCGTCGACGAGGAACACCTTGCGGCCGTCCGCGTCCTCGATCCAGTAGTCGTCACCGACGGCGAAGAGCCGTTCACGCACCAGGAATCTCATGGCTCACAGGTTCCCCGAGGTACCTGAGGAATGTGTGGACGCCACGGTGATGTTGACTGTTCACATGGCAACACGTGCGCGCGTCAGGGCCCCCGAGCTGGTCGGCAAGGGCGGCTGGCTCAATACAGGCGACCAGCAGTACACCCTCGCTGACCTGCGAGGACGCATTGTGATCCTGGATTTCTGGACCTTCTGCTGTGTGAACTGTCTGCATGTCCTCGATGAGCTGCGCGAGCTGGAGGAGAAGCACCGCGACACCCTGGTCGTCATCGGGGTGCACTCGCCGAAGTTCGTCCACGAGGCCGAGCACCAGGCGGTCGTCGACGCCGTCGAGCGGTACGAGGTCCACCACCCGGTCCTCGACGATCCGGAACTGGCGACCTGGAAGCAGTACGCCGTACGGGCCTGGCCCACGCTGGTCGTCATCGACCCCGAGGGCTATGTCGTCGCCCAGCACGCCGGTGAGGGCCATGCGCACGCCATCGCGAAGCTGGTCGAGGAGCTGGAGGCCGAGCACGGGGCGAAGGGCACGCTGCGCCGCGGCGACGGCCCCTACGTCGCGCCCGAACCGGTCGCCACGCATCTGCGCTTCCCCGGCAAGGCGCTGCTCCTGCCCGACGGCGGCTTCCTCGTCTCCGACACCACCCGCCACCGCCTGGTCGAGATCGAACGTGACAGTGAAACGGTTCGCCGTCACGTCGGTACAGGGGGTAGGGGGTTCCTCGACGGAGGGCCGGACGAGGCCCGGTTCTCCGAACCGCAGGGGCTCGCCGTGCTGCCCGACGGCCGGATCGCCGTCGCCGACACGGTCAACCACGCCATCCGCGCCCTCGACCTCGCCACCGGGGAGACGACGACGCTCGCCGGCACCGGCCGCCAGTGGTGGCAGGGCTCGCCGACCTCGGGACCGGCCCGCGAGGTCGACCTCTCCTCCCCCTGGGACGTCGCCTGGTTCGCGGACCGGCTGTGGATCGCCATGGCGGGCGTGCACCAGCTGTGGACGTACGACCCCGCGACGCGGACCGTCCAGGTCGCGGCGGGCACCACCAACGAGGGCCTGGTCGACGGACCGGCCGACGAGGCCTGGTTCGCCCAGCCGTCCGGGCTGGCCGCCTCCGCCGACGGCGAGCGGCTCTGGGTCGCCGACTCGGAGACGTCCGCCCTGCGGTACGTCGAGCGCGACGGGGACGGCTTCGCCGTCCGTACGGCCGTCGGCACCGGGCTCTTCGACTTCGGGCACCGCGACGGCGCCGCCGGGCAGGCCCTGCTCCAGCACCCGCTGGGGGTGACCGCGCTGCCCGACGGGTCCGTCGCCGTCTGCGACACGTACAACCACGCGCTGCGGCGCTACGATCCCGCGAGCGGCGAGGTCACCACCCTGGCCACGGATCTGCGCGAGCCCAGCGACGCCGTGCTGGTCGACGGCGACCTCGTGGTCGTCGAGTCCGCCCGGCACCGGCTGACCCGGCTGCGGCTGCCCGAGGAGGCCGTGCGCGTCGCCGACCAGGCGCACCGCACGCAGCGGGCGGCCACCGACATCGCCCCGGGCACGCTCCGGCTCGATGTGGTCTTCCAGGCGCCCGCCGGGCAGAAGCTGGACACCCGGTACGGTCCCTCGACCCGGCTGCTGGTCTCCGCGACCCCGCCCGAGCTGCTGGCACAGGGCGCGGGGCCGGGCACGGACCTGTTCCGTGACCTGGTACTGGCCGACGACGTCACCGAGGGCGTCCTGCACGTGTCGGCGATGGCGGCGTCCTGCGACGACACTGCATCCGACAGCGGCTCTGCCGCGGGCGCGAACGAGTACCCGGCCTGCCACGTCCACCAGCAGGACTGGGGTGTCCCCGTCCGGGTGAGCGCGGAGGGAACGGCCCGGCTGCCGCTGGTGCTGGCGGGAATGGACGAGCAGGGCTGAGAGAGGCCGTCGGGCCCGGCCGCGAAACCGGGCCCGGAGCAGCTCACTCGTCGTCGGTGAGCCGTCGCACCGCCTGCTCGTACCGCTTGCGGTACTCCGGCTCCGCCGTCACCCGCAGCAGTGCCTGCAGGGCCCGCGCCGCGCCCTCGTCGTAGCCGGCGTGTTCCGCCTCGCCGGCCGCCAGGTCCAGCAGCCGGATCCCTTCGCCCTCCTCGCCGAGCGCCAGCCGGGCCTCGCCGCTGGTGGTCAGCAGCAGCACCCTGCGGGCGACCTCCTCGTGCTCGGGCCCCAGGTCGAGCGCGGTCCGGACGGATTCGAGGGCCTCGTGCGGCCGGTTCGCGGCGAGCTGCATCCGCGCGAGGTGCTGGAGCGCCAGCATCTCGGTGTGCGCGTCCCCTTCCTCACGGGCCAGCTCGACGGCCCGCCCGCAGTCCTCCAGCGCCGTGTCGAGCTCCCCCTGCTCGGCCTGGACGACGGCGAGATTGATCAGCGCGGTCGCCTCGCCGAGCCGGTCGCCGGACTGCCGGGCCAGCACCGGCGAGCGCTCCAGCAGGGCGACGGCCTCGGCGGTCCGGCCCTCCTCGGTCAGCACCCAGCCCAGCAGGTTGAGCACCCGCGACTCGGCGTACGCGTCGTCGTGGGCTCGGGCGGAGTCCAGCGCCAGTTCCAGCAGCGGGGACCAGCTGTCCCGCACCCGCCACACCACCTGGGGCCACTGGAGCAGGATGATCCGCCACGCCCGGTCATGGAACCCGGCGGTCCTGGCGGCGACGGCGGCCAGCGCCAGATCGTCGCGCTCGGCCGCCAGCCAGTGCATCGCCGCCGCCCGGTCGACGAAGTCCCGTACGGCGACGGGGCGGTGGTAGTCCTCCGGCAGGACGAAGCAGGGCTCGCCGCCGGGCTCGGCCGTGTCGGCGGCGGCCAGCGCGGTGGCGATGTAGTGGTCGAGGACCCCGATGAGCGCCTCGGACCCGCCCTCGGGGTCCATGCCGCGGGCGTAGAGGCGTATCAGGTCGTGCAGCACCCAGCGTCCGGGCGCCGTCTCGGTGACGAGATGGGCGGCGGCGAGCCGTTCCAGCGCCGCCGTGGCGACGACCGGGTCGGTGCCGGCCAGCGCGGCCGCCGTGTGCGGGTCGAAGTGGCTGCCGGGGTGGTGGCCGAGCCGGGCGAGCTGGTGCACGGCGTCCTGCGGCAGCTGCTGCACGGTCAGCCGCAGCGCGGCCGAGACACCGGTGTCGTCCACGTCGAGGAACGTCAGCCGGCTGCGCTCGTCGGCCAGTTCGTCGGCGAGACCGGCCAGCGTCCACGACGGACGCCCGGCCAGCCGGGCCGCGGTGACCCGCAGCGCGAGCGGCAGCCCGCCGCAGAGTTCGGCGAGCCGACGGGCCGCGACCGGCTCCGCGAGCACCCGGTCCTCACCGAGCACACCGGCCAGCAGCGCCGTGCCGTCCGGCGGTTCGAGCACGTCGAGCGGTACGGGGCGGGCCGCGTCCGAGGCGATGAGGCCCTCCAGCCGGTGGCGGCTGGTGACCAGCGTGACGCAGTCGGTGCCGCCCGGCAGCAGCGGCCGGACGGTGGCGGAGTGACGGGCGTTGTCGAGTACGACGAGCAGCCGGCGCCGGTCGGTCAGCGAACGGAAGAGCGCGGCGGCGGCCGCGACGGACTCGGGGACGCGGCGCGGCGCCACGCCGAGCGCCAGCAGGAACTCGCGCAGCACTTCGATGAGCGCGGGCTCACCGGTGTCGCTGAACCCGCGCAGATCGGCGAAGAGCCGCCCGTCCGGGAAGGCGGCCGGGTTGCGGTGCGCCCACTGCAGGGCCAGCGCGGTCTTGCCCACCCCGGCCGGTCCGGTGACCAGGCAGACGGGCGCCTCGCCCGCCGCGGCCCGGGTCAGCGCGGCCAGTTCGGCGGTCCGCCCCTGGAAGCCGCGGGGTGCGCGGGGCAGCAGATCGGTGGGGTGCGGCCCGCCCGCGAGGGACGGCACGGGGAGCGGCCGGGGCGGCACGGGGCTGGGGGCGCCGCCCGTTCCGCCGTTCGTAGCGCCGTTCGTACTACCGCGCGACTCGTCCGACCGGGCGGCCGGTTCGGCCGCGGCCCCGCCGTCCGGTCCGGTCCGCCGGTCCGCCGCCGGACGGGCCGCGGGCATGGGGCCGGGCCCGTTGCCGGGGCCGCCGTCACCGCTGCCGCCCGCCCGGACCGGACTGCGTGCCGCCGTCCCCTGCCGGTCGGGCGCGTTCCGTCCGCCCTCGCGGCCGGCGTCCGGCCCGGGGTCGCCGCGCAGGATCAGCGCGTACGCGTCGGCGAGTTCGTGTCCCGGATCGATCCCCAGCTCGTCGGCGAGCAGCCGCCGCGTGCGGTGGAACCAGTCCAGCGCCTCCGACTGACGCCCCGCCCGGTACAGCGCCGTCATCAGGGCCGCCGCCAGCGACTCCCGCATCGGGTGCGCGACGGCCTCCGCCCGGAGCACCGCCGCTGCCCGGTTGTGCTCCCCCAGCGCCGCGTAGGAGTGCGCCAGTTGCTCGACCGTCGCCAGCCGGGACTCCTCCAGCGAGTGCGCGGCGGCCTGGAGCGGCCGCCCGGCGAACGCGCCGCTGAGCGCCGGGCCCTGCCACAGGGACAGCGCCTCCTTGAGCATCAGCACCGTGTCGGCGGGGCTGCGCTGACCCCGCGCCAGCGTCAGCAGTTCCTCGAACCGCTGCGAGTCCAGCAGTGTCTCCGGCAGCCGCAGCACATAGGCGTCGCCGAGGGTGACCAGCTCCACCCCGTACGCCTCCGCGTCCGCACCCACCAGCAGGGCGCGCAGCCGGGACACATGTCCCTGGATGACGCTGCGGGCGTGCAGCGGAGGTGTGTCGTCCCACAGGGAGTCCGTCAGCCGCGCGATGGAGACGGGGGTGTTGGCGGACAGCAGCAGAGCGGCGAGCAGGCTGCGGCGCTTGGCGGGACCGAGTGGCAGCGGCCCGGTGAACGTGTCGACGGAGACGGTGCCGAGCAGCCGGAACTCCACTGGGGGCTTCCCTTCCGGGCAGGATGCGCCCGGGGTCGGGCACGGAAAAGTCCCAGGGTATCGGGGGTGCTCAGGAGCCGACGACGGGTCGTGCCCGATCGGCGGGGTGCGCCCACGACGGGCGCCGCGCGACGGCGGGCCGGCGGGCCGGAGCGTCCTGCGCACCGGCCCGTCGACGGGCTCGCGGCGGCCGGGCTCAGCCCGCCAGGAACGACGTCAGCGCGTTGGCCAGCAGGTACGGGTCGTCCGCCCCGCACAGCTCACGGGCGCTGTGCATCGACAGGATCGCGACGCCGATGTCCACGGTCTGGATGCCGTGCCGGGCGGCGGTGATCGGGCCGATCGTGGTGCCGCACGGCATCGAGTTGTTGGAGACGAACGTCTGCCACGGCACGTCCGCCTTCCGGCACGCCTCCGCGAACACGGCCCGGCCGCTGCCGTCGGTCGCGTACCGCATGTTGACGTTGACCTTGAGGATCGGTCCGCCGTTGACCACCGGGTGGTGGGTCGGGTCGTGGCGCTCGGCGTAGTTGGGGTGGATCGCGTGACCGGTGTCGGAGGAGAGGCAGACGGTCCCGGCGAAGGCACGGGCGCGGTCCTCGTACGTACCGCCGCGCGCGAAGACCGAACGCTCCAGGACCGTGCCGAGCAGCGGCCCGTCGGCGCCGGTGTCGGACTGCGAGCCGTTCTCCTCGTGGTCGAAGGCGGCCATGACCGGGATGTACGCGAGCTCCTCGTCCGGCTGCCCGGCGACGGCGCCGAGCGCGGCGGTCGCCGCGTGCACGGAGAGCAGGTTGTCCATCCTGGGCCCGGCCAGCAGCTCGCGGTCCCGGCCCAGGTAGGCGGGCGGCTCGACGGCGTGCGGCATCAGGTCCCAGCCGGTCACGTCCTCGGCGTCGACGCCCGCCTCCTCGGCGACGAACCGGATCAGGTCGCCCTCCTCGACGTCCCCGAGTCCCCAGATCGGCTGCATGTGCTTCTGCCGGTCGAGCTTGAGACCGTCGGGGTTGGCCGACCGGTCCAGGTGCACGGCCAGCTGCGGTACGCGCAGCAGCGGCCGGTCGATGTTCACCAGCCGGTGCGTGCCGTCGCGCAGCGAGATCCGGCCCGCGAGGCCGAGGTCCCGGTCGAGCCAGGTGTTCAGGAGCGTCCCGCCGTAGACCTCCACGGCGACCTGCCGCCAGCCGTACGCCCCGGTGTCGGGCCGCGGCTTGACCCGCAGGTTCGGCGAGTCGGTGTGCGCCCCGACGATCCGGAACGGGGTGTGCGCCGAGGCGCCCTCCGGCACGTACCAGGCCACGATCGCGCCGCCGCGCAGGACGTACTTCCCCCCGCTGGTCCCGTCCCAGGCCGCGGTCTCCTCGACCTGCCGGAACCCGGCCTTCTCCAGCCGGCCGGCCGCGGTGGCCACGGCGTGGTACTGGGAGGGGGAGGCCATCAGGAAGGCCATCAGGTCGTCGGTGTGCCCGCGGTCGAAGCGGAGGGAGGAACTCATGTTCCTCACTGTAACGAGAGCGGGCCGGACGGCCTCACCCCCGTCGCGCGGGGCATCCGCTCAGCTGCCCGGGACCGCCGCCGAGGGCTTCTCGCCGTTCTGGGCCTGCTGCGCCCGCTCGGCGAACATGGCCGCGAACGCCTTGACCTCCTTGTCGGGAACCACCGCCTTGCCCGTGGTGCCGGTGCTGATGCCGAGGACGGTCGTGCCCACCCGGATCTGCGTGATCGTGGCCGGTCCGGCCATGGTGCCGACCGCCGCCCGGTTGGCCACGTGCTCGGCGCCCGGATCGCCGATCTCCACCTGCTCGGCGTTCTGGCCGACCCGGTCCCCGCCGTACCACTCGGCCAGGACGTCGTACGCGGCGTCCGCGGTCTTCTCGTCCTTGTAGGCGAGGACCCAGAAATTGAGCGCGGTCTTGTCCGCCTTGCGGGAGAAGGCCGAGGCGCCCCAGAACGTGACCGGGTCGCAGGCGGTCTTCCGCTGCTCCTTCGTCCTGGCCACACAGACCGACGGCGGGTAATCGGGGACCGGCTCCTGGGCGTCCGGCTTCATGTACATCCGCCAGCCCGGCACGGCCTTCGCGTCCGGCAGCACCGAGGTGGCCTGCTTCTTGCCGAGCGCGGCCGCCTCGGCGTCACCGCCCGCGCACCCCGCGAGCAGCAGCGCCGCCGCCCCGACCGCCAGGAGCCCCCGACCCCGTCGCATACCCACGAAACCCTTGCCGCCCATGATGAACCCGCCCCTCCGGCTGCCTGACGTCCGATCTTAGAGAGGGCCGGTGCGGTGGGGTCGGGCCAGGTCCACAGACGGTCGACGGCGGTCAGGCCGATGTCGCAGCCGATACGACAGCACCGCCACCCGAAAGCGTGTCCGGGTGACGGTGCGTGTCGGCGATCTCGAAACAGGAGGGGCTAGAACGCGGCCTCGTCCAGCTCCATCAGCGAGTTGTCGACGGACTCCGCGAGCGCGCGCTCGGCCGAGACGCCCGGCAGGACGTTCGCGGCGAAGAACTTCGCGGCGGCGATCTTGCCCTGGTAGAAGGCGACGTCCTTCGCGGTGGCGGTCGGCAGCTTCTCCGCCGCGACGGCCGCGCCCTTGAGGAGCAGGTAGCCGACGACGACGTCGCCGGAGGCCATCAGCAGGCGGGTGGTGTTGAGGCCCACCTTGTAGATGTTCTTGACGTCCTCGCCGGTCGCGGTGAGGTCGGTGATCATCGTGCCGACGATCGCCTCCAGGTCCACGGCCGCCTTGGCGAGGGAGTCCAGCGCACCGGACAGCTCCTCGTTGCCCTGGGCGCCGGCGAGGAACTTCTTGATCTCCTCGGAGAGGGCGTTCAGCGAGGCACCCTGGTCGCGGACGATCTTCCGGAAGAAGAAGTCCTGGCCCTGGATCGCCGTGGTGCCCTCGTACAGCGTGTCGATCTTGGCGTCACGGATGTACTGCTCGATCGGGTACTCCTGGAGGTACCCGGAGCCGCCGAAGGTCTGGAGCGACTGCGCCAGCTGCTCGTAGGACTTCTCGGAGCCGTAGCCCTTCACGATCGGGAGCAGCAGGTCGTTGAGGCCGTGCAGCGCCTTGGCGTCCTCGCCCGCGGCCTCCTTCTCCTGGATCGAGTCCTGGACGGCGGCGGTGTACAGCACCAGGGAGCGCATGCCCTCCGCGTACGCCTTCTGCGTCATGAGGGAGCGGCGCACGTCGGGGTGGTGCGTGATGGTGACCTTGGGGGCGGTCTTGTCCATGAACTGCGACAGGTCCGTGCCCTGGACGCGCTCCTTGGCGTACTCCAGCGCGTTCAGGTAGCCGGTCGACAGGGTGGCGATGGCCTTCGTGCCGACCATCATGCGGGCGAACTCGATGATGCGGAACATCTGGCGGATGCCGTCGTGCTTGTCGCCGATCAGCCAGCCCTTGGCGGGGTGCTGGTCGCCGAAGGTCATCTCGCAGGTGTTGGACGCCTTGAGGCCCATCTTGTGCTCGACGTTGGTCGCGTACACGCCGTTGCGCTCGCCCAGCTCGCCGGTGGTCCAGTCGAAGTGGAACTTCGGGACCATGAAGAGCGAGAGGCCCTTCGTGCCGGGGCCGGCGCCCTCGGGGCGGGCCAGCACGTAGTGGATGATGTTCTCGGACATGTCGTGCTCGCCCGAGGTGATGAAACGCTTCACACCCTCGATGTGCCAGGAGCCGTCCTCCTGCTCGACGGCCTTCGTGCGGCCCGCGCCGACGTCGGAGCCC
This sequence comes from Streptomyces sp. NPDC001933, assembly GCF_042890955.1. Taxonomy (NCBI): domain Bacteria; kingdom Bacillati; phylum Actinomycetota; class Actinomycetes; order Kitasatosporales; family Streptomycetaceae; genus Streptomyces; species Streptomyces sp. NPDC001933. The sequence continues at coordinate 131,278 of NZ_JBIASS010000006.1, read as the reverse complement.
GCGTCCGGCTCGGTCAGCACCATCGTCGAGCCCCACTGCTTCTCGACGGCGATCCCGGCGATCTTCTTCTGCGCCTCGTTGCCCTCCTCGAAGAGGATGCCGGCGAACGCCGGGCCGGAGCAGTACATCCACACGGCCGGGTTCGAGCCGAGCAGCAGCTCCGCGTAGCTCCAGATCAGGGAGCGCGGCGAGGTGGTGCCGCCGATCTCCTCGGGCAGGCCCAGGCGCCAGTACTCGGAGTCCATGAACGCCTGGTACGACTTCTTGAAGGCCGCCGGGACCGGCGCGGTGTTGGTCTCCGGGTCGAAGACCGGCGGGTTGCGGTCGGCGTCGGCGAAGGAGTCGGCCAGCTCGTTCTCCGCGAGGCGGTTGACCTCGTCGAGGATGCTCTTCGCCGTCTCGACGTCCATCTCGGCGAACGGGCCGGTGCCGTACGTCTTGTCGCGCCCGAGCACCTCGAAGAGGTTGAACTCGATGTCGCGGAGATTCGACTTGTAGTGCCCCATGGAAGGCTCCGTAATCAATAGCAGTGGCGCGCAATGCCCCGGGACGGGGTGTCGGCCGGGCGGGCGACGAGGTGGCGGTGCGTATATCAGCTGACCTCTACGATGATGCTACCCGTCAGTAATAAGACGCAACCCCTCAAGGCCCCGATGTGTCCGATTACTCTTTGCGGCATGTACGGCTACGACCAGAACCCGGGTGCACAGCAGCAGATGGGCGGCGGCTACGGCGAGCAGCCGCTGTATCCCGAGCCCTCGCCGCCGTCCCTGGGTGACGCGGTACGGGCCTTCACCACCGGCTCGCTGTCCGCCGAGGACTTCCAGCAGATCTTCGCGACGTCGAAGGTCTACTGCCCGCGCGGCGACAACCCCGGCTTCCTGGCGCTGCACAACACCCAGCAGCCAGTGATCCCGATGTTCACCACGCTCAAGGAACTGCGGCTGTACGCGGGCAAGGAGTCCAAGTACTTCGTGATCACCGGCGCCGAGGTGATCGACCTGCTGCCGACCGGCTACGGCTTCGTCCTCGACATGGAGGGTGAGCACCGCATGGTCTTCGACGCGAAGGCCGTGGAGCAGATGGTCGACTTCGCGATGCGCCGCATGTACGGCTGAGACCGCATCCCTCGCAAGGGGCCCGCACCGCTCGGTGCGGGCCCCTTGCGTTGCTCCGGACGGCTGAGGGAATGAAGTGCGCCTTGCGAGATGTTCACCATTCAACTAAATTGAAGGCACGACGATCCCGGAGGTGGCTCCCATGCCCGCAGTGACTGTTGAAAACCCGCTGGCCCTGCCCAAGGTCGCCGCTTCCGGCGATGCGACGCCCCGTCCCGTGCTCGCCGTCACCACGGCACCGAGCGGATTCGAGGGCGAGGGCTTCCCGGTTCGCCGCGCGTTCGCCGGGATCAACTACAAGCACCTCGACCCGTTCATCATGATGGACCAGATGGGCGAGGTGGAGTACGCGGCCGGCGAGCCGAAGGGCACCCCCTGGCACCCGCACCGCGGCTTCGAGACCGTCACGTACCTGATCGACGGAACCTTCGTCCACCAGGACTCCAACGGTGGCGGCGGCACCATCCAGAACGGCGACACCCAGTGGATGACCGCCGGCTCCGGGCTGCTGCACATCGAGGCCCCGCCGGAGTCCCTGGTGATGTCGGGCGGCCTCTTCCACGGCCTCCAGCTCTGGGTGAACCTGCCCAAGGCCGACAAGATGATGAACCCCCGCTACCAGGACATCCGCGGCGGCCAGGTCCAGCTCCTCGCCTCCCCGGACGGCGGCGCGCTGCTCCGCGTCATCGCCGGTGAGCTCGACGGGCACGAGGGCCCCGGCATCACGCACACCCCGATCACGATGATCCACGCCACCGTGCGCCCCGGCGCCGAGGTGACCCTGCCGTGGCGCGAGGACTTCAACGGACTCGCCTACGTGCTGGCCGGCCGCGGCACCGTCGGCGCGGAGCGCCGCCCCGTCCACATGGGGCAGACCGCGGTCTTCGGCACCGGTTCCTCGCTGACCGTCCGCGCGGACGAGAAGCAGGACGGCAACGCCCCGGACCTGGAGGTCGTGCTGCTCGGCGGCCGTCCGATCCGTGAGCCGATGGCGCACTACGGGCCGTTCGTGATGAACAGCCAGGCCGAACTGAAGCAGGCCTTCGAGGACTTCCAGGCCGGTCGCCTCGGCACCGTGCCCGCAGTCCACGGAATGTGACACTTCCAGCCAGAGTGTGACAGTCCGTCATTCATAAGGCCCCACAAGCGGGACATCACACCCGGGCCGTGATTGGGTGGGAGGGTGCAGAACCAGAAGCCCCTCCTGCCCGATGCCGCGCGGCGCACAGCGGCGTGGTGCGGCGTGCTCCTCCTCGTCACCGGGGTCGCCGCAGTCGCCATCTGGCTGTGCATCATCTTCAAGACCGCGGTCACTCCCGTGCTGCTCGCGCTGCTCGGTACGGCGCTGCTCGGGCCGGTGCACCGCTGGCTGACGGAGCGCGGGCTGAAGCGCTCGCTCGCCGCGGGGCTCACCTGTGTGCTGCTCGTCGCGGTGGTCGGCGGCGCCGGGTACATCGTCGTCACCGCGCTCGTCGACACCGGTGACCAGATCATCCGGTCGCTGAAGGACACCACGCAGTGGGTCGTCGACCACTTCGGGATCGGCAAGAACACCAGCGTGGACGACCTGGTGGCCAACGCCCGGAAGCTCGTCGAGAAGTTCGGCGCGAGCGCCGCGGGCGGGCTGCTCTCCGGGCTCAGCCTGATCGGCTCGCTCATCGCCACCAGCGTCCTGGCCCTGCTGCTGACCTTCTTCTTCCTCCGCGACTCCGACCGGGCCGCGCAGCTCGCCCACTCGATCGCGCCGCGCGGCACCGGGGAGCTGGTGGAGGCGATGGGGCGGCGGGCCTTCGAGGCCGTGGAGGGCTTCATGCGCGGCACCACGTTCATCGCGCTGATCGACGCCTTCTGCATCACCATCGGCCTGCTGATCCTGCGCGTTCCCGGCGCGGTGGGGCTCGGGGCGCTGGTCTTCGTCGGGGCCTACATCCCCTACCTCGGGGCGTTCCTCTCGGGCGCCGTCGCGGTCCTGGTCGCGCTCGCCGACCGGGGGTTCGTGATCGCGCTCTGGGCGCTGGGCGTCGTGCTCGCCGTGCAGGTGCTGGAGGGACACGTCCTGCAGCCGGTGATCCAGAGCCGTACGGTGCAGATGCACCCCGCCATGATCATGATCGCGCTCACCGCGGGCGCAAGCGTGGCGGGTCTGCTGGGCATGCTGCTCGCGGTGCCGGTCTGCGCGGCGGCCTTCGGCGTCCTCGGCGAACTGCGCAGGGACCGCACGGGCCCGCCGTCCGGCCAGGGTCCGCAGCCCGGCCCGGCCCCGGAAGGCGCCTGACCCGGACCGGCCGGCGATCGGGGGCGTCCCGGTTCACCGACCCCGGTTCAGTTCGCCGGCCCCGACTCGTACAGCTCGAACCAGATCGACTTCCCCGCGCCCTGCGGGTCCACCCCCCAGGCGTCGGCGAGCATCTCCATCAGCACCAGCCCGCGGCCGCTGGAGGCCATCTCCCCGGGGCGCCGCTTGTGCGGCAGCTCGTCGCTGCCGTCGGACACCTCCACCCGCAGCCGCCGCTCGCCGTGCTCCCCCGTCGCCTGCGCGAGCATCAGCGCGTCCCCGTCCGTGTGGACGAGGACGTTGGTGGCCATCTCGGAGATCATCAGCACCGCCGCGTCGACCTGCTCCGGATCCGCCCAGTCGTGCAGCAGGTCCCGCATCTGCTGCCGGGCCGCCGCGATCCGCTCCGGCTCTGCCTGAGCGATGGTCAGCGCGGTGCGCCGGGGCACCGGCTGCCGCCGCGCCCCTCCGTCGTACTGGAGCAGCAGCAGCGCGATGTCGTCCTCCCGGCGGTCCGCCAGCGGGCCCGTCGTGTAGTGCGACGTCGGCCCGTGCACGGCCTGCACGAGGGCGTCGGCGAGCTTCTCCAGGTCGGCGGTCTGCTGCTCCAGGACCGGCCGCAGCCGGTCCCAGCCGGAGAACATGTCATGGCCGCCGGTCTCGATCAGCCCGTCCGTGCAGAACATGACCGTTTCTCCGGGCCCCAGGGTGAGCCGGCTCGTCGGATAGTCGGCGTCCGTGTCGATGCCGAGCGGCATTCCGCCCTCGGTCTGGTGGATCATCGCCGTTCCGTCGGCGGTGATCACCACGGGGTCGGGGTGGCCGGCCCGTGCGATGTCGAGCGTGCCGGTCTTCGGGTCGGTCTCCGCGTACAGGCAGGTGGCGAAGCGCGGCCCGGTCTCCTCCCCGTCCTCGTACGCGTCCGTGAGCCCGGCGAGGAAGCGCGACGCCCGCGAGAGCACCGCGTCCGGACGGTGCCCCTCGGAGGCGTACGCGCGCAGGGCGATCCGCAGCTGCCCCATCAGCCCGGCGGCCCGCACGTCGTGGCCCTGGACGTCGCCGATGACCAGGGCGATGCGGCCGTTGGGGAGCGGGATCATGTCGTACCAGTCGCCGCCGACCTGGAGGCCGCCGCCGGTCGGGATGTAGCGGGCGGAGACCGTCATCCCCGGGATGTCGGGGCCGAGCGTCGGCATCATCGAGCGCTGGAGCCCCAGCGACAGCTCCCGCTCGGTCTCGGCGACCCCGGCCCGGGTCAGCGCCTGCGCCAGCATCCGGGCCACGGTCGTCAGTACGGACCGCTCGTCCGGCGAGAACGACACCGGGTGCTTGAACCCCGCCATCCAGGCGCCCATGGTGTGCCCCGCGACGATCAGCGGCAGGAAGGCCCACGACCGGCGCTCGAAGCGGCGGGCGAGCGGCCAGGTGACCGGGTAGCGGCGGCGGTACTCCTCGGGCGACGGCAGATAGATCGCCCGCCCCGTCCGTACCACCTCGGCGGCCGGGTAGTCGGTCTCCAGCGGCATGTCGGTGAACGGGTCCTCGTCGCCCACGCTGTGCCCGTGGTGCCCGGTGATCGTCAGCCGGTCGCCCGCGACGCCGAAGACCGCCAGGCCGTCCGGCGAGAAGCCCGGCATGGAGAGCGAGGCGGCGACCCGCAGCACCTCCGCGGTCGACCTGGCCTCGGCCAGCGCCCGGCCCGCGTCCAGCAGGAAGGCCTCGCGGGAGCGGCGCCAGTCCCCGGTGATGGGGGTGTGCGCCCCGGTGGTGCCGGGCTGCGGCTCGGCGACCTCCTGGAGGGTGCCGACCAGTACGTAGTCGGTGCCGCCGGGCGTCCCGGGCGGGAGCGGCTTGGAGCGGCTGCGGACGATGCGCAGCACCCGGCCGCTCTCGTCCACGATCCGCAGCCGGGCCTCGGCGAGGGTGCCCTCGGCGCGGGCGAGGCTCACCACTCCGTAGATCTCGTTCCAGTCGACGGGGTGGAATCGGGAGCGCACCGCGGACTCGCGGAAGACACCGGCCGCGGCCGGCAGCTCCAGGAGCCGGGCCGCCTCCGCATCGAGCGTGACGGTCCCGGCTGCGTTGTCCCAGCGCCACAGACCGGTCGCGGTCGCGGCCAGGACGTCCTCGGTGCGCATTGCCCTACTTTAAGAAGATCTGCCCGGTGGACGCCACCGAAGGGTGGCCTCCACCGGGCCTCGGCGAGCCCCGGATGATCTTGGAATTTCAATGTCAATGATTCGGTGCGGGTGCGGGCGGTAGCCTGGGGTGGCTGAATCCACCCCGAACCGCGAAGACTGGATGAACGACGATGCATCGGTACAGGTCCCACACCTGCGGCGAGCTCCGCGCCTCTGACGTCGGCACCGACGTCCGACTGAGCGGCTGGCTGCACAATCGCCGAGACCTGGGTGGCATCCTCTTCATCGATCTGCGCGACCACTACGGTCTGGTGCAGCTGGTCGCCCGCCCCGGCACCCCGGGCAACGAGGCGCTGGCGAAGCTCACCAAGGAGACCGTCGTACGGATCGACGGCAAGGTCTCCGCGCGCGGCGCCGACAACGTCAACCCGGAGCTCCCGACCGGCGAGATCGAGATCGAGGTCACCGAGGTCGAGGTGCTGGGCGAGGCCGCCCCGCTGCCCTTCACGATCAACACCGAGGACGGGGTCAACGAGGAGCGGCGCCTGGAGTACCGCTTCCTCGACCTGCGCCGCGAGCGCATGCACCGCAACATCATGCTGCGCTCGGCGGTCATCGCCTCGATCCGCGCCAAGATGGTGGCCCTCGGCTTCAACGAGATGGCGACCCCGATCCTCACCGCGACCTCCCCCGAGGGCGCCCGTGACTTCGTCGTCCCGTCCCGTCTGAACCCGGGCAAGTTCTACGCCCTGCCGCAGGCCCCGCAGCAGTTCAAGCAGCTGCTGATGATCTCCGGCTTCGACCGCTACTTCCAGATCGCGCCGTGCTTCCGCGACGAGGACGCCCGCGCGGACCGTTCGCCCGGCGAGTTCTACCAGCTCGACGTCGAGATGTCGTTCGTCGAGCAGGAGGACGTCTTCCGGCCGATCGAGAAGCTGATGACCGAGCTCTTCGAGGAGTTCGGCAACGGCCGCCACGTCACCTCGCCGTTCCCGCGCATCCCGTTCCGCGAGTCGATGCTGAAGTACGGCAACGACAAGCCCGACCTGCGCGCCAAGCTGGAACTGGTCGACATCTCCGACGTCTTCGCCGACTCGGAGTTCAAGGCGTTTGCCGGCAAGCACGTCCGCGCCCTCCCGGTCCCGGACACCGCCGGTCAGTCCCGGAAGTTCTTCGACGGCCTCGGCGACTACGCCGTCCAGCACGGTGCCAAGGGCCTGGCCTGGGTCCGCGTCGGCGAGGACGGCACCCTGGCGGGACCGATCGCCAAGTTCCTCACCGAGACCGACGTGAAGACGCTCACCGAGCGTCTCTCCCTCGTCCCCGGCCACGCGGTCTTCTTCGGCGCGGGCGAGTTCGACGAGGTCTCCAAGATCATGTCCGTCGTCCGCGTCGAGGCCGCCAAGCGCGCCGGCCACTTCGAGGAGGGCGTCTTCCGGTTCTGCTGGATCGTCGACTTCCCGATGTACGAGAAGGACGAGGACACCGGGAAGATCGACTTCTCCCACAACCCCTTCTCGATGCCCCAGGGCGGCCTGAAGGACCTGGAGGAGAAGGACCCGCTGGACATCCTCGCCTGGCAGTACGACATCGTCTGCAACGGCATCGAGCTGTCCTCCGGCGCCATCCGTAACCACGAGCCCGAGCTGATGCTCAAGGCCTTCGAGATCGCCGGCTACGACCGCGAGACCGTCGAGCACGAGTTCGCGGGCATGCTCCGCGCCTTCCGCCTCGGCGCCCCGCCGCACGGTGGCATCGCCCCGGGCGTCGACCGCATCGTGATGCTGCTGGCCGACGAGCCCAACATCCGCGAGACGATCGCCTTCCCGCTCAACGGCAACGCCCAGGACCTGATGATGGGCGCCCCGACGGAGCTGGACGAGACCCGGCTGCGCGAGCTGAACATCCAGCTCCGCAAGCCGGTGGCGACGGCGGCGGCGAAGGAGAAGGCAGACCCCAAGGACTCCGTGGCGAGGGACACCGGCGCGAAGTAGGCGCCGGCGGTTCCGCTCCGGTCCGATCCGGCTCCGCTCCGGTCCGATCCGGCTCCGCTCCGGTCCGATCCGGCTCCGGTCCGATCCGGCTCCGCACCGGTTCCGCTCGCGTTCTGATCCGGTTCCACGTGAAACATCCCCCGGCCGACCCCGGCCGGGGGATGTTTCATGTTTCCGGTGGTCTGTCTCACGTCGCGTTCAGGGCCACCGTCGGGTGGAGCCGGGAGGCGCGGATCGCCGGGTAGAGGCCCGCGACCACACCGATCAGGAGGGTGGCGGCCAGACCGCCCGCCAGGGACCACGGCGGGACCACCGCCGTCCACCCCTGGACCCGCGCGAAACCGTACGTCGCCGCCGCGCCCAGCAGCGCGCCCGTCGCTCCGCCCAGCGCCGACAGCAGCAGCGACTCGGTCAGGAACTGGAGCCGGATCGCGCTCCGGGTCGCGCCCAGCGAGCGCCGCAGGCCGATCTCCTGACGGCGCTCCAGGACGGAGATGACCATGGTGTTGGCGACGCCCACCCCGCCGACCAGCAGGGCCACCGCGCCCAGGCCGAGCATCAGGTTCGTCAGGCCCTCGTCGGTGGCGGCCTTGGCGGCCAGCGCGTCAGAGGGACGGGAGACCTTGATGCCCGCCTCGCTGCCGGGGCTGATGGTGCGGGCCAGGACCGCCCGTACGTCCTCGACCGAGGCGTCGGTGGAGCGCTCGAAGACGGTGGTCGGGTGGCCGTCGAAGCCGAAGTGGCGCTCGGCGGCGGGGAATCCGACCATGGCCACCCGGTCCAGATTGGGGACCAGTTCGAGCGGTTCGAGGATGCCGACGACGGCCACGCGGATGTCGTTCATCATGATCGTCTCGCCGGTGCGGGTGATGCCAAGCCGCTCCGCAGCCACCGCGCCTAGCACCGTCGTCGGGAGGCGTTCACCGGCCGGGGTCAGCCAGGTGCCCTCGCCGACCTCACCGCCGAGCGCGGAGAGCAGGTCGGCGCGGACCGCCTGGGCGGTGACGCCCGCGGTGCGCTCCTCGGGGACCACGTCGCTGCGGCGGATGCGGGCGTCGATGTCGGCGGTGGCCGTGGCGTGCCGCACCGGGCCGATGCGCTCCACCATCGCGACCGCGTTCTTCGGCAGCCGGACCGGCTGACCCATGGCGTCGCGGCCTGCCTCGGCGGTGAGGAGGTTGGTGCCGAGGCGGTCGAGCCGGGCCATCAGGTCCGCGCGGCTCGACTCGGACAGGCCGACGACCGCGACCACGGTCGCGATGCCGATGGCGATGCCGAGCGCCGAGAGCACCACGCGTGCGCGACGGGCGCGGAGACCGACCGCGCCGACGCGCAGGACGTCGCGCGGGGAGAGGCGGGCGGGCCTGAGACCGTTCTTCATGAACCGGCCTTCCGTGTACGTGGGCCGAGAAGCGCGGTACGTGGGCCGAGGAGTGTGCCGGAGCGCGTGTCCGAGACGATCTCGCCGTCCCGGAAGCGGACCCGGCGCGGCAGCGAGTCCGCGATCCCGTTGTCGTGGGTGATCACGCAGACGGTGGTGCCGGACGCGTTCAGCTCGTGCAGCAGTTCCATGACGATCTCGCCGGACGCGGTGTCCAGCGCCCCGGTCGGCTCGTCGGCCAGCAGCAGCCGGGGGCTGCCCACCAGGGCACGGGCGATGGCCACCCGCTGCTTCTCGCCGCCGGACAGCTCGTTCGGGGTGTGCGAGCCGCGGTGGTCCAGCCGCACCCTGGCGAGCGCCTCCCGGGCACGCCTGCGCCGTTCCTTCGGCGCGACGCCCGCGTACAGCAGTCCGTCGGCGACGTTGTCCACCGCGTCGCGCCCGGCCGCCAGGTGGAAGTGCTGGAAGACGAAGCCGATGTGGCGGGCGCGCAGTGCGGAGAGCCGGGAGTCGGAGAGCTCGGACACGTCGTATCCGGCGACCTCGACGGTGCCGGTGGTGGGCCTGTCGAGGGTGCCCATGATGTTGAGCATCGTGGACTTGCCGGAGCCGGACGGGCCGACGACGGCGAGCAGTTCGCCCGCCTCGACGGTGAGGTTCACTCCGCGCAGGGCGTGGACGCCGCCGGGGTACGACTTGGTGGCGTCGCGCAGTGCGATCACCGGGGCCGGTGTCATGACGCGGCCGCTCCGACCTTCAGGCCCTCGCGCACGTCGGGGCCGCTGACCTCGATCCGCCCGTCGGCGGTCATGCCCGTCTCCACCCGGATCATCTTCGAGGTGGCTCCCCGGACGACCTGGAGGCCGTAGCCGCCGTTCTCGCCGCGCAGGGCGACGACCGCCTCGACGGGGACCGCGAGGACCCCCTCGCGTGCCTCGCTGACGAACTTCACGCTCACCGGTTTCCCGGCGTCCTCGCCGGACGCGGCGCCCGCCCCGCCGTCCAGGACGACCTCGACGGTGATGCCGTCCCCGGCGCCCGCGTCGCCGCCGGAGGCCTGCTCCTCGGGGCGCACCGTACCGGCGACGTGGCCGGCCACGGTCTTCCCGCTCGGCAGGGTGACCTCGACCTTGGTTCCCTTCGAGGTGAGCGCGCCGTCGGTCTGCTCCAGTTCCGCCCGTACGACGGGCCGGGTGGAGGCGATCGTCAGGACCGGCTCGTCCGGGCCGACCTGGTCGGCGAGCGCCGCGTCGGCGGAGACCACCTTGACCGGGCCGGGCTGGAAGACGACATCGCCCTTGCCGACCCTGCCGGTGGGCTCGCGGTTGAGGGACTTCTGCCACTGCTCGACGGCGGCCGCGGTGTCCTCGTCGTACCGGACGTCGACGTAGAGCCGCGACCCGTACCCCAGGTCACGCAGACCGCGCTCCAGCTGGAGCACGTCGCTGCCCCGGTCACCGGGCTTCATCTCGTGGAACATCGGGACCGGCCCGTAGAGGAGGGTGACGGGCTTGTCGTTCAGCTCGTACAGCGCCTGCCCCATGGTCAGCGTCCGCCCTTCGGGGGCGGCGACCGTGACGGTTCCCTCGACGGCGGCCTTGACGGCGCGGCGCTGAGAGAAGTCGAGCCTGCCGTCGACCGTCGTGGACCGCACGAGGTCGGTGCGTACGACCGTCGCGGTGGCGGGCGGCGGGCCGCCGCCCCGCGCGGCGGCGCCCGCGTCGCCGCCGTCGCGGAGGAAGCCGCCGTCGCCGAGGAACAGGGTGCCCCCGGTGACGGCGGCGAGGGCCGCCGCACCGAGCGCGAGGAGGGTGGCACGGCGCCTCACTGCATGCCGTCCAGACCGTCGAGCAGCTTCGGCTCGCACGCCTCGCGGGCCTTCTTGTACGCCGGTGAGCCGGTGTCGATGGACGGGGACGCCGGGTTGGGGTCGCCGCCCGGCTGGGCGTTTCCGCCGCTCATGGTCGGGTTGGTGAACCGGGAGACGCCGTTGTCCCGCATGCATTTGGCGTGCGCGAGCATCGACTCGTAGGACTTCTGCTGGTCGCGCTCGGGCTCGGCGTCCATGGCGGCCTGCAGTTCGGCGACGCAGGCCCCGTCCTTGCCGCCCTTGATGCCCTCGTTGCGGCCCGGCTGGGAGCCGATCTCGTTGACCTTGTCCCAGTCGAGGTAGCCGCTGAGCTTCGGGTCGGGGAAGTCCTTGTAGCCGCCCTTGACGCGCATGCACCGGACGTACTTCAACTGGGCGTCGTAGAAGGCGCTCTTGGCAGTGGGCGCGGCGCTCGGTCCGGTCCCGTCCTTCGTGGCGCTCGTGTCCGGCGTGTCCGGTACGTCGGCGATCACATCGCTCTTCTTCGTACCGCCGGCGTCACCGTCTCCGCCTCCGCAGGCGACGGAGAGGGCGAGCACGGGCAGGGCCACGAGCGCGGTCATGCGAAGCCGGGCGGTGGCGCGGGGGTTCGTCCTGGGGAAGGTCATGCGCTGTACGTTCGCCGCCCAGGATGATGGCCCCTCCATGGCGACATGATGGGAACGTAACAATGCCCCCGGCCTGCGCCTCCACCCCTGTCCGGGGCAGACGCGGGCGGTCCGGGCATGCCCATAATCGGATCCATGCCGCATGTGTTGCTCATCGAGGACGACGCGTCCGTACGGGACGGAATGGAGCTCGTGCTGCGCCGGCACGGGTACGGCGTGGAGACCGCCGCCACCGGCGAGCAGGCCCTCGCCCTGCTGGACGGGGAACGGGGCGCACGGGTGGAACTGGCCGTCCTGGACCTGATGCTGCCCGGCATGGACGGCTTCGAGGTGTGCCGCCGCATCCGCGCCCGCTCGGCGGTCCTGCCCGTCATCATGCTGACCGCACGCGGCGACGACCAGGACATCGTGACCGGCCTGGAGGCGGGCGCCGACGACTATGTCGTCAAGCCGGTCACCGCGCCCGTCCTGGAGGCCCGTATCCGGGCCGCGCTGCGGCGGGCGGAGCCGTCCGGGCCGGTGCGCGGGGCCGGTGCCGACCTCGCCGGGCTGGTGATCGACCGCGCCGGGCTGACCGTCACCAAGCACGGCACACCGGTTCCGCTGCCGCCCACCGAACTGCGGCTGCTGCTGGAGCTGTCGGCCGCCCCGGGCCGGGTGCTCAGCCGCGAGCAGCTCCTCGAATCCGTCTGGGACCACACCTTCCTGGGCGACTCCCGGCTGGTGGACGCGGCGGTCGGGCGGCTGCGGGCCAAGCTGGAGGACGTGCCGGCCAAGCCTCGGTACGTCCAGACGGTGCGGGGCTTCGGCTACCGCTTCGGTCCGCTGTGAACCGTACGGACGCCGTTGCGAACGGTACGGACGCCGTTGTGAACCGCACGGGCGTCGTTGCGAACGGTACGGACGTCGTTGCGAACCGCACGGACGCCGTTGTGAACCGCACGGACGTCGTTGTGAACCGCACGGACGTCGTTGTGAACCGCACGGGCAAGGGCAGGCGCGGCGCCGCCCCGACGCGGCGCTCGCGACGCCTCGTCGGCGGGCTGCGCGTCCGGCTGGTCGTCACCTTCGTCGTCGTCGCGCTCGTCAGCGCGGTGACCGCGACCGCCCTCGCCTACCGGGACGCCCGCACCGCCGTCCTCCAGCGCACCCAGAACGCCGCCGTGGACGACCTCCGGGAGCGGGTCACCGCGGTCGCCGCCGACTTCGACGTACCGCCCGACCAGCAGTCGCTGTCCCGGTTCGCGGCGAAGGTGTCGGAGGGACTCGGCGGGAACATCGTCGTCGCCCGCTACCAGGACCTGTCCGCCGTCTCCGACTCGCTCGCCGACACCACGTCCAGGATCACCACCGAGCTGCGCATCGCCGTCACGACCGGCGACCAGGCCCGGTTCCAGCGGGTGCGGTGGCGGGGCGATCCCTATCTGGTCGTCGGTACGCCCGTCCGGTTCGACGACGGGGACCGCCGCACCTCCGGCCTGGAGGTCTACGCGATCACCGATCTGCGGGCCGAGCGCGACGACACCGCCGCCCTGCTGGACTCCGTACGGGCCGGCATGGTGCCGGTGATGCTGCTGGCCGCCGTCCTGGCACTGCTGGCCGCGGGCACGGTGCTGCGGCCGGTGCGGAAGCTGGGCCGGGCCACCCGTGAGCTGGCGGCCGGCGACCTCGGCACCCGGGTCGCCGTCTCCGGGCACGACGAACTCGCCGACCTGGCCCGGACGTTCAACGAGACCGCCGACGCGCTCCAGTCCTCCGACACGGAGCTGCGCGACCAGGAGGCGAAGGCGCGCCGCTTCGTGGCGGACGTGTCGCACGAGCTGCGCACGCCCCTCGCGGCGATGACGATGGTGGCGACCGTCCTCGAGGAGGACGCCGACCAGCTGCCGCCGGACGCGGCGCGGGCGGCCCGTACCGTCGGCGCGGAGACGGCACGGCTGTCCCGGCTGGTCGAGGACCTGATGGAGATCTCCCGCTTCGACGCGAAGGCGGTACGGCTGAACGCGGCCGAGGCGGATCTCGCCGACACCGTACGGGCCTCGCTGGCGCTGCGCGGCTGGACGGACCGGGTGCGGACCGACCTCCCCGAGGGGCTGCGGGCGGTGGTCGACCGGCGCCGGATCGACGTGATTGTCGCGAACCTGGTGGGCAACGCGTTGCGGCACGGCGCCCCGCCGGTCACCGTGACGCTCGCAACGGCCGATGCGGCGGACGGCGAGTGGGTGGTCCTGTCCGTCGCCGACCACGGACCGGGGCTGCCGCCGGAGGCACGGGAGCGGGTCTTCGACCGGTTCTACAAGGCGGACGCGGCCCGCACACGCGGCGCCGCCGACGACAGCGGACAGGGCAGCGGCCTCGGCACGGCGATCGCGCTGGAGAACGCCCGGCTGCACGGCGGCACGATCGAGGTGGCGGACGCGACCGACGCGACCGACGCGGCGGACATGGCGGACACGGCGGACGGACCGGCGCGCGGCGCGGTGTTCACGCTGCGGCTGCCCCTGCGGCGTACCGGAGAGGACACGGAGTGAGGATCCGGAAGGGCATCGCGATCACGGTCGCCGCGCTGGGGTCCGCCCTCGTGGGCTGCGGCGTGCAGCCGACCGGGGTGATAGGCGCGGGCGAGCCCGCGTCCGGTCCGACGCGCGGGATGCGGCTGTACTACGCCTCCGCCGCCGGGCTGCGCGCGGTGCCGCTGATCGACAAGGAGGTCGAGGACCTCAACGGCGTGCTGAAGCTGCTCGGCTCGATGGCGCCGCCCGCCGACCAGGGCGGACTCACCTCCCTCGTCCACCTCGGCGGCTACTCGGCGACCGGCTCGGGCACCCGGGTCACGGTGCGGCTGGAGGGCTTCTACGGGGAGTCAGGACGCGACCAGGCCACCGGCCAGCTGGTGTGCACGCTGGCGCGCGCCCAGTCCGTACTCGAACCGAAGGTCAGGACCGACGACGTCGAGGTCACCCTGCGACCGTCCGAGGGCGAAGCGCTGGGCCCGTACCGGTGCCCGGAGTTCCTCAACGGCTGACTGACCGGCAATCAGACCTCCCCGCCACCACCGGACGGAAGGTCCCGGAACCTACACGCACGGAACGGTTCCGGGGCCCTTCGACGCGCGTGTCCGGCGGGGGATACAGCCGTATGGCCCCCGTACGGATTCGCCCTCGCGCGACGCGGCGTTAACTGGGGGCGGCGGTAGGAGACGTGACGGGGAGCCCGTCTGTGCCGCCGTCACCCCACGAATGCTGAGGAGTTCCCGTGTCCGTGTTCCGTCCGTCGGCCTTCCGGCGTCCCCCGTACGCCGTACCTGCCGGTGCCTGTGCCGCCGCGCTGCTGCTGCTCACCGCATGCGGCAACACCTCCGATACCGCCGCTCCCGAGTCCCTCTCCGTCCGGACGGGCGCCACGGCCTCCACCGGTGTCGCGGGCCCCCAGGCCGACGGGCCACGAAAACGGGCCGCCCCCGGGCCGCACGCGCCGGTCGTCCGGCCGCGCGAGATCCCCGCGCTGGGGCCGAAGACGCGGGCCGCGATCCCGGCGTCCTCCAAACAGGTCCTCGTCGTCACCGGCGACGACTACGACTCCAGCCTGTCCACCGCGGTCCTCTACGCCCGCGACAACCCGGCCCTCGGCTGGCTGCCCGTCACGACCCG
The DNA here is from genome assembly GCF_042890955.1 of Streptomyces sp. NPDC001933. Taxonomy (NCBI): domain Bacteria; kingdom Bacillati; phylum Actinomycetota; class Actinomycetes; order Kitasatosporales; family Streptomycetaceae; genus Streptomyces; species Streptomyces sp. NPDC001933. The sequence continues at coordinate 116,241 of NZ_JBIASS010000006.1, read as the reverse complement.
CTGGCCGGCCCACAACGCGCTGAACGGCTGGACCGACGAGCACTGGGAGGGCGACCTGCGCTCCCCGGTCGGCGTCTACGGTCTGACATACGCGGGCGGCCTGTTCGACCCTCCCGACACGGCGTTCCCCTACGACCGGAACCCGGCGTTCGTGGTGAGCGGCGAGGGCTTCGAGGGGGATCAGCTCGAAGGGTCCTTCGACTACGTCGTAGCCATCGACTACAACCGCACCCCCGGCGTCACCCCGCTGGACCCGGAACGCCCCCTCGGCCAGGAGCGCGGCGGCGGCATCTGGATCCACGTCGACCACGGAGGCCCGACCCAGGGCTGCATCTCGCTCCCGCTGGACCGGATGCGGGAACTCCTGAGCACCCTCGATCCGGCGAAGAAGCCGGTCGTCGTGATGGGTGACGCGGAGGCACTGGAGGAGTGAACGGGGGACGGGCCGGGAGGGGGGCCCGTACGCTGGAGGAAGCCCGTTTCCTTGCCAGGAGGCAGTGATGACCGTGTCTGACGAGGGTGTGCTGACACAGGAGGTCTTCGAGGACCTTGCCCGTCACGCCATACGCGCGGAAGAAGCGCTGCGTCTGGAGTTCGTGAACGGGAAAATGGGGGTCAAGGCTGTGCCGGACGGGGATCACGGGCGGATCATCGCCTGGCTCACACAGATCTGCATGCAGTCGGGACCGGGCAATTGGCTCTTCGCCGAACAAGGTCTGCGAGTCGAGACATACCGCAAGGGCAATGCCCGCCCGGACGCTGTGCTCGCCCCGCTGGAGAACTTCGTCGGCCAGGGCGAATGGGCCGACCCCAGCGGCGTCCTGATGGTCGTCGAGGTCACCTCGTACGACGAGGACACCGACCGCCGCGACCGGGTCGAGAAGCCGCGCGCCTACGCCGAGACCGGGATTCCCGTCTACCTGCTCATCGACCGCGAAACCTGTGAGGTCAAGGTGCACTCGCAGCCCGACGGAGTGCGGTACGAGCAGGTCGTGACGGTTCCGTACGGGAAGACCGTCGAACTGCCCGACCCGGTGGGCATCGAACTGGACACCGAGCCGCTGAAGAACTGGGTCCGCTGACCCGGGCGGAGCACCCGCGGCAGTACGGCGAAGGGCGGGACCGTTACTACCGGTCCCGCCCTTCGCCGTGCACGTACTCCGTTACGCCGGCTTCTCCTCCAGGCGCGGGAACAGCACCGCGCCCTTCGTCACCGTGGCTCCCGCGGGGAGCCGGCCCCAGGTGCCCGCGTCCTGCACGCGCTGGTCGGCCAGCGCGCCCAGGGACTCCTCGGCGCCCAGCGACTCCCACAGCTTCTGCGAGGTCTCCGGCATCACGGCGTTCAGCAGCACCGCGACACCGCGCAGCGACTCGGCGGCCGTGTAGAGGATCGTCGCGAGGCGGGCCTGGCCCTCGGGGGAGTCGTCCTTGGCGACCTTCCAGGGCTCCTGCTCCGTGATGTAGCCGTTGACCTGCTTCACGAAGTCGAAGATCGCCAGGATGCCGGCCTGGAAGTCCAGCTCCTCGCCGATCTTCTCGTCGGCCGTGGCGACGGCCTTGGCCAGGCCCTCCTGGACCGCCTTCTCGGCGTCACCCGAGGCGGTGGCCTCCGGGAGCGCGCCGCCGAAGTACTTGCCGACCATGGCCGCGACGCGCGAGGCGAGGTTGCCGTAGTCGTTGGCGAGCTCGGAGGTGTAGCGGGCGGAGAAGTCCTCCCAGGAGAACGAGCCGTCGCTGCCGAACGCGATCGCCCGCAGGAAGTACCAGCGGTACGCGTCCACGCCGAAGTGCGAGGTCAGGTCCTGCGGCTTGATGCCCGTCAGGTTCGACTTCGACATCTTCTCGCCGCCGACCATCAGCCAGCCGTTGGCCGCGACCTTTCCGGGCAGCGGCAGACCCTGCGCCATCAGCATCGCGGGCCAGATCACCGCGTGGAAGCGCAGGATGTCCTTGCCGACCAGGTGGACATTGGCGGGGAACGTCCCGTCGAACTTCTCCTGGTTGGCGCCGTAGCCGACCGCCGTGGCGTAGTTCAGCAGGGCGTCGACCCACACGTAGATGACGTGCTTCTCGTCCCACGGCACCGGGACGCCCCAGTCGAAGGTCGAGCGGGAGATGGAGAGGTCCTGGAGGCCCTGCTTGACGAAGTTCACGACCTCGTTGCGGGCGGACTCGGGCTGGATGAAGCCCGGGTTGTTCGCGTAGAACTCCATCAGCTTCGGGCCGTAGGCGCTCAGCTTGAAGAAGTAGTTCTCCTCCTTGAGGATCTCCACCGGCTTCTTGTGGATCGGGCACAGCTTGACGCCGGCCTCGTCCTCGATGAGGTCGCCGGGGAGCTTGTACTCCTCGCAGCCCACGCAGTAGGGGCCCTCGTAGCCGCCCTTGTAGATCTCACCCTTGTCGTACAGGTCCTGGACGAACTCCTGCACCCGGTCGGTGTGGCGCTTCTCCGTCGTACGGATGAAGTCGTCGTTCGCGATGTTCAGGTGCTCCCAGAGGGGCTTCCACGCCTCCTCCACGAGCTTGTCGCACCACTCCTGCGGGGTGACGCCGTTCGCCTCGGCAGTGCGCATGATCTTCTGACCGTGCTCGTCCGTGCCGGTGAGGTACCACACCTTCTCGCCGCGCTGGCGGTGCCAGCGGGTGAGCACGTCGCCTGCGACGGTCGTATAGGCGTGGCCCAGGTGAGGAGCGTCGTTGACGTAGTAGATGGGGGTCGATACGTAGAAATTCTTCACGCCGTCGCCCCCTTGCTTCTCGGATCCAGTGGCCGCCATGGTCGAAATCCTAACGGCCCGCGGGCGACCGACTCACACCGATTACGGCCGGTCACCCCCGGACCGGGGGCGTGGAGACCCTTGCGAAACATCCCTTCCGGTAGCAAAGCGCATCCTGGGAGGGAGTTGACACGCGTGTACGAGGCAGGAGACATCACGATGCGGATACTGGTCGCGGAGGACGAGGAGATCCTGGCGGAGCTGGTCGCCACGGGGCTGCGGCGGGCCGGCTTCGCCGTCGACACGGTGTACAGCGGTGACGCCGCCCTCGCCTACCTGGGGCTGCACGACTACGACGTCGTCGTCCTGGACCGCGACCTGCCCCGGGTGCACGGCGACGACGTGGCGCGCGGCCTCGTCGCCTCCGGCTCCCGGACCAGGATCCTGATGCTCACCGCCGCCGGTTCCATGGAGGACCGGGTCGCCGGGCTCGACCTCGGCGCCGACGACTACCTGGGCAAGCCGTTCGAGTTCCCCGAGCTGGTGTCACGGGTCCGGGCACTGCGCCGCCGCAGCGCCCGCCCCGTGCCGCCGCAGCTGGAACGGCACGGTATCCGGCTCGACACCGTGCGGCGCACCGCCTCGCGGGACGGCCGGGGGCTGGACCTCTCGCCGAAGGAGTTCTCGGTGCTCCAGCTGCTGCTGGAGGCGGACGGCGGGACCGTCAGCGCGGAGGAGCTGCTGGAGCGGGCCTGGGACGCCAACGCCGATCCCTTCACCGGTGCCGTCCGCGTCTGCATGAGCAAGCTGCGCGGGAAGCTCGGGGAACCGACGCTGATCCGTACGGTGCAGGGCGTGGGGTACGCCCTGTGAGGCGGCTGTCCGGTGTGCCGCACTCCAGGATCCGGGCCCGGATCGCACTCGTGTACGGCGGGGTGTTCCTGGTCCTCGGTACGGCGCTGCTCGCCACCGTCAACCTCGCCTCCCGCGCCGGTACGGACTCCCAGGCGCGCGACATCGCCCGCACGGCGGCCGTCGTGCAGCCCGGCTACGCGGTGAACGGTCCGCTCATCACCCGGCGGAGCCTCGGGCCGCCCACCGTCTACGACCTCACCGACAACGTCAGTGACGCGGCCGGCCATCAGCTGCTGATCTGGTCCGTGGCCGCGCTGCTCGTCATGACGGCCTGCGCGGTCGGTGTCGGCTGGTGGACCGCGGGGCGGGTGCTGCGACCGGTCCACGCCATGACGGAGAAGGCGCGCCGGCTCTCCGAGCACAATCTGCACGAGCGGATCGCGTCCAGCGGCCCCGACGACGAGCTCAAGGAACTCGGCGACACGCTCGACGCGCTGCTGGCCCGGCTGGAGAAGGCCTTCGACAGCCAGCGGCGGTTCATCGCCAACGCATCCCACGAGCTGCGGACCCCGCTCGCCACCCAGCGGGCCGCGATCCAGATCGGCCTGGACGACCCGACTCCGGAGGATCTCGTACGGACCAGGCAGACGCTCCTGGACAACAACCGGCGCAGCGAGCGGCTCATAGAGGGGCTGCTGGTCCTGGCGCGCAGCGAGCGCGGGCTCGCCGAGGGCGAGCGGGAGCCGGTGGATCTCGCGCAGGTGGTGACGGAGGAGACGGCCCGGCACCCCGGCGTGCGGGCCGATACCCACTTCTGCACGGTGCGGGGGAACCGCATGCTGCTCGCGCAGCTGGTGGCGAATCTGCTGGCCAACGCCGTCACGTACAACGTGCCGGACGGGACGGTGGACGTGTCACTGGTGACGGCCGGCGGCGGGGCGCGGCTGGAGGTCCGCAACACCGGGCCGGTGGTGGACGCGGCGGACATCCCCGGGCTGTTCGAGCCGTTCCGGCGGGGCGAGGGCAAGGACCGGATGGGGCGCGGGTCGGGCCTCGGCCTGTCGATCGTGCGCTCCATAGCGGTGGCGCACGGCGGTACGGTCACGGCGGTGCCGGGGCCCGGGGGCGGGCTCGCCGTGACCGTACGGCTGCCGGTGGATCAGTCGGCGGTCACCGTCTCGCGGGCCGCGATCCAGGCGGGGAGCGCGGCGAGGACCTCGCGGTAGAACGTGGTGTCCGCGACCTCCCGGGGCGCGGGGCCCGCGTGGAAGAACCCGGCGTTCGGGGCGTCCAGCTTGCGCAGGAAGTCGAAGCCCTTGGCGTCTTCCTCGCCGAACGCGACGAACTGGAAGAACAGCGGCAGCCGCGCCGCGTCGGCCAGCGCCTGCTTGGCGGCCTGCTTGGCGTCCGGCGGGCCGTCCGTCTGGAAGATCACCAGGGCGGGGCCGGTCGCCTCCGACTTCTCGTAGTGCGCGACGACCTCTTCGACGGCGCTCTGGTAGTTCGTACGGCCGAGGCGGCCGAGGCCCGCGTTCAGCTCGTCGATCCGGCCCTCGTGGTCGGCGAGGCCGACCGTTCCGGTGCCGTCGATCTCCGTCGAGAAGAAGACGACGGGGACGGTCGCGTTCTCGTCCAGGTGCGCGGCGAGCGCGACGGTGCGGTCGCCCAGGTGCTGGGCGCTGCCGTCCTTGTAGAACGGCCGCATGGAGCCGGAGCGGTCGAGAACCAGGTAGACGGTGGCGCGCAGCCCCGTCAGCCCGTGCGCCTTCAGCCCGGCCTGGGCCGCCTTGTACGGGTCGACGAGCCCGGGGGCCCGCGACTTGACCTTGGCGAGGGTGAGCGCGGGCTTGGGGGCGGGGGTGGGGCTCGGGGTGGTTGCGGGGGCCGTCTCGGCTGCGGGGACTGCCTCGGTCACGGGGGCGGGCTCGGCCACCGGGGCGGGGGCCTCGGCCTCGGCCTCGGCCTTGACCTCGGGCTCCGCCTCGGCCTGCGCCTCGGGCTCGGCGGTGAGCTCGGGCTCCGCCTCCACCTTCGGCTCCGTCTCGACCTCCGGCTCGGCCTTGACCTCGATGGCGGGCTCGGCCTCGACCTCGGCCTCGACGGTGGGCTCCGCCTCCGGCTCGACCTCCGGCTCGATGGCGACCTCGGCCTTGACCGGCTCCGGCTCCTCCACCTTCGCCTCGGCCTCGACCACCTCCGGCTCCGCCTCCGCCTCCGCCTCCACCTCCGGCTTCGTCGACTCCGACTTCGGGGCCGGGCTCTGCGCCGGGACCGTGGGGACGGACGCCTTGTCGAAGGCGGCGGCCACCAGGTCCGAGGCCAGACCGCTCTCCTCGCCGGCGGACCGGCGAGAGGCGGGCGCCGGTACCGAAGCCTTGGTGGGCGGGGTGGTTTCGAGGACCGGGGCCGACTCCGCGACCCGCTCGTCCGCCGTGGTGGACGCGGTCTCCGTCGGCGTGGCCGGCTCCGACTCCGTGGGTGCGGTGCGCTCGGTCTGGGGCGGGACCGTGGCCGTCGGCGCGTCCTGCTCCGCGCGGTCGCGGCCGAACACCTTGCGCAGCAAGCTCCGAATGCCCATGGGCGAGGCCTTTCGCGTGAGTTGGGTGCGAGAAATGTCCGACCTGTGGGAATTGATCCCTGGCCAGGACGGATACGTAAGGTTAGCGGCCGGATCCGGCCCTTCGGTGGTGCGGCCCGCCCGTGTGGGAACTGAGCTGCAACCGAGCCCCGAACGAGTCCTGTGCCGATGCCGTGCGGGCCTCATGTACGTCGTTCAAATGTGCGTAACCGGTCCCAAGTTGCCTTGTTAACGTGAACGGACGGTGCGCCTGACGCAGAGTCAGGCGCACCGTTGTCCGTTGTTCGAAAGCGTTACCAAGAAGGGCTCCCACATGGGGAAACCAATCCGTAGAACACGTTCTGCCGCCTGTGCCGTTGCGGCGGGTGCGATGCTTTCCGGCCTCGTCCCGGCGGTCGGTGCCGCCGCTGCTCCGGCGTCCGCCCCGCCCTCCTCGGTGCGGGCCGCCGACGACCCGCCGCCGGGCAACGAGGGAATGCCGGACGACGGGTTCGACAACGAATCCGAGGGTGAGCAGGACGACTTCGCCGGAACCGGAACCGGATCCGCAGCGGCCTCGGATTCGTCCTCGGATTCGGCCTCGGCCGCCCCGGGCGTCTCCGCTCTCGCCACCCCCGTCCCCGGCCGGGCCGCCGACTTCAAGCTGGTGAAGAGCACCGATATCTCCGGTCTCGTCACGAAATTGGACGCCGCGCTGCCCAAGCAGGGCCTCACCGAACTGATGGAGCAGGCCAATCGGCCCTCCAAGTGGGAAGGTGCCTGCGGAACCGCCGGAATCTACGGCTCCGATCTGGCGGTCAACCACCGGGTCTGCTGGCAGAGTGACGACGCCACCTCCTCGGAGTGGGTGCCGCAGGCCATCACCGGTGTCTCGGACGCGCAGGAGGACGAGGACTGGGGCACGTCCAACGCCGAGCCGATCGCCGTGGCCGGTTACGACGCGGAGAACCCGGGCCGCAGCAACTACGCCAAGGACCGCGACAACTGCCTCCAGGACTCCGCGTCGGACGCCTGCAACGAGAAGGGCATCCGGGTCAGCTTCTTCAACCAGGCGACCCAGATGTACCGCCATGTGCTGCTGGTCTGGCCGTACACGAACTCCAAGGACCACATCTCCTTCGACGCGCTGCACGCGAGCGAGGGCAAGTGCACCACCGAGGTGACGTCCTCCTGCGCCGCGCAGAACGGCATCCACGCCGGTGGCATGGTCTGGTACGGCAATTACCTGTACGTCGCCGACACCGCCAACGGCATGCGGGTCTTCGACCTGCGCAAGATCATGGACCTCAACCCGGACAACAAGGCCGACGTCGACGACCCGACGCCTGACGGGCTGGTCAGCAACGTCGTGGACAAGAAGCGGATCGGCCGCCAGAGCAACGTCTGGTACGGCTACGGCTACCGCTACGTCATGCCGCAGGTCGCCACGCTGAAGTTCACCACGGCGAAGAACGGCGGGACCACCAGCGGCAACCAGTGCTACACCACCGGCCGCCCGAAGGCCTCGTACATCTCGCTGGACCGTACCGACACCGACCACATGGTCCTCGGTGAGTACTGCAACACCAACAACGGCGGCACGAGCCCCGGCCGCGTCGGCACGTACTCGATGACCGAGCTGACCGCCGCCGTCGAGGGCGCCACCGGCACGACCGCCTCCGCCGACCTGGCGTACGGCCTGCCGACCGGTGCCACGTTCAACAACGAGGCGCTGTGGCACAAGATCCAGGGCGTCACGCGGTACGAGGGCAAGTGGTACTTCCACCGCAGCAACGGCTACGACAACGGCCGGCTGCTCCAGGCCACGCCGGGCACCGTCGACGGGGCGTCCCAGCTCGTCGGCAACGCGAAGACGCTGGAGTCGGCGTTCGGGCCCGAGGACCTCTACCTCGCGCACGGGCGCGGCGACGGCTTCGCACCGCAGCTGTGGTCGCTGAGCGAGCACGCGCCGAGCAAGTGCGGGGCGTGCAAGCGCGAGCTGTACAGCTACAACATGGGTGAAGTGATCAGCGACTTCGGCTGATCCCCACGACCCCACGACAGGCCCTACAGTCGGAGACATGGTTTCCGGTGAGGCGCCGCAGGCGGAGGGCAGCGTTCGGGTCGACGTCTGGATCTGGTCGGTCCGGCTGACGAAGACCCGTTCGCAGGCCGCTGCCGCCTGCCGCGCGGGTCATGTGAAGGTCGCCGGCGAGCGCGCCAAGCCCGCCCAGGCGCTGCGGGTTGGCGACGAGGTACGGCTCCGGCACGCCGGACGCGACCGGATCGTGGTCGTGTCGAAGATCGTCAAGAAGCGGGTCGGCCCTCCGGTGGCGGCGGAGTGCTTCATCGACAACAGCCCGCCCCCGCCGCCGCGCGAGGCGGCGATCCAGGTTCCGGTACGGGACCGGGGCGCGGGCCGGCCGACGAAGCGGGACCGGCGCGAGATGGAACGGCTGCGGGGCGCCGGCCCCACAGGCTGACCGGCCCCACCACCGGGCGACCGCCCCACCGGGCTGACCGCCCCCCCACCGGGCCGACCCCACCGGCTGACCGCCCCACCGTGGAGCAGCCCCTACGGCTGGGGCGAGGCGATCGCCCGTGCCGCCGCCACCTCCTGGCGCAGCGGAGCGAGTACGCCTTCCTCGTCGCCCGGAAGTTCGGTGCGCACCTCCACCAGGACCTCGCTGGCCCGTATCCCCTCGGCCAGCTCCCGCAGCTGCCGCTGGACCTCGGCGACCTCGGCCGGTGGCGGCTCGGGTGCTCCGTGGTTGACCCGGACCCGGGCCGCCGTCGTCGCGTCCACGATGCGTTCGACCGCGACGACCAGCGGCCACCAGGCGGCGGCCCGGGTGCCGACCGGGGGCGGTTCGGTCAGGGCCCGCTGGAATTCGGAACGTACGACCGACAGGTCGCGGTAGATCCGGCGCCGGGCCCGCACCCGTTCCGCCCGGTCGCCGGAGCCGCCCGGCTCGAACGCGCACGCCACGTAGTCGGCGATGTCCGCCACCGCGTCCGCGAGCCGGTGGCCGACCCGTACGTGCCAGCTCTCCGGCCACAGCAGATAGCCCGCCACCAGCACGATCGCGCAGCCGATCAGGCTGTCCAGGAAGCGCGGCCAGACCAGGTGGAAGCCCTGGTGGTTCAGCAGGTCGGACAGGAGCAGGATGACCGGGGTGATGGCCGCGGTCTGGAAGGCGTAGCCCTTCGCGGTGAGCGCCGGGATCAGCGCGGCGAGCACCACCATCACCGGCACGTCCCACCAGCCCACCGGCACCGCGGCGAGCACCGGTGCGGCGATCACGAGCCCGGCAGCCGTGCCCACCGATCGCAGCACGGCCCGCGAGAACACCGAGCCGAAGTCCGGCTTGAGGACGAACGTGACGGTCAGCGCCACCCAGTACGAGCGCGGCACCGGGATCAGCGAGGTCAGCGCCTGGGCCAGGCCGATGCAGAGGGCGAGGCGCAGCCCGTACCGCCAGGAGGCCCCGGAGAACAGCACGTCGCGGGTGGCCCGCCGGATCCGTACCCCGAGCACGGCGGGGCGGCCGAGCCGGTCGTCGACGTTGTACGGGTCGGGGTCGGCCTTGTGCACCACGACCGCCGCGTGCCGCAGGGCGCTGTCCACCGCACGGGTGGCGGGTGAGTCCGGTGCGGGCAGGGTGAGTTCGGGGCGGCCGGTGCGGCTCTCCTCGACGGCGACGGCCAGTTCGCGTACCGCCGCCGGGATCTCGTCCGGGAGCCTGAGCCGGCGGACATGGACGGCGGGGGCCGCCTCGACGAGCGGGATGACGACGTTGAGCTGGGCGAGCAGCCGCACCATGGCGTTGCTGCGGCCGTGGTAGCGGGCCCGGCGGGCCAGGATCAGGTCGTATGACGTGTTGAGGGACTGGGTGACGGCCTGGCGGCGCTCCTCGTACGCGTCGGTGCCCGCGGCGGCGAGCAGGTCGGCGACCGTGAGGTAGGTGTCCGCGACCGCGACCCGCTCCGGGAGCTTCCGGCGCAGCGGCCAGGCCAGCAGGGTCAGGGTGAGTACGAACAGGCCGCCGACCGTGAGCAGCAGCGGCGCCACCCACCAGGGCTGCGGCATCGGGAGTCCGGCACCGACCACCGCGTTGAGCAGGAGCAGCAGCCCGGACACCGAGGCGACCGCGCCGATCGTCGACATCATCCCGGAGACCAGGCCGACCAAGGTCAGCGCGGCGACGGCCCCCCAGCCGGTTCCGTACACCAGCGTGCCGAGCATGATGCCGAGCGCGCCGAAGAGCTGCGGCACGGCGATGTTGAGTATTCGCATCCGGTACGCGTCGGCGGTGTCGCCGATGACGCCGGAGAGCGCGCCCATGGAGACGAGCGCGCCGTACGCGGGGCGGTCCAGCGCGAAGCCGACGGCGAGCGGTGCGGCCAGGGAGACGGAGGCGCGGGCGACGCCCGCCCAGGCGATGGGCGTGGACGGCTTCGGGCGCAGTCCGCTCAGCAGCCAGGGGGGTGGCGCCAGCCATGGGGGTGGCGCCGTCCGCCGCCGTCCGGATCCGGTCTCCGTGTCGGTCAACGCGTCCCCCCTCGGTCGTGCGTTCAGCTCCGGTAGCCCTCGACCTCGTCGGCGGGCCGGACCCGCGCCTCGGACGGATCTTCGCCGTACTCGCTCAGCGCCCGGCGCTGTCGCATCAGATCCCAGCACTGGTCGAGCCGTACTTCAACGGTACGCAGCCGTGCTTTCTCTTCCTCGCTGAGGCCCATTTCGCGGGTGGAGCGGTCGCGCAGGCTCCGTTCCTCGGAGATGAGTCCGCCGATCTCGTCGATGATGTCGTGTTCCCGGTCGTCCATGACGTCTCCTTCGTGGCGGGGGGAGAGGGGGCGCAGGGGGTCAGAGCACGATGACGGTCTTGCCGCGTGCGCCGCCCGTCCGGTTCCGGTTGAGGGCCTGCGGGGCCTTCTCCAGGGGGAGCTCGATGTCGACGGGCACCCGCAGTACGCCTTCGGCGGCGCCCGCGGCCAGGACGTCGAGCAGGACCGGGGTGGGTTCGAGCCGGAAGTCGATACCGGTCACGCCGGGGGGCAGGGCGGCCCCGGAGGCGATGCCGCGCGTGGTGAGGGCGATGCCGCCGCCGCGTACCAGGGCGGCGTGTCCGGCGAAGGAATCGGGGGTGGTGGAGACCAGGTCGACCAGTGCGTCGACACCGTCCGGGCAGTTCTCCCGTACCGCCGCCTCCAGCGGCCGGTCGGTGATGTCGATCGTGACGGCGGCGCCCAGCCCCGTCATCCGGGTGTGCTCGTCGCCGCGCACGGCGGCGATCACCCGTATGTCGCGGGCGGAGGCGAGCTGGGTCAGATAGCTGCCGACGCCGCCCGCCGCACCGATGACCAGCAGGGTCTCGTGGCCCCGGAACACCGCGATCTCCAGGATCTGGGCGGCCGCCATCCCGGCGGAGGGAAGCGCGGCCGCGGCCCGCAGGGGGAGGCCGGGCGGTACGACGGTGATGGCGGAGTCCTGAGGCACGGACACGTAGTCGCAGTACGTGCCGCTGCCCGCCGCGTTCGGCCGGGCGACCCGGCCGAAGACCTGGTCGCCGACCCGGAACCGGTTCTCGCCGCTGCCGATCATGTCGACCCGGCCCGCGAAGTCCACCCCGACGACCACCGGGAACACGCGCGGTGCCGGTCCGTCGTCCGGGGAGCCCTGCGCGGCCTGCCAGTCGGACGGGTTGAGTGCGGCGTACTCGATCCTGACCCGTACCTCTCCGGCCTCCGGTTCGGGCTTGGGCATCTCCACCAGTGCGGGGTCGGCCCGGAACGCGCCGACGGCTATGGCTCGCATGCGGAAGACCTCTCAGTCGCCCCCGATCCGGCAGTCACGAGAACCACTCTTCCCCGGCCCGCCCGCCGCCGCATGTCGAGCGGAAAAGACCCCGCGGAGCCCCGCGGACCGGGTCATTCCGGACCCGGCCGCCCCAGCTTTCCCGGCCGTCCCACCTCGCCCCGGCCCACCCGCTCCCGTCCCCGCATCCGCACCCACCCCCGCACCAGCCCCGTGCACAGGGCCACCGCCAGTCCCACGGCGAACACCGCCCACACCGTCGTGCGCAGCGAGCCCGTCAGCGCGTCGTACACCGCCGCCGCCGCCCCCTCCGTCTCGCTGTCCGGCAACTCGGACAGCACCCGGTCGCGGGTGTACGCGAGCACCGCGCGCAGTACCAGCGCCCCGAGCGCGAAGCCGAGCCCTGCCACGGCGGTGGCCGAGAGCGCGGCGGGCCAGGAGCGCCTGTGCCCCGGTCCGCCGCCGCGCAGCCAGGCCACGGCCACGGCCAGGACGGCGACCACGAGCGTGGCCACGGCAGGCCAGATGCTGCCGGTCCGCAGCAGACGGAAGGTCTGGCGCAGTTGGTCGGCGCGGTCGGCGGAGATGAGCGTGATGTCGGTGTGCTGGACCGGGATCCGGTCGGCGAACGGCACCCCGTTCTCCTCCAGGTTCTGCTTGACCCGCTCGGTCACGGGGGCCAGATCGATGGTCACGGCCTCGCCGGTGTTGCCGTTCAGGGCGGCGGTGACGGCCTCGTGGGCGGTGCGGTTGGCGGCGTTCCAGGCGTCCTGGAAGGCGTCGGTGGTGGTGAAGGACAGCACCGCCTGGCGCAGGAACTCCCGCACGGTGTCCTGGAGCGGCCCGGCGTCGATCTGTTTCATCGCCCCGTCGGTGATGAGGTCGGTGACGGTGCTCTGCACATCGGGGTCGGAGGCGAGCGGGGCCACCGCGTCGACGTAGCGGTCCGTGTTGTCGATCTCCAGGTCCACCCAGGCGGACAGCGCGGCGACCGGTACCAGGACGGCGAGCAGCACCACCAGTACCACCGAGAGAGCCGCCGAGAGATACGTCCGCACCCGTCCAGGGAATCCCGTGCCGGGGCGGCGCGCCCCGGGCCGTACGCCATCCGAGTTGCCGGGTGGCGCGGCCGGGTGTGCCCTGGAAGGAAAAGGAGCCACGGAAGGAGACCCCCGCATGTCCACACACGCGGCAATGCCGGCCGGCGGACGGACCCGGCCGAGGTCACACGCACGCGGGCACAGCAGGAGCTCCTGGGCCGTTCCCGTCACGCTGGGCGCGGCGTACGGCCTCTACGCCTCGTTCATCCTCCGCAACAACGGCGCGAGTGCCGGCCGGCAGTTCTGGTACGGCCTGATCACCGCGGTGGCGCTCGCCGCCCTGTGCTTCGTGCTGGGCCGGATCCAGCACACCATGCTGCCCCTGGTGCGGGCGGCGGCCTACGGCGCGCTGACCGCGGCGGCGATCGGCCTGCTGGTCGGACTGACCGATTCGAGCGTGCTGCGGTCCGCGGCGCTGGGGCTGTCGGTCGGCCTCGGGATGTTCATCAGCACCTTCTACATCTACTACACGCACGAGAAGACGTGAGTCCGTACGGTCCCGTACGGACACGAGGGCGGGCCCGCACACGTTCGTGCGGGCCCGCCCTTTCGCGTTCTCACGCCCGACCGGAGACGGTCACGCGTCACGTACGACGGTCACGCGTCGCGTACGACCGTCACCGGGCACGGTGCGTGCTGGGTGACATGGAGGCTGACCGAGCCGAGCAGGGTCGCCTTGAAGCCGCTGTAGCCGCGCGCCCCGACGACCAGCAGGTTCGCGCCCTTGGCGCGGTCCAGCAGGGACTGGGCCGGGTTGCCGATCACCACGATCTTGCTGACCGCCGCCGCGCCCTCGGCGCCCAGGGCCTCCTCCAGTGTCTCGTTGAGGGCCACGGTCGCCACGGCCTGCGGGTCGAAGTCCTCCGGCATGCCGGGCATCATCGACGCCCAGCTCGTCGCGGGGTACTCCCAGCTGTTGACCGCCTCCACCGTGTCGCCGGTCAGCTCCGCCTGGCGTACGGCCCAGTGCAGCGCCTTGACCGACGACTCGGAGCCGTCCACGCCCACCACGATCCTGCCCATCCCTGCCTCCAGCTCGGTTCGGCTCAGTGCGCAGAGGCGCCGTACGTACCGGAAACCCCGCACGGCGCATCTTTCGTGCCAACTCTAATCAAACCGGACAGGGACGCAGGAGGTGGGGCCTCAGTCCAGGCGGAGGTCGGCGAGCTGCTGCTCGAACGGCACGACCTCGTCGTCCAGCCCGAGGGTCCGCCGCGCCCCGGACGCCGCCCGGCCGCCCGTGATCATGGCCGCGAGCTCGCCGCCCGCCCGCCGGATGCGGGACGGCAGCCCGTCGGTGTACTCGTCGCCGGACGAGCCCCAGTCCTCCGACGCCGCGTACACGGACGTCGGTACGACGGTGGCCCGCAGGTAGGCGAAGAGCGGGCGCATCGCGTGTTCCAGGACCAGCGAGTGGCGGGCGGTGCCGCCGGTCGCCGCTATGACGACCGGCTTGCCGGTCAGCGCCGTGTTGTCGATCAGGTCGAAGAACGACTTGAACAGCCCGCTGTACGAGGCGGTGAACACGGGCGAGACGGCGATCAGTCCGTCCGCCTCCGTCACCTCCTTGACCGCCTCGTCCAGGGCGGCCGGCGGGAAGCCGGTGACCAGGTGGTTGGCGATGTCGACGGCCAGGTCGCGCAGTTCGATCACCCGGACCTCGACCGTGCGGTCCTGCTCGGTCAGCAGCCGCTCACGGGCGGCGCCGGCCAGCCGCTCGGCCAGCAGCCGGGTCGAGGACGGGCTGCTCAGCCCGGCCGATACGGCGACGATGCGCAGGGGCTCGGTGGCGAAGACGTTGGACGTGTTGGACACGGCGGTCAGGCCTCCTTCGTGGCGGCAGTGGCGGCAGTGGCAGAACTGGCGGCATCGGCGGTGCGGGCGGCGACGGCCGGGTGGACGGGCGCGGAGTCCGGGACCCCGGCCGGGCGCAGCGCGGCGAACTCCTTGCGCAGCACCGGGACGACCTCCTCGCCGAGGATGTCGAGCTGCTCCAGGACCGTCTTCAGCGGCAGCCCCGCGTGGTCCATCAGGAACAGCTGGCGCTGGTAGTCACCGACGGCGTCCCGGAAGGACAGGGTCCGCTCGATGACCTCCTGCGGGGAGCCGACGGTCAGCGGGGTCTGCCGGGTGAAGTCCTCCATCGAGGGTCCGTGCCCGTAGACCGGCGCGTTGTCGAAGTACGGGCGGAACTCCCGTACCGCGTCCTGCGAGTTCTTCCGCATGAACACCTGGCCGCCGAGGCCGACGATGGCCTGCTCGGCGGTGCCGTGCCCGTAGTGCGCGTACCGCTGCCGGTACAGGTTCACCATCTTCGCGGTGTGCTCGATGGGCCAGAAGATGTTGTTGTGGAAGAAGCCGTCGCCGTAGTACGCGGCCTGCTCGGCGATCTCCGGCGAGCGGATCGAGCCGTGCCAGACGAACGGCGGGACGCCGTCCAGCGGGCGCGGGGTCGCGGTGAAGGACTGCAGCGGCGTACGGAACTTGCCCTCCCAGTCGACGACGTCCTCGCGCCACAGCTTGTGCAGCAGGGCGTAGTTCTCGATGGCGAGCGGGATGCCCTGCCGGATGTCCTTGCCGAACCACGGGTAGACCGGACCGGTGTTGCCGCGGCCCATCATCAGGTCGACGCGGCCGTCCGCGAGGTGCTGGAGCGTCGCGTAGTCCTCGGCGATCTTCACCGGGTCGTTGGTGGTGATCAGCGTCGTGGACGTGGACAGGATCAGGTTCTCGGTGCGGGCGGCGATGTAGCCGAGCGTGGTCGTCGGCGAGGACGGGACGAACGGCGGGTTGTGGTGCTCGCCGGTCGCGAAGACGTCCAGGCCGACCTCTTCCGCCTTCTGCGCGATGGCGAGGGTCGCCTTGATCCGCTCGTTCTCGCTCGGCGTCCGGCCGGTCGTGGGGTCGGTGGTGACGTCTCCGACGGTGAAGATCCCGAACTGCATGGCGCCCGCCTCCAGAACTAGATTTGTTGAACGTTGAACTATGTGAACACACCCTACAACGGAGCACCCCCCTGACCTATTCCGCGCTCCCCGAAGGAGCTCCGGACCGGTGCGTACCCTGGACGCGGCGCGCGGACCAGGCACGGACCGTGCCCGGACGGAGAGCGGGACTGTGAGCGGGAGCGGCGGCGAGAGCGAGCGCTGGAAGGAGCGCGGCGTGGCCCTGCGCGTCTTCGTCTACGCATTCGCCACGCACCTCTTCGCGGGCTTCATCTGGATCCTGTTCTACGTCGGCGAGCACGCGAAGAAGTAGTGAAGTGAAGTGAGCGGGGCAGGGGTGGGGGCGGGGAACATGGGCGGCGTGGACGGCGTGGACGGCGTGGACGGCACGGACAGCACGGCACCGGCGCGCCTGGAGGCGGTGCTCGCGGCGGACGACATCTGGAGCGCGCTGTTCGCACTGGCCGAGGACGCCCCGGCGGGCCTGCCCGACGCGATCGGGGCCCGCTACGGCCGGGCGGCACCGGCCGAGCGGCACCACCTCACCTGGCTGCTGGGGGCCCTCGGCGAACCGGCCGTCCCGGTGTTGCTGCGCCTGCTGGCCGAGAGCGGCGGCGACGGCGCGAAGGAGCTGCTGGGCACGGCGGTGCAGCGCAGGCTGCGTATTCCGGCGGCCGAGCTGCACCGGCTCGCCGAGGAGCTCGGCGCGGTGGAACCGCTGGTGGACGCGATGGGGCTGTCCGAGGACGCGGGCTTCGCACCGTTCCTCGGCGGGCTGCTGGACCACGAGCGCCTGAGCGGGCGCGCGGCCATGGCGCTGGGGCGGCTCGACGCCCGGGAGTGGACGGTGCCGGTCGCGGAACGGCTCCCCGGCCTGACCGGACTGCGGCACGGCGCCTTCGTCGTGGCCCTGGAACTGCTGGACGACCCGGCCGCGATACCCCACCTCCTGCGGGAGCTGGAGACGAACCGGGAGCCCGCGGGCGACGTGCACCACGCCCTGGTCGCCCTGACCGGCCGGCACCCGCTGCTCCCCCTGGATCCTCCTGACGGCGACCACGGCAGGCTGTTGCACGGCATCTGGTCCGAGCGCCGGCCGGACAGCCCGGTCCCGCCGTCGGTCGGCCCGTTCGCGCTCGACTCCCCGCGCCACGCGCGCTTCACCGTCGAGGACGGTCGGGGCAGGATCCGTATCGACTACGACCCGCCCGCGCCCGGTACGTCCTGGCCCCGCTGGGACAAGTCCCTCCGGATCGACGGCGAGCGTGTCTATCACGTCGGCTCGGACTGCGGTACGTGCGAGACGACGATGACCCTCCTCGGCTGGCCGCCCCGGACGGCCCGGGAGGGCGCGGACCGCCTGCGCACCGCACTCGCCGACGTGGACGGCCTGGGCTCCGGCGTCCTCGACGCGGCCGCCCCCCTCATCGCGGAGCTCCCGACCGGCCACTACCGCGCCCACCTGACCGACCTCGCCCTGGAGCGGGTGACCGACCCGGCGGCGTCGTGGTGGGTCCGGCGCCGCGAACTGCGCGAGGACGCCGAGCCGTACGCCACGGAGGCCCCCCTCGACGACGACTGGCCGGGCACCGCCCACTTCCAGCTGCGCGACCCCGTCCCCGGCGAGACCCCGACGTACGGCGCACTGCTCCCGTCCCAGCCCCTGGACGCACTCGACGCGGCCACGGTGACCCGGTACGCCTCGGCCATCACGGCAGGCCGCCGCCCCGCCGCCCTGGCCCTCGCCTGGGTGGAGGACGTCTACGTGCAGGCCGAGTACCCCGAACGCTTCCTGGCGGCCGCGGTCCTGGACGGCCACCACAAGCTCGCCGCCTACGCGGCGGCCGGTGTACCAGCCAGGGTCCTGCTCCTGTCGAGGGCGGAGGACAACTGGGGCCCGGAGACGGGCTGGAGCAAGGCGTTCGACGAGGTGCTGGGGCAGTTGCAGGACGGTGGGCAGAGGCGCGGCGCACCGCGGGACGGACCGATGTAGGACAGCCGAAGGAGGCGCGGCCCGCCCCGGGACCGATGCCGCCCGGCCCCCGTCCGCCTACGCTGCGGGCCGGGCACGCGCAGGGCGTGCCGCCGCCAGGCAGGAGCCCCGCCGTGCCGTTCACCGGACAGACCCACATCCGCATCGCCCGCCCGTCCCGGGACCTGGCCGCCGCCGAACGCTTCTGGGCGGACGGCCTCGGGCTGAACGTCCTGTACCGCGCCGACGCGGAACGGGAACCCGGCACGCACGACCTCCTGATGCTGGGCCACCCGGACGCCCCCTGGCATCTCGAACTCGTCCACGGCGGCGACCGCCCCGCCGACCCCCGCCCCACCGACGAGGACCTGCTCGTCCTCTACCTCGACGGTCCGGTACCGGAGGAGATGGTGGACCGCCTGGAGGCGCACGGCGGAAAGCGGGTCCCGTCGCCGAATCCGTACTGGAACGAGTGGGGTGTCACCGTGGAGGACCCGGACGGGTACCGCCTCGTCCTGTGCCGGCGCGGGTGGAGCAACGCCTGACGGTTTCGCGTTCCGGGCCGCGGTCGCCGCCGAGCCCGGTCTTGCCGCGCCCGGCTCCGACGTGCCTGGTCTCTGTGCACAGGACGCGCAGGGCCAAGTGCCTTGACCTCAAGTGTGCTTGAGGCAGGAGCCTTCTTTCATGAACACCACAGAGATGCAGCGACAGTTGCGCGCCCTGACCGACCGGGCCGAGATCACCGACCTGATGGACCGCTACCTGCGTTCCCTGGACGACGGCGTCTTCGACGAGGAGTGGGCGCGGGCGTTCCACACCGAGGACGTCACCGCGGAGATGCCCATCGGCGCAGTCCACGGCCGTGACGCCCTGCTCGCGCACATCCGGCGAGGAATGGCGTTGTTCGACCGAACGGTGCACCTGGGCACCAATGCCGTCATCGAGATCGACGGGGACCGGGCCACCGCCCGGGGCGCCCAGTTGAGCACCCACGTCCTGGCGGACGGCTCGGGCGGCCTCTTCATCTCCGCCGGTCATGCCGACAACGAACTGGTCCGGACGGCCGACGGCTGGAGGATCTCCGCCTCGGCGCTGCGCGTGGTGTGGATCCGGGGCGCTCCGCCACGGCTGCCGGAGGAACTCGCGGCGGCTGTCGCCTAGTTGAAATGCCCTGGCCGAGAGGGCTCACCGCTTCGCGCCGCATGTTCCCGCACGCGGGTGACGCGGCTTCGCCACTGGGCCCCGGGCACAAGACCCGGCGCCGGGTTTGACGACACGATTACGTGCCCCGTGCCCCGTGCACTGCACTGCCTGGTTCAGGCGTCGAAGGTGACGACGGCGCGGCCGCGGAGGGTGCCGTCGTGCAGTGCCTTGTACGCTTCCTCGACCTTGGCGAAGGGGAAGAGTTCCACGTTGTTCTGGATGCGTCCGGTCTCGGCGAGCGTCAGCACCTCCTGGACATCGGCGATGCTGCTGCCCTGGAAGTTGAAGACTTCGCCGTCTCGGGGCAGTCCGCCGTACCAGGGGGCTTGGAGGCGGCCCATGGCGGCGCCGATGAGGCCGTACGCGCCTGCGGGACGGACGGCGGCGGTGCCGGTGGCGATGGTGGCGTCCACACCGACGAAGTCCAGCACCGCGTCGGCTCCGTACCCGTCCGTGAGCGCGCGGATCTGGTCGGCGGTCTGCTCGTTGGTGCCGACCAGCGTGTTGTGCGCACCCAGCTCTCGGGCCAGCTTCAGACGGGCCTCGTCGGCGTCGACGGCGATCACGTTGGCGCCGGTGAGCAGGCGAAGGTACTGCACCGCGAATGCGCCGAGGCCGCCCGCGCCGATGACGACGGCGGTACCACCAGGGCGGATGCGCGGCGCCGCGCGGCGCACGGCGTGGTAGGAGGTGGCTCCGGCGTCGGTGAGCGGGCCCGCGGTGCGCGGGTCGAGGCCGTGCAGCGGCAGGAGCGCGCGCAGGTCTTCGACGAGGACGTATTCGGCGAGGCCGCCGTCGCGGCCGAAGCCGCGCCCGGCGGTTGCGTCGGGGCAGTTGTTGTCCTGGCCGCGGACGCAGAACGAGCACGTGCCGCAGGAGGCGGGAGAGACCAGTGCCACCGCGTCCCCGGGGGCGAAACCGGTGACGCCGGGACCGAGTTCGGCGATGTGGCCAGAGGTCTCGTGGCCGAGGGCGAAGGGCATGCTCCAGCCGATGGCGCGGCCGGTCTCGGCGGGCATGGCCAGCATGGTGAAGTCGGAGTGGCACAGCCCGCACCCGGCCACCTTGACCAGGACCTGGCCCGGCCCCGGTGTCGGTACGGGAACCTCGACGACTTCGGCGGGGTGTTCCCATTCAGGAATGCGGTAGGCCTGCATGGTGCGGCTCACGGCGGTCACCGTCCTCATTCGCCATTTGTTCGCTGCTGTCTGAATCGATTCGACCGTAGCCCAGGTCTCCGCGAGCAGTACCCGCTGCCGAGGGTGAGAAATACGGTGTGGCAGGACCCCGCGGCCGGAGGTATAGCGCCCCTTTCCGCCGCTCCGGCCTCGGGGTGACCGCCATCGTCCCGGATGCAGATGCGTTGGCACCCGTTGCGCCACCCGCCACACTGATGCGATGGGGAGACAGCGCCAACCAGTTCCTATGGCCACTACCGATTCACCGATGACGGGGCGTCAGGGCGTCGCGAACTTGGCGACGTACTCGTCGAAGGGCTCGATGCCGACTTCTGCACGGAGTTCGTCCATGCGCTCGGGCTCTTCGCAGGGCCACGGAACGGGTGCCCCGCCCGTCACACCGGCGATCTGAGTGCCGTAGACCTGCTTGCGGCCCTCGTTGACCAGCGTGCGGTCGCGCAGAAAGGCCAGCTCGCGCGGACCTGCCGACCCTGCCGCCACCGCCTGCTCCATCAAACGGAGGGCGCGCCGTTGGACGTCGAGCTGCCGGTCGGCGTGCTGAGCGATCAGCCACGCCGCGCGTGCGGCCTCCTCGCCGACCAGTTCCGCCGTCGGCCAGCCGTACTCGTGCATGATCTCGCCGAGCCGGTCGCCGTGCAGTGCGGTGAGCCGACGCCATGCCAACTGCTCGGCCGGGTCGTCGCTGTTCGCGCGGATCGAGCACTGGTGATCGGCCGCAGCCATGTCCGCGAGTTCCGCAGCCAGCGCGGCAACATCGTGCGCCATTCTCGACTCCCTTGAGACGTCGGTCCGTTGTGCTTCTAGACCGCAACCCTAGAGGCGCATATCAGGCGTAAAGATCATTCCGGAGAACGGTGACAGGCGCCTCCCCGCGCCCGGATAATGGATATGTGCCCGGAGCCGGCGGGTCGCCTGCCCTGGCTTTTGGGGGTACGGGGCGCGGCGCGGAGCCGGAAAGGTCGTGTGGGCGGAGTTCGGTTCGGTTACGCTCGGGTCATGACCTCCGTACTGTGCCGAAACTGGTGGCGCTCCTTCTAGGAGCGGCCGCCTCCCCTCTGCACGGAATCAGGGCCGTTCGATATGGACGGCCCTTTTCTCTGCCCTCGTACGGGTGCGGATGCCGGTGATCACGGCGGGCCGTCCTCCACGCAACCAGCACTCGCGAGGAGACAAGACCGATGAGCACAGCCACAGCCACAGCCTCAGCCGCAATCGCCGCAAGCACCGCCGAGCTGGAGGCGCGGATCCGGCAGGCCCCGCAGAAGTTCCGGGTGATGACCGGGGACCGGCCCACCGGGCCCCTGCACCTCGGGCACTACTTCGGCACCCTCCACAACCGCGTCCGGCTCCAGGAGCTGGGGGTGGACGTGTTCGTGATCATCGCCGACTACCAGGTGCTCACCGACCGGGACGTCGCCGACCGGCTCGGCGAGCACATGGAAGGGATGCTGCTGGACTACCTGGCCGTCGGGATCGACCCGGCACGTTCGACGGTCTTCAACCACAGCGCCGTGCCCGCGCTCAATCAGCTGATGCTGCCGTTCCTGAGCCTGGTCTCCGTCGCCGAGCTGAACCGCAATCCCACGGTAAAGGACGAGATCGCGCACTCCCGGCAGTCGGCCGTCAGCGGGCTGATGTTCACGTACCCCGTGCACCAGGCCGCCGACATCCTGTTCTGCAAGGGGAACCTGGTGCCGGTCGGGCAGGACCAGCTGCCGCACCTCGAAGTCACGCGGACCGTCGCCCGGCGCTTCAACGAGCGGTACGGGGCGGTCTTCCCGGAACCGGAGGCGCTGCTCTCCGACGCGCCGCTCCTCCTCGGCACCGACGGCACCAAGATGAGCAAGAGCCGGGGCAACTCCATCGCGCTGGGCGCCGACGCGGACGAGACCGCCCGGCTGATCAAGGGTGCGAAGACGGATGCCGAGCGGCACATCACGTACGACCCGGAGAACCGGCCCGGGGTGTCCTCGCTGGTGCTGCTGGCGGCGCTCTGCCTGGGACGGGAACCGCACGCCGTGGCGGAGGAGATCAGCGGGGGCGGTGCGGCCGCGCTCAAGCGGACCGTGACCGAGGCCGTCAACAGCCGGATGGCGCCGATCCGGGCCCGGCGGGCGGAGTACGCGCGGGACATGGGGTACGTACGGTCGGTGCTCCGCGCCGGGAACGAGCGCGCCAACGAGATCGCGACGGCGACGCTGGAGGAAGTGCGGGGGGTGATGGGCGGCGCGCTTCAGTAGTGCGTCTGCCCGTCAGCGGTGGCCTCCGGCCAGGCGCCCCGGGCCGCCACGTCCAGGATCAGCGCCGCGATGTTCCAGGCGTCGTCCGCGCCGCTGTGGTGGCGGCCCTCCAGGGGGAGGCCCGCCACCTTCAGGGCCTGGGCCATGCCGGGGCGTTTGCGCAGGCCGTGGGCGGCGGTGAAGGGGAGCTTGGCGTTGGTGTGGCGGCGGCCGAAGGGGTACCGGGTGCCGGTGGCCCGGCACTGGCGGGTGAACTGGTTGCGGTCGTAGTCGCCCCAGCTGGCCCAGGGCCGGGTGCCCGACCGGTGCTCGGAGGCCAGCAGGCGGCAGGCCTCGGCGAAGGACACCCCTGTGTTCACCTCGGCCTGGGTGAGGCCGGTCAGCTCGGTGCAGAAGGCGCTGACCGTGGACCGGGCGGGCCGGACCAGGATCCGGTGGCGGGCGAGCCTCTCGGCCGCGCGCAGGTCGACGACTGTCAGGCCGATCTCGATGATCTCGCTCACCGCCCCCGGGGGCGGTTGCCCGTCCCAACAGGTCGCCTCGATGTCGATCACGTTGAGGAGGTCGGGGGCGTCGGTGTCCATGGGGGCAGGGTAGGGGGGAGGGGAGCGCAGGGCATGCGGATTTCGGTCGTCGGCCGGACCTGTGCCGGCACGGTCGGGTGAAGGGCGGGCGGGCCGTGGTGTGCCGCCCCGCCGAGGACCGGGCGGCGGCATAACGTGCCTGGCTCCGACGAGACCTGGAGATTCCCTGTGCGGCACGTTCTTCTTGCCGGTGCCTGCCTCGCGGCCGGCGGCATTCTGCTCCTCGCGCCCTCCGCGCAGGCGGTGGGCGACGACACCGGAGGAGAGCCGCAGCACCACACCGTCATCATGTCGAACGAGGAGTTCGAGCAGCTGTACGGACATGAGGCGGCACGGGCGCCGGAACCCGTGGATGGGGTTGCATTTGTCCTGCCCGCATCCGGCTGGGGCGCCGTCGCCTTCCGGTGAGGCCGTGCGGGGGCCTCACGTCCCCGGGGTCACCCGGCGCCGTCCCCGTAGCAGTTCGGCCAGGCCTCGGCGGGTCGCGGCGATGACCACGCGGTCCTCGGGGCGCAGTACGTACCCGGGGTGCAGGTCCCAGACCAGGCCGGACTGGTTGTCCGGGGAGAGCGGGGCCAGGTCCGGGCGGCGGTCGCCGGGTGGGGTGGCGTCCAGGGCGAGGACCCGCCAGGCGCCCGCCCGGAACGCCTGCTCCACCGTGTGGCCCTCCAGCTGCCGGTGGCCCGCCACCTCGACCGCGGCGAACAGCATCACCTTGCGCTCGACCGGGATCGCGCCCAGGATCTGGCGGCCCATCATGGCGACCGCGAAGGCGGGGGCGGCCAGATGGGAGACGGAGCGGGAGCGGGTCACGGCCTGGGGGTGGGCGGTGCGCAGGGTGCGGTAGACGGCGGTGGCGAACTCGTCGTCGTACAGCCGCAGTGCCACCCGCAGGTCCGGCTTGACCGAACGGGCGTAGAGGGCCGCCTCCAGGTTGGTGGTGTCGGCGCTGGTCAGGGCGAGGAGGGCGCGGGAGCGCTGGATCTTCGCCGCTTCCAGGACGCCTTCCTGGGTGACATCGCCCAGGACCACCGGTACGTGCAGCCGGCGGGCGACCGGGATGCCGCGCGCGTCCGGGTCGTCCTCCACGCACACCACCGGTATGCCGAGTTCACGCAGCCGGACGAGTACCCGGGTACCGATCTTGCCGAGGCCGAGCAGCACCACATGGCCGGACAGGCCGCGTGGCGGGCGGCGCAGCGAGGAGGCCGTGCGGAGCGATCCGAAGGCCTCCAGGACACCCGCGACGAGGAGCGGCAGCAGCATCAACCCGGCTATGCCGGAGAGGAGTTGGATGATCTGGCGGGCCAGCGGGTCCCCGGTCGCCGGGTCGCCCATTGCGAAGAGGTCGAGCAGGGTGAGGTAGGTGGCGTGCAGGGGGTCGTCGCCGGTGGTGAGCGTGGAGGCGATGGCGAGGCCCAGCACGGCCAGGCCGACGCCGAGCGCCGACCAGCGCAGCCGTCGCGAGAAGACCTGGCCGAGTGGTGCGCCCCGGCCTCCCATCCGTGGCGGCGGTCCGGGCGGGCCGGCCTGGCTGACCGCCTCCAGGACCACCGTGCCCCGTCCGGTCGCGGCGGCCACCTGTCGTTCGTCGGGCAGCAGCCGGGGGCCTTCGTCGCCGCTGCTGTCGGAGCCCTCGGTGCCCGCCGGGTCATGGGTGGTGGAGGAGAGCAGGGCGAGGGTGCACAGGCCGGGGTCGGCGATCTGGCCGCCCTCGGGCGGGGTGCGTTCGGCGGCGCGCAGCAGCAGGCCCTCCGCCTGGATGACCTTGCTGGAGCCGGTGAGGACGGTGGCCGCGAGGGCGGGGGCGGCGGTGTCGGCGTCGGAGAGGACGGTGGTGGAGGCGTCCAGGGCGGCCCGGTCCAGGCCGGGGGTGGCGAGGGCGGCGGCCTGGTCGAGCAGCGTCTCCAGGTGCTGGCCCAGCTTGCGGTTGTAGAGCCGGATGACCAGCCGGAGGCGGGGGTTGAGGCGGCGGGCGGTCAGCGCGGCGCGGATGTTGCGCTCGTCGTCGTCGTACACCAGGGCCAGGGCGGCGGCCGAGGCGACGCCCGCCTCGTCGAACGCCTCGTCGGAGGGCTCCGCCGCCTCCAGGATGCGGACCGGGTCGACCCCGGCGTTGGTGTCGTCCCCGAGCGCGTCGGCCCCACCGCCTCCGCCGTTGCCGCCGTTGCGGTTCATCGCCGAGGACATGCGGCCGAACAGTGCCGACGCCAACCCGCGTCCGGTGAGGGGGAGTTCGGGGCGACGGGCGTCACGGCCGGGCGGCAGCAGGAGGGTTACCCGCTCCCCGTACACGTAGCGCAGTTCGACGGCGAGGCGCCGGGCCAGTGCGTCGTCGCCGCATACGACCATGTGTCCGCTGAACGGGGAACGTTGGGGCTGCTGGGGAAGTGGGGGCACGTGACCCAGCATGCCTTGTTCCTCTCCTCCGGGAGCGCGGTCAGTGATCTTCTGTCGGTCCGGCGGGCGAAGGCGCCGCGTGGCGGGCCTGCGGGTTGGTGAGCAGATGGCGCGGGTCCGCGACCCGGACGATCGCCGTCTCGACCGCCGCGATCCGGTCCGCGAGCAGCCCCAGCGCGGCGACGGCCCGGGTCATCGGGTCGCCGTCCGGGCCGCCGAGGGCCTGGGTGCGGACGTAGGAGGCGGTGATCGCGGACCAGCGCGCGGACTGTTCGGGGGTGAGCCGGCCGCGCAGCGCGGCGAGCTTGAGCAGGTTCGACTCCGCGCCGGTGGTCAGTGTCTGGGCCTCGCCCGTGTAGTGGTCGTCGATGACGTCGGACAGCTCCGCGTCGTTCATCACCGGCACGATCCGCTCGGCGATCTTGTTCATGTTGCGGTACGAGCCCTGGAGCCGGAACGGCGGCTCGGTGCGCGTCGCGTCGGTCTGCGCGGCCGAAGCGATGTACGCGGCGTTCACGGCCAGGACGGTGTCGCGTGCGGTCAGCA
Source organism: Streptomyces sp. NPDC001933 (assembly GCF_042890955.1). Taxonomy (NCBI): domain Bacteria; kingdom Bacillati; phylum Actinomycetota; class Actinomycetes; order Kitasatosporales; family Streptomycetaceae; genus Streptomyces; species Streptomyces sp. NPDC001933. The sequence goes on along the minus strand of NZ_JBIASS010000006.1, from coordinate 90,105 downwards.
GATGGCGCAGGACCGCGACGATCCGGTCCACCTCGGCGGGGGCGTACGGGTGCTCCAGCCGGTCCGCGCGCGCCGCGCTGTCGCCGGAGGCGAGCCGTACGAACAGGGCGAGGTCGTCGCGGGAGCGCCCGGCGAGCGGTGCCAGCACCGGGTTGGCGGTCAGCGCGTTCTCGACGAAGCTCAGCGCGAAGACGTCGTCGCGGCCGCTCAGCACCTCGCCGAGGTTCCACACGTCGGCCCGGTTGGCGAGCATGTCGGGGATCCGGAACCGCTCGCCCGATTCCGTGTACGGATTGCCCGCCATGCACACCGCGAACCGCTTGCCCCGCAGGTCGTGGCTGCGCGGCTCGCCGTCCCGCACGCCCTCGATGCGGCGGGTGGCGTCGCAGAGCGGGATGAACTTCTGGAGCAGTTCGGGCGAGGTGTGCTGGATGTCGTCGAGGTAGAGGAGCGTGTTGTTGCCGGACTCCAGCGCGAAGTTGATCTTTTCGATCTCCTGGCGGGCGGTCGCGGTGCGGGCCTGGGCCGGGTCGAGCGAGGTCACGTCGTGGCCGAGGTTCGGGCCGCTGATCTTGACGAGGACCAGGCCGAGCCGGTCGGCGACGTACTCCATCAGCGTCGTCTTGCCGTAGCCGGGCGGCGACACGAGCAGCAGCAGGCCCTGCGAGTCGGTGCGCCGGTCGGCGTCGGCGGTGCCGAGCTGCTTGGCGAGGCTGTCCCCGATCAGCGGCAGGTACACCTCGTCGAGCAGCCGGTTGCGGACGAACGCCGACATGACGCGCGGCCGGTGGTCGTCCAGCCGCAGCCGGGCCCGTTCGGTGTTCACCAGTGCCGTTCGCCGGCGCTGGTAGGCGCGGAAGCCGGGGACCATCGCGGTACGGAACTCGGCCGTACGGGCGAGGAGTTCGTCGATCCGGACGGTCAGTGCGCCCCTCTCGACGCGTGGGTGTGTGCCGAGCAGGCCCTCCACCCGTGCGGTCAGCGGGGCCTCGCAGTCGTACCGGCCGAGCACCGGCTCCGGGCAGAGCTCCACGGCGACGGCCTCCGCGAGATCGCCCGCGTCGATCGCGGTGCCGCTCGCGGTGGCGTACGAGGTGAGCCAGCCCTCGACGAGCTGGCGGCGGGCCGGCAGGTCGTCGACCAGTGCGGCGAGATCCTCGTCGTACGCCGAAGTGCCCGTTGTACGGCGGAACTTGTCCAGGAACGTGCGGACGGCGGCGCTGGTCACGAAGCCGGCCGGGCCGCTCGTCAGCTCCTCGAAGAGGTACGCGGCGACGGCGGACGGGTCCTCGGGCGTGTCCGCCGCGGCCTCGCCGCCGATGACGGCCGCCCACTCCTCCTGAAGGGCGTCGACGGCCGGGGCGAGGCCGAAGGTCTCGCGGGCGCGGGCCAGCGAGCGGGCCCGCCGGGTCCATGAGGTGCGCCGCGTCTCGTCCGTGCCGTATGCCCAGAAGAGTTGAGCGGTTGCCCGGACGGCGGGCGGGCAGCGCAGCAGGCCGGCCCCGGCGTGCAGCCGCAGCAGGGCGGTGAGGATCGCGGTGGCGTCCTCGTCGTGGACGCCGCGCTGATAGCCCTCGTCGTATGCGGCGGCGGCCGACTCCCGTACCAGAGAAGTGAGTTCGGCTGGGGTCAGGGCGGCGAGGGTGTCCGCGCCCCGCTCGTCGAGGAGCCGGGCGGCCAGGTGCTCGGCCCGGTAGACCCGCGGGGACTCGGAGGGGAGGGTCTGCTCCCAGTACGGGCGGGTCGCCTCGAACTCCGGGTCGGTGACCGGCGCCCGGTAGTCCGTGCCGGTGAGCGCGAAGGCGAGGCGGTCGCCGTGCGGGACGAGCGTCAGGTCGAAGGGCTGGGTGTTCACCGCGAACCGGTGCCAGCCCAGCCGGATCACGGCGCCGCCGTCCGCGTACAGCTCACTGCGGTCGCGCAGCGCCCGCCCGGCCTCCTGGCGGGCGGCCAGCAGCTGCCCGTCGAGCTCCTCGGCCCGCACCGGATCGCCGAGTTCGCGCAGCTCATCGGCGGTGCGGCGGATCTTGGCAGCCATCGGGTCGGAGGCCAGGAAGGTGTTCACGGCGTCCAGGTCCGGCAGCGCGGTCAGCCGTCGGGAGACCGTCTCCAGGACCCGGGCCGCCGACTGGGCCAGCCGCTCGGCGCGCCGGGCGCGGGCGTCCTGGAGGGTCTGCTTGCGGGCCGAGAACGCCTCGTACACCTCCGTGCGGCGCTCGGCCAGCTCGGCGAGGAAGTCGTCGAACTCCGCGAACCGCGACTCCAGGTTTTCCAGCTGGAGCAACAACTTGGAAAGTTGATCATCACAGGCGTCCGGGGTGCCCGCGGCGGCGATCGCCCCGGTGACGGCCTGCCCGAGCAGCGCGAACTCGGCTGCGAACTCGGCGCGTCCCTCGTGGTCCAGGAGTTCGCGGCGGCGGGCTTCGAGCGTGGCGCGGGCCCGGTTGACCCCGCCGAGCACCTCGGCGATCCGCTCCAGGATCGAGGTGCGGACAGTCGTGTCCCCGATGTCGAGACCGGCGACGACGTCCGTGACGGTGCTCAGTCCGTCCGTCATCCCGTTCAGCCGCTCGCCGAGCGCCGCCGCGTCCGCGACGGTGGCGAGTTCGGACGCGGCGGCGGTCAGAGCGGCGATGGACTCGTGGTAGCCGGTGAAGGCGTCGTCCCGGCCGAGGAAGGCGACGGCGCGCTGTGCGGCCGATTCGAGGTCGGCGGCGGTCGCGGTGGAGAGTTCGGCGATCCGCTCGGTGTCCGCGTACCGCATCTCGGCCAGCGTCGCCAAGTGGCCGTGGGCGCGGCGCAGTTCGGTGAGCTGGTCCACCCAGGCGGCGGCCGAGCGGGGGGCCTCGCCACGGATGCGGCGGACGAGCGCGGTGAGCCGTTCGGCTGTCTCGTCGAGCGCTTCGGCGGCCTGCCGGGTCAGCTCCCGCACGGTCTCGAACTCGGTCAGGACCTGCTCGGCGGTGGCCTTCAGTTCCGCCAACGGGGCGGCGAGTTCGCCGAGTTCGGCGTCGGTGAGCCAGTGGTAGCGGTCGGTGGCCCGGGTGCAGTCCGCGACCAGCTGCGCGTACACGGCGGCGGTCGGGGTGGTCTCGGCGGCGCTGTGCGCGAGCGCCAGGCAGTCGGAGATCCCGCGCACCAGATCGGCGTTGCCGACCCGGGCCAGCGGGCCGGTGCCGGCGGGGCGGGAGGCCGCGTGGGTGTCGGAGACGTACGGGGTCCGCCAGCGCTGCAAGGGGTGGACCCTGGCCGGTTCGTCGCCGGTGGCGGTGGTGCGCAGCAGGACGAGGGTGCCGTCGTCGAGCAGGGCGTGGCCCCGGCCCTGGAGCGGGGTGGCGACCTCCTGCCGGATCAGGTTGTAGGGCAGCAGCAGTGCGCGGCCGTCGTCGGGGGAGCGGAAGACGTAGAGGACGTCCTCGCCGTTCGGGGAGCGGACCGCGCCCTCGAAGACCGGGCCGGTGAGGGGCTCGGCGATGTCGAAGGTCTTGGCGGTGCCGGTGGTGAGGTAGTAGCCGCCGGGGAAGATGATCCCCTGGTCCTCCGGGAGCCGGTGGCAGGCCGGTCCGATGCCGTCGAGCCGCAGCACGGTGCCGAGCAGCGAGTTGAAGACCAGGTACCGCCAGGACTCCTCGTTGTACGGGCGGACGCGGAGCAGGACCAGCGGCCCGGTCGTGGCGTGCTCGACCTCCGCGTCGGCGAGCGACTGGAGGGGTTCGGCGACCGGCTCCCGGTAGATCCCGTCCGGGGTGTCGGTGTCGTTGACCGTCTTGACGGTGAGGGTCCCGCCGAGCGTGTCGACGTAGAGCGCGGCGCTGTCCGGGCCGTCCCCGCCCACCGCGATGTGCGGGTGCCGGCCCAGCACGTGCGACTCGCGCCCGGCGGCGGTCCAGGTGAAGTCGTGGGAGGGCGGGAAGACATGGTCGCGGTCGCCGCGCGCGTCGAGGAACGCGCCCGGCGACCCGTCCGGGGCGAGCGCCCAGCGCAGCACCCGGATGCCGTCCGCGCTCTCGCCGGTACGGAAGACGGCGAGCAGCTTTCCGTCCACCAGGCGCAGCCGCAGCAGCCGGGCGTCGCGGTAGTAGCGGTGCAGCGCGGTGAACTCGCGTACGAAGTCCTCGTCGGCCAGCAGGCCGCCCGCGACGGGCGACCCCAACTCCGGGCCGTACAGGGCGAGTACGTCGGAGAGCTCGGCCGGGTCCGCCGCTCCCGGGCCCCGCTCGAAGCCGAACAGCAGCTGCCCGCCGACGGCCACCAGGTCGCGGGGGACGGCCGCGTGGCCGGTGCGGATCTGCTCGGTGCCGGTGAGCCGGAGCTCGGTCGAGCCGAACTCCTCGATGCGGCGCGCGTTCAGTTCCTCGGCGCGGCGCGCGAGTTCGGCGGCCCGGTCGCCGAGCCGGCGGCGCAGCACGTCGTACGTCCCCGCGTCCACGGGGCCGCCGGTGGGCGCTGCGGGCGTGGTGTCGGTGTCCATGCGTACGACTCTCCCTGCGAGGTGTTGCGAGCTGCGTGGTGGTGCGGGGCGGGTGGTGCGGGGGTGCGGACCGTCCGGCGGTCGGGTCGCTCGCCGGACGGTCCGGTTCCGTCCTACGCGACCGGCGCGGACCCGTTCCGCGAGACGGGTACGGCGGTGGCGTCCGCCGCCCCCGTCGCCGCGGAGACATCCGGCCCGGTCAGCACCGAGACCGGCTGGTCGGCGAGGCCCAGTTCCTTCGCGGCGGCCAGCAGCTGCTGGACCTGCCCCGAGGAGACCCCGGTTCCCGGCGCCTTCATCATCCGCATCAGCAGCGCGGACACCGTCAGGTTCTGCACATCGCCCGTGGACACCGACCCGAGCACCCGGGTCAGGTCCTCCGTGAACGACGAGGTGCCGTTCAGCCACGGACCCGCGAGGGCCTGCGCGGTGTCCGAGTTCTTCACGAACCCGTCGAAGCTCTTGCCCATCGAGACGGCCGAGACCAGCCGGTCGAAGAAGACCGACTCCCCGCCGACGATGTCGATGTCGGCGTTCTCCAGGCCGGTGGCCAGCACCGTGGCCTGCGCCTCGGCGACCTGCCGCTGCACGTCGAGGCCGGCCAGCCGGATCTCCTTCTCCGCGGCGAGCCGCAGCCGGTACTCCTCGTGTCCGCGCGAGGCGTCGTCCAGCGCCGCCATCGCGGCCGCCTTCTCGAGGAGGCCCGCCGCTTCGGCCTTCAGCTTCTCGCCGATCATCGCCGCGTCGGCCGTCGCCTGGGCCTGGGTTCCCTCGGCTGCCGCGAGTGCCTTGAGCCTGGCCCCCTCCGCCTCGGCCCTGAGCCGGGCGGACGTGGCCTCGGCCTCGGCGAGACCGGCCTTCTCGATGACATCCGCCTCCGCCTCACGGACCTGGATCTCGGCGAGGCCGGGCGCCGCGGACTCCGCCTGGATGCCCTCGGCCAGCCGCAGCTTCGCCTGGGCGTCCAGGTCCGCGGTCTTCAGCCGGGCCTCGGCGAGCGTCAGCTGCTCCGCGGCCAGGTGGGTGGCCGCGGCCTCCGCCGCCTCGGCGGCCTTGATGTCCTTGACCAGCTTCTCCTGGGCCTCCGCCTCGGCGGCGATGATGACCGACCTGCGGGTGCGCTCCGACTCCTCGACGGCCCGCAGCGTCTTGATCGACTCCTCCTGCTCGGCGACCGTACGGTCCACCGCGATCCGCTCCCGGATCACATCGGCGACCTCGCGGCGCTCGGCCTCGACCTCCTTCGTCGCGGCGATCCGGTTCAGCTCGGTCTGCCGCTCGCGCCCGATGACCTCGATCAGCCGGTCCTTCTCGATGCGCTCGTTCTCCACCGCGATGACCCGCTCACGGTTCTTCTGCGCGACGGCGATCTCCCGGGCCTGGTTCTCGCGCTGGATGCCGAGCTGCTCCTCGGTACGGATGAACGCGGCCTGGGCGCCGAGCCGTTCCTCCTCCTGGACCTTGGCGGTGGCGGCCTCCTCGCGGGCCCGCAGCGTCTCGACCTCGCGGCGCTGCTTGATCTCGGCCTCGGCCTGCCGGCGCTCCAGCTCCAGGATGGTCTCCCGGGCGTCGACGTCCTGCCGGGTGATCTCCTTCTGCTCGGTGCGCTGGAACTCGTTGGTGCGTACGTGCTCGATCGCCGTCAGCTCGGTGATCTTGCGGATGCCCTGCGCGTCCAGGATGTTGGCGCCGTCGAGCTGCGTCATCGGCGTCTGCTCAAGGAAGTCGATCGCGGCGTCGTCGAGGTGGTAGCCGTTCAGGTCGGTGCCGATGACCCGGATGATCCGGTCCCGGAACTCCTCGCGCTTGGTGTACAGGTCGACGAAGTCCAGCTGCTTGCCGACGGTCTTGAGCGCCTCGGCGAACTTCGCGCCGAAGAACTCCTGGATCGCCACCTTGTCGCTGGCCCGCTCGGTCCCGATGGACTGGGCGACCTTGATGACGTCCTCGACGGTCTTGTTGACCCGCACGAAGAAGTTGATGTGGATGTCGGCGCGGATGTTGTCCTGGCAGATCAGGCCCTCGCGCCCGGTACGGCGGATCTCGATGGTCTTCACCGAGATGTCCATGGTCTCGGCCTTGTGAAGGACCGGCAGGACGACGGCCCCGGTGAAGGTGACGTCGACCTTTTTGGTCTTGGAGATGATCAGCGCCTTGCCCTGCTCGACCTTGCGGAAGAGCCGGCTGATGACGAGGAGCAGGGCGACGGCGATGAGCAGAACAACGGCTACGAGCACACCGAAGCCCAGGGTGATGGCATCCATGACAGTCCTTGCGGCTGGTGAGGAAGATGGTGAAGGAAGAGGAGGGTGCGGCAGCGGCCCCGGCGGCGGGCGGCCGGACGGCGGGCGACCGATCACACGGCGGCGACGACGCGGCGGTCGGTCCGGCCCACGCGGACCGGGCGATTCGAGTGGGCCGCGCTGTCCGCGCTGTCCGCGCTGTCCGCGCTGTCCGCGCTGTCCGCGCTGTCCGCGCTGTCCGCGCTGTCCGGGTGGTCCGGGCGGTCAGCCGGTGCGGCGTGGGGTGCGGCGCGCACCCGTGCGTGGTCGTGACGTCGGCGGGCCCGGGTCCAGCGCCTTGTCGTAGGGCGAGACCCAGAAGAACTCGCCCTCGTCGTCGTACGCGTACAGGAGCCCCGCACTGCCCGCGGTGAGGACCGGGCCGTCCGCCGGAGCGAGCAGCCTGACCTGGACGATCGCGGTGGAACCGTCGTCCGCGGTGACCTCGGCCTGGCCGAAGTCGGAGCTGACGGAACCGGTACGGACCGTGCAGACCCGGCCCAGGAAGTCCTGCCGCGACGGCGGCGGCTCGTCCGGGAAGCGCCGGCGGAAACAGCGCACCAGGACCCGCAGCACGGCCCAGCCGAGCAGCAGCGCCCCGGCGAACACGCCGCAGGCCAACGCGGCCCGGGTCAGGCCGGTGGTACCGCCTCGGTGCACCAGGACCGTACCGGTGAGGCTGGTGAACCAGCCGACGACGACCATCACGGACACCGAGACGGTGACCGGCACCCCGCCGATCCCGGCCAGGTCGGTGTCGAGGTCGCCGTCGAAGGAGTGGTGGTCGGCCGCACCGACCAGCACCAGGAGCCAGAAGAGGACGACGACGGCCAGCGCCGCGCCGAAGAGAACGGCGGGAAAGGCGGTCGCTGCGCTCAGGAACTCCTGCATCCGTCCAGCCCTTCTCCTGCTGGGCGGCCGGTGGTGACTCCGCTGCTGCGGCACCGCGTGGCGCGGTGCCGCAGCAGCCGGGTCGTTCCCCCGTGTCCCCCCGTGTTTCCCCCGGTTGGTGCTGCCCGGATCGTGTCATTAAGGGGCATGACGCCGCACTGCCGGAATCCGGCAATCTTTGCCCGTCCTTGATGCCGGGCACCGGCATCGGCCGGTATGCGTTGGGTGAGTGTCAACGTTGCGTCAGGACTGTGAGGAGAACGCGTGCCGGAGCCGGAGATCCCCGATGAGCTTCTGGCGGGATATGACCGCATCCTGACCGATGTGGCCACCACCGGCCGCCGGCTCACCCGTGACGAGCTGGACGACCGCCGCCTCCTGGGCCGGGAGGCCGCCGAGTCCGGGTTCCAGCTGCGCGCCATGGTCGTCCGCCACATCGCGGAGACCCGTACGGCCTGGCCGCTCGGCCCCGCGGCCGACCGCGCGGCCACGGATTCGGTGCTGGCCGCGGTCGAGCAGTTGGTGGATGCCTTCGCGGACGGTTTCGAACGGGCCCAGCGGATGACCGTGCGGCGCGAGGAGGCGGCGCGCCGCGAGTTCATCGACGACCTGCTGTACGGGCGCAGCGATCTGGGCCGGCTCGCCGAGCGGGCGACCCGGTTCGGGCTGCGACTCTCCCGCGCGCACGCGGTCGCGGTGGCGACGGGCCCGGAGGCGTACACGGAGACCGACTCCGTGCCGCGCACGGTCGAGGCGGCGCTGCTCGCCCGGTTCGGCGGCCGGAAGATCCTGCTCACGACGAAGGACGGGCGGCTGGTCTGTATCGCCCCCGGCAGTCAGCCCGACGTCCTGCGGTACTTCGCCAAGCAGTCGCACGCGGCGACGGACGGCGGCCGGGTCGCGGTGGGCCGCCCGCACCACGGGCCCGGCGGCGTGGTCCACTCCTACGACGAGGCGCTGGACGCGCTGGACCTGGCGGAGCGGATGGATCTGGACGATCCGGTGCTGTACGCGGCCGATCTGCTGGTCTATCCGGTACTGACCCGTGACCGGCAGGCGATGGCCGATCTGGTCCGCAGTCAGCTGGGCCCGCTCCAGCAGGCCCGCGGTGGCGCCGAACCCCTGCTGAAGACGCTCGCCGCCTACTTCGACGCGGGCTGTGTGGCCGCGGAGACGGCCCGCCGGCTGTCGCTGAGCGTGCGGGCGCTGACCTACCGGCTGGAGCGGATCCATCAGCTGACCGGTTCCGATCCGTCCGACCCGATGCACCGCTACACCCTGCAGACGGCGGTCATAGGCGCACAGCTGCTGGACTGGCCTGCCAAGGAGATCTGACCCGGCTGCGGGGTCCGGAGAAAGCTGCGGGGTCCGGAGAAAAAGGGTGGCCGGGGGTGCGCAAGGGGGAGTCGCGCACCCCCGGCCTGCCGGGCGCCGGCCGGTGGTCAGTCGGCAGCGCTTGTTCCGGCGGTTCGGGGCGCCGTACCGGGCAACCGGTGCGGCGGACGCTCGAACGGTTTCACAGCTCGAACGGTTCTACGTGTTCTACGGCCCTACGCGCCGCACGGCCCTACGCGCCGCACGGCCCTACGCGCCGCACGGCCCTACGTGCCGCACGGCCCTACGTGTCGGGCGGTCCTACAGGTCGAACTCGTGCGGCGGGAGGTCGAGCGCGAAGCACGCCTCGCGCACGACGGCCTGCTCCGACTTGTCGAAGTCGCCGTCGGCGCCGCCGATGACGATGCCGATCTGGATGACGGCACGAGCCTCGGCGGGCTTCTTCTTCGCCTTGCCGATCTCCTGGAGCACGCTGACCTTGCCGAACGCGAAGTCGGCGGTGAGCTTGTTCACGTAGTCGTTGAAGCGGCGCTGGAGGTCGTCCGCCGGGAAGTTCTGCAGGACCTGGTTGGAGGCGATCAGCGAGGCGACGCGCTGGCGCTCGGACGGGTCGATGGAACCGTCGGCAGCGGCGACGAGGGCACACATCGCCATGCTCGCGTCGCGGAACGCCCCGCTCTTCAGGTCGTTCTTCTTGGCTTCCAGCTGCGACTGCATCGACGAGGCGGATTCCTTGATCCGATCCCACAGTGCCATGACGTCTCCATACGTTGCTTGCGTTGCGTTGCCGGATGAAGTCCAACTCTACAGACGTGTAGAAGTTAGCAGCAGGGGCGCCCGCTGTGTTCCGGAAACGGCGGTAAGTAGGATGCTGCGACGCCGCAGCCGACGCGGCTTCGCAGAAGGGCGGACCCCCGATGGACTCGGCCAGGCCCGGCCACCGCCCGGACAACGAACCACCGTGCGACGGAGTGCCCGCCCCTGCGGAAAGCCCGCGGCTGCGCAGGCGCGGGCAGGGCGAACTGGAGGCCCAGGTCCTCGCCGTACTGCACTCGGCGAACGGTCCCGCGACCGCCGGCTGGGTCCAGGAGCACCTCGAAGGCGACCTCGCGTACACCACCGTCATCACGATCCTTTCCCGCCTCTACGCGAAGAAGGCCGTGACCCGCTCCCGCGAAGGCCGCTCCTACACCTGGACCTCGGCCTCCGACGAGGCCGGTCTCGCCGCCCTGCGGATGCGCCGGGTGCTGGACGGCGAACGCGACCGGGACGCCGTGCTCGCCCGCTTCATCTCGGCCCTCTCCCCCGGTGACGAGGAACGCCTGCGCGCCCTGCTGGCGAGGGCGGACGCCCCGAATCACCAGGGCGACCCGGATGATCCGGTCAACCCCCGTGACACGGAAGGGCTGTAGCCCACCGATGGGTGTCTTCGTCTGTCTGCCGCTCGTGCTGCCGCTGACCGCGCTGCCGATCGCGCGCCTGGCCGAACAGCATCTGCACCCCCGCAGCGCGACCCGGCTGCTCGCCGTCGTCGGCGCGCTGCTCGCCCTGTGCAGCACGCTCTGCCTGGGCCTGCTGATGGTGGTGGGCACCGCGCAGCTCCCGGGCAACCCGCTGCCGGACAGCTGGTCGGACCCGGAGGTGCGGGACGCGGTGCCGTACGAGGTGAAGGCGGGGATCGTCGCGATCGGGGCGCTGGCGGCGGTGCTCGGGGCGTGCGGGTGGACGGTGTTCCGCCATGTCCGGCTGCGTGTCCGTGCGGGCCGTGCGCTGGCCGCCGCGCCCTCCGTCGTCTCCGGCGACGTCGCGTTGCTCCCGGACCCGGAGCCGTACGCCTACGCGCTGCCCGGAAGTCCGGGCCGGGTCGTCGTCTCGACCGCGATGACCGAGTGCCTGGACGGCGGTGAGCGGCGGGCCCTGATCGCCCATGAGCGGGCCCATCTGGCCGGCCGGCACCACCGCTACCTGCTGGCCGCCCAACTCGCGGCGCGCGCCAACCCGTTCCTGCTGCCGCTGCGTACCGCGGTGTCGTTCAGCACCGAGCGGTGGGCGGACGAGGAAGCCGCGTGCGCGGTCGGCGACCGGAGGGTGGTGGCGGTCGCGGTGGGCAAGGCGGCGCTGTACTCGCACCGGGCGCCGGACGTCTCGGCCGGTCTCGCGGCCTTCGCGGCCCCGGCGGGCCCCGTGCCGCGCAGGGTCGCGGCGCTGCTCGCCCCGGTGCCCACGGTCCGGCTGTGGCCGCCGTCGTCGGCGCACGTCGCCTTCGCGGCGCTGGTCGCGACGGTGGGCACGGCGGCCTCGGCGCTGTCGTCGCTCAACGCGGCCGTGACGCTGGTGGGGATCCTGCGCGCGACGACCCCGCTATGAGCCGTACGAAGGGGATGGACTCGCCGGCCCGCCGGTAGCCGTCCGCGCTCCCGTCGGGCTCGTGCCCCAGGTAGGCGCAGAGCCGGTGCGCGAGAGCGGGGTGCCGTGCCGCGTACCGCGCCATCAGCTCGCCGCCCTCCTCGGCCGCCACGAACTGCGCGGTCACCACGTGGAACCGGCGGCCCGCCTGCACGGTGGCCTGCGGGGTACGGACCAGGTTCCGGTACCAGTCGGCCCCGGGCCCGAACCCGGACGCGACGGTCCAGCAGCGCCGCCCGTCCGTCACCGTCGACTCGACGACCTCGATCGTGGTGCGCCGGGCGAGCCCGGAGACCCGGCCGGTGTGGACGAGCAGCAGCAGCCGCCCCCGGAACAGCGGTCCGAGCCCCACCCGGAAGAGATGCGACGGAAGCCGTGCGGCCGTGCGCCGCCAGCCGGTCGGCAGGGGTGGGCGGTGCGGTTCGGCAGGGTCGGGGAGCTGAGGTGTCACTATGCAAAAGTTGCATAGTCCAAACGTTTGTGCCACCGTCCGGCACCCCTGTTCCGCACCGGGTGCCCGGGTTCCGGTACCGATTCGAGTACGGCGGGCCGGCACGGTACAAAGGGGCATGGCCGTGAGCGAACAGGCACCCGGGGACCGATCCCCGGACCGGGGCAGGGACGATGTCGACGAGGTGACCCGTGCCGTGCTGACGGCCTCCAGGCTGCTTGTCGCCGTCTCCGCCCGCTCGCTGGCCGCGGTGGAGGACCGGGTGACACTGCCCCAGTTCCGGCTCCTGGTAGTGCTGTCCACGCACGACGAGGCCAAACTCGTGACGCTCGCCGAAAGGCTCGGGGTGAACCCGTCGACCGCGATGCGCATGCTGGACCGGCTGATCGCCGCGGGCCTGGCCGAGCGGCGGGTGAACCCGGCCAACCGCCGTGAGACGGTGCTGCGGGTCACCCCCGGGGGCCGCCGGCTGGTCGAGGACGTCACGGCGGGCCGTCGCCGGGAGATCGCGGGCATCGTCGAACGCCTCGCCCCGGAGCAGCGCGCCGCCCTGGTCGACGCGCTGACCGCGTTCACCGCGGCGGGCGGCGAGCCGTCCGTGCCGGAGGACGGCACGGACGCGTACCCGCTGGGCTGGAAGCCGGACGTCCCCTGATTTCGCCTCAGTCGGCGGAGGGGACGAACTCCTCCTGAACGGCGGGCGCGGCGGGCTCGGCGGACGCCGTACGCGCCGCAGGAACCTCACCGCTTCCCTTTCCACCACTGCCGTCCCGGCCGCGCCACGCCTGGATCTTGGCGACGACGGGCTCGGTCCAGCGGGCGGTGAGCGGTCCGACGATGACGAGGATGAGGACGTACGCGGTGGCGATCGGCCCGATCCGGGGCTCGGTCGCCACGGCCAGTCCGGCGATGACGATGGAGAACTCGCCGCGTGCGACGAGCGTTCCACCGGCCCGCCACCGCCCGCGCGAACCGATTCCGGCGCGCCGGGCCGCGTACCAGCCGGTGGCGATCTTGGTGAAGACGGTGACGATCGCCAGCAGCGCCGCGGGGAGCAGCACCGGCGGGATCTCGGCCGGGTTGGTGGAGAGCCCGAAGAACACGAAGAAGACGGCGGCGAACAGGTCCCGCAGCGGCGTCAGCAGCTTGCGCGCACCCTCGGCGACCTCGCCCGAGAGCGCGATCCCGACCAGGAACGCGCCGACGGCGGCGGAGACCTGCAACTGCTGGGCAACGCCCGCCACCAGGACGGTCAGCCCGAGGACGACCAGGAGCAGCATCTCCGGGTTGTCCGAGGACACGGCCCGGCTGATCAGCCGGCCGTGCCGCAGCGCCAGATAGAGGACGAACCCGACGGTGCCGAGCGCGATGAGCAGGGCCATGCTGCCCCCGGCGAGGCCGACTCCCGCGAGCATCGCGGTGAGCAGCGGCAGGTAGACGGCCATCGACAGGTCCTCGATGACGAGCACGCCGAGGATGACGGGTGTCTCCCGGTTGCCCAGCCGTCCGAGGTCGGTGAGCACCTTCGCGATGACCCCGGACGAGGAGATCCAGGTGACCCCGGCCAGCGCGACCGCCCCCACGGGCCCCCAGCCGAGCAGCAGCGCGGCGACGGCTCCCGGGGTCGCGTTGAGTACGAAGTCCACGGCCCCGGACGGGTATTGGGTCTTGAGACTGGTCACCAGTTCCGAGGCGCTGTACTCCAGGCCGAGCAGGAGCAGCAGCAGGATGACGCCGATCTCGGCGCCGACGGCGGTGAATTCCTCACTGGCCCCGAGCGGCAGCAGCCCGCCCTCGCCGAACGCGAGCCCGGCCAGCAGATACAGCGGGATCGGCGAGAGCCCGATCCGCCCGGCGAAGCGGCCGATGATGCCCAGTCCCAAAATGACGGAGCCGAGCTCCACCAGCAGTGCGGTCGTGTCGTGCACGGTCAGCCCTCCGCGATGATCTCGGAGAGCGTGTCGACACCCTCACGCGTTCCGACGGCGACCAGGGTGTCGCCGATGGCCAGCCGGAAGTCCGGCCCCGGGGACGGATGCGCACTGTGCGTCCGCAGCACCGCCACGATCGAGGCCCCCGTCCGGGTCCGCGCCTTCGTGTCCCCGAGCAGCCGCCCGCCGTACGGGGAGCGGCTCCCGAGCGGGATGTGCTCGGTGACCAGGTCGATGCCCTCGGTGCGTACGGCGTCGATGGGCGCCGAGTCGATGAGGTGGGCGAGGCCGGTGGCCTCCTGCGGTGTCAGGGGTACCGAGAGCCGGCACGAATCAGGGTCGTCCTGGTCGTAGAAGCCGATGAACCGCCGCCCGTCGTGGTGGACGACGACGGAGATGTGCTGGCCCGACTCGGTCGTGTAGTCGTACTGCACACCGACTCCGGGCAGCGTGGTGCGGTGGGTTCCCATGGCTTCCTCCCGAGGGTGCGGCGGCTCTTGACGCACTTGGTAATCTCTTTATCTACGCATTACCTTATCGGGAGGGTTCCGCCGCCTCCGGCGCGCGGGCTGCCGGGCCCGCATCCGGCATGCCCGGATCGCCGTGATCCCGCTATGCGCGCGCGGCGGATTCCACGAGCCCTTGGATGCCGTCGAGTACGCAGGTGAGGCCGAAGGCCTCAGATGCGGACACTCAGCCGCAGGTCAAGCAGGTGGCGTAGACGAGCCGAGGCACCGCGAAGGGTTCCGAGCCTCCTTACCTCGTCCACCTCGAGCTCCGGCCGGTCGGCGAGAGCGAGTACGGCGGCGTAGGGCCGCTCGCCCTCATCGAGCTTCGCTGCAACGGCTTCGAGGACAGCTCGAAGAACGACAGGGTTTGCACCGGGATGGTCTGCCAGCAGGCGAAGAAGCTTGTTGTCATTCCATGCGCTGTCGCGGGCCGTGCTCAGTTCCTGGAGGGCTTCGGGCGGGGTGTGGGGATTGGTGGCCAGGGCTTGCCAGACGAAAGGGTACGGACATTTCGCGAGGCGCTGCAGGACCAAGCCGTCTCTCTCGGCACGTGCCAGTGCGAGGTGGTCCGCAGGCGTGGGCACGAGAATGGCCTCTCAAGACGGTCGAAGCCGTCATCCTGTCACTGGACCTTCGTCGCAGCGGACTCCGGGCCGGTCATGACCTACCTGCCTCGACCATCACGAGCGGAAGGCGCCGCCGTTGCGCACCGACGCCGGTACCGAGAGCGCTCCGGGTACCGGCGTCAGTCGTTGGTCATGCTGCGTGCGCCACCGGGGTTCGGGCGCCTGGGCGGCCATGCGGCCGCCGCGCCGCGTGTGGACCGGCGGGTCGGGTCAGACCGTCGGGGAGGCGGAGAAGTAGGTGTTCCGGTAGCCCTTGCCGTCCCCGTCCCAGTTCAGCTGGATGAAGCCGTCTGCGAGGTATCGGCCGCTGCCCGCCTTGTACTTGAGGACTCCGGTGGTGTAGCTGCCGTTGCCGTTGGTGTCGCCGTGTTCGAGCTTGTTCTTGATGCCCGTGTAGTTGGCCGACTTCACCACCGGGTCGGCGCCGCTTGCGGACTTCTTCACCTGGAGATGGAAGCGAGCGGCATCGAACTCCTCCGGCCCGTCCACGAACCAGGCGGGTCCGTCCCACTTCACGGAGGCGTAGGTCGAGATGTAGCCACCGGATCGCTTGGCGCACAGTTTGACATCGAAGTCGAAGTTGTCGCCGTATATGCCGCCGTAGGTGGGATTGTCGACGGAGTGGCTGCTGGTCTTGCAGTGATAGCTGGTGTCGGCGGAGGCCGTGCCCGCTGTGCCGAGGGTGGTGGCGCCGAGCGCCAGGGTGGCGATCGCCAGGGTGGCGAAGGTGCGGGAGGTCCTGCTCACAGAAGTGCTCCTAGGAGTGAGGGTGCGTGGGATCCGCGGAGCGTACCAATGGCGGCGGACACCCCCGCCGGCAAAATCGACTGCCGCCGGGGGCCTGCGGGGGTACGCCGTGAATGCCCCTTGCTCCGGTGCGCATTTCGCAATGCACACCGTTCATTCGAAGAGAAGTCGACTACTTGCGGGGCGCCGCGCTCACCGCACCGGGAAGCCGTAGGAGTATCCCTGCTGCTTCAGCCAGGGCAGGATCTCCCGCAGGGCGGCCAGGGTCTGGGAGCGGTCGCCGCCCGCGTCGTGGAAGAGGACGGTCGGGCCGTTGGAGATCTCGCGCTTGACGGTGGCCACCATGGTGTCCACGCCGGGGCGCTCGAAGTCCTTGGAGTCGACGTTCCAGCCCAGCGGACGCATCCCGCGGGACGCGGCGAGGTGGCGGCTGTACGGGGTGAAGGCGCCGCCCGGGGCACGGTAGTACTGGGGGCGGACGCCGCCGGAGGCCTTGGTGATCATGCGCTCGGCGTCCAGGATCTGCTGGGACTGGTACGCCTCGGACTTGGAGTCCATCGCGGTGTCGTGCGAGACCGTGTGGTTGCACAGCCGGTGCCCGTCCGCCACGACCGCCTTGACGAGGTCCGGGTGCGCCTGGGCCTGCGTTCCCACCATGCAGAACGTGGCCTTCACACCGTTGTCCTTCAGCAGTTGCAGCACCTGCGGAGTCCAGGTCGGGTCCGGTCCGTCGTCGATGGTGATGTTGACGCCGCGGGCGCCGCGGTCCGAGGCGTGTGCGATCTCCTCCGCCACCTTGGTCACGGGCCCGCCCTGATGGCGGGCGTCCGGCACCGAGACGGGTGCTTTCGGCTGCTCCCCTGCGGTGGTGTCGGCCTGCGCGGTCCACACCGAGGTGGCAGCGGCCAACGCCGTCACTCCGAGCGCGGCCCCCAGAAGCCGGCTGTGCCATCCCCTTCCCTTGTGCTTCGCCATGTCCGCCCGCCCCTTTTGCTGTCTCCGCCGATGCCGTGCATCCATGAAGACATACGAACGCCCGTACGGGATCCCTCTGTTACCGATCGCGGACGAATCCGCAGGAGATCGGCGACAGACGGAGGGGGCCCAACGGTCGTGAGAAGGTGCCGGAGTTGGGGGGAGGGATGCCCTTTATGCGAATTCTTGGTTGTGGCGCGGCGGGTTGAATTCATACGGTACCGTGATCGCGTCATCACGCTCCGTGTGTCCCTGGGTGCATGGAGCGGCCCCCGGCGGTGTTAGCAGCACCATTCCGAGGGCCTTCACCACGAGTGGAAGACAAAGGTCCACCGAGATGCTTTGGCATGTTATCGCGCCCTCTCGGCGCTACACGAAGGCCTCGCACGACGTCGTGCGCCATCCGCGTCTGAACAGTGACGCGAAGATGCTTCTCCTGTACGTACAGGGGCTTCCCGAGGATCAGGCCGACAAGGCGCTCAGTGAGCACGCGAAGAAGTTCGGGATCACCGGGCGGGCGTATCAGAAGGCCAAGGGGCAGCTGATCGAGAACGGGTTCGTGCACGAGTGGAAGCGGCAGGGGGAGCGCGGATTCTGGGTGACCGACCAGCTCTTCGCGAATGTGCCGCTGACGGCTGAACAGGCTCACGCGGTGCGGAACGACAGGGTCGGCGGGGGTGGTGCCCCGTCTGCTCCTGCGGGCCCGGTTTCCCGTCCGAGTGCGCAGTATCGGGCCGTCGGGCGGCCGGTGGGTCGGGCGGTCGGTGGCTATGAACCGGTAGATGAAGAACCTGGGGAGAACTACTCCCACCCACCCTCCGAAGAGACCGAAGGGCGCGAAGAGGCCGAAGAGATCGAAGCCTCCGAGGCGCCCGAAGTCGTTGAAGGGGAGCGGGTGTTGCTCTCGTTGCGGCATGCGAATCCGCAGCTGCACCTCGGGGTTCGGGAGGCTCGGGGGCTGGCCGAGGCCGCCGGGGAGTGGATCCGGCGTGGTGTGAGTGCCGCGGATCTGCGGCGGGCGTTGAGCAGTGAGCTGCCCAGGGACGGCGTACGGTCCGCCGTCGGGTTCCTGCGTCACCGGCTCGTCCAGAAGCTACCGGCGCCGGTTGCCGCCGCTCCGGTTCCGCCTGTCGCGCCCCCGCCCCCGCCCCTGCGGGACTTCGTCGTCTGCGAGGGCGAGGGCGATGAACACGTCTTCCGTCCTGTCGGGGACGAGACCATGTGCGGGCCGTGTGCCCGTGAGGCCAGCTGGGCCTACTGGGCCGCCCGGCGGGTCGAGATGGAGAACGAACCCGATCCGCTGCCGTGGCGGGAGCGGATCGCGGCGATCATCGGGGGTGAGCAGGGGCGGGAACGAGGGCCAGGGGTGGCAGCGGGGGCGTAGCTTCGTAGCTTCGTAGGGTCGCCGGCACCGTCGTCGGCGGCTACGGGCGGAAGGGGCGCGCGGTGGCGGGCTTTCAAGATCTGAAGTTCCGGGCGGTCACGTCGCTCCAGCGGCATGTCGTGAACCCGCTCGCGAGACGGTCGAGGTCGCAGATCCTGCTGGAGACGACGGGGCGGACCTCCGGGCTGCCGCGCCGTACCCCGGTCGGCGGTCGGCGGGTGGGTCAGGAGTTCTGGCTGGTCTCGGAGTTCGGCGAGAAGTCGCAGTACATCCGCAACATCCGGGCCGACCCCCGGGTCCGGGTCCGTCTCGCGGGGCGCTGGTACGACGGGATCGCGCATCCGCTGCCCCAGGACGACGCCCGCGCCCGGCTCAGGACGCTGCCGCGTTACAACAGTGCTGTCGTGCGGGCGGTGGGTGCGGAGCTGCTGACGGTGCGGGTGGATCTCGATGGCTGAGCCCTCCACACGCCCGGGTGGCCACAGACCACCCGGGCACGTGAAGGCGGTCAATCAAATCAGTCGGTGATCTCGATCTTGCCGTTCTGGGCGTTGCTCGCGACGGTGTTCGCGGCGGTGGGTTCCGGCTGGGCCGGGACCTCCGCCCTGGGGGCCGCGCCCTTCAGGTTCTTCAGCAGGGCGGCGAGGTCGACGCCCGTGGTGGAGCTGAGGAGTTCCATGCCCTGGGCGACGTTGTCGGTGACCGTACGCGACAGCCGGCTCGCGCCGTCCGTCGAGATCACGGTCATCTTGTCGATGGCGCTCAGCGGCTCGGACGCCTTGGCGACGACCTGCGGCAGCACCTCGACCAGCATCTGGAGCACGGCCGCGTCGCCGTACTGCGCGAAGGCGTCCGCCTTCTTCTGCATGGCCTCGGCCTCGGCCGCACCCTTCGCCGCGATGGCCGCGGCCTCCGCCTCGCCCTCGATGCGTACGGCGTCGGCGAGCGCCGAGCGGTGCAGCTTCTCGCCCTGACCGGTCAGCCGGGAGCGCTCGGCGTCCGCCTCGGCCTCCTTGACCTGGGCGATCCGGCGGGCCTCGGCCTCCTGCTCGGCCTGGTAGCGGGCGGCGTCGGCGGGCTTGCGGACCTTGGTGTCGAGCTCTCGGTCGGTCAGCGCGGCCTGGCGCTGGGCGACCTTCTCCTGCTCGGCGAGGACTTCCTGCTGGCGGGCCGCCTCGGCGAGCGGGCCCGCCGCGTTGGCCTTGGCCGCGGCGGCTTCCGTCTCGGCCTTGATCTCCGCCTGCTTGAGGTAGAAGGTCCGCTCGGCGATGGCGATCTCCTCGGCGGCCTTCAGCCGGGCCTGCTCGGAGGCCCGCTTGGCGATCGCCTCGGCGATGTCCGCCTCCTGCTTGGCGCGGGCGGCCTCCGGGCGGCCGAGGTCCTCCAGGTAGGAGCCCTCGGTGGTGATGTCCTGGATCTGGAAGGCGTCCAGGATCAGGCCCTGGCCGGAGAGGCTGGCCTCCGCCTCCTCCGCGACCTGGCCGGCGAACGCGGCCCGGTCCCGGATGATGTCCTCGACCGACATCCGGCCGACGATGGCGCGCAGCGCGCCGGAGAGCACTTCCTGGGTGAAGCCGACGATGCCGTCCTGCTGCTGGAGGAACCGCTGGGCCGCGGCCCGGATCGCTTCCTCGCTGCCGCCGACCTTGACGATCGCGACGCCCTCCAGGTTGGACTTCACGCCGCGCAGGGTGACGGCGCCGCGCACCGCGATCGGGATGTGCCGGCTGGAGAGGTCGAGGGTGAACTTCTGCTGGACGAACGGGACGACGAAGACGCCGCCGCCGACCACGACCTTCTGGCCGCTGTTGTCGATGCTGGTGCGGCCGGTCACCGGGTCGGTGGACTTCTTGCCGCGGCGGCCGGTGATGATGAACGCCTCGCTGGGCCCGGCGACCTTGTAGCGGGTGATGACGACGAGTGCGAGCAGCACCAGGAGTACGACTACTCCGGCGACTGCGGTCACGACTGGGCTCATATGGTGTCCCCCCTGCCTCCCTGCGGGGACGGCAGTCTGGTTTCGGGCACCGTGTCGCCGCGCGGCACGGCGTCTTGGCTTGGGCGGTGGTCAGCGTTCGACGGGGCGGACCGCGACCGAGGTGGCCGACAGCGCGGCCTCCACCCAGATCTCGGTGCCGCGTTCGACCGGCGCCGCGCTCTTCGCCGCCAACTTCACGGGCTGGCCCGCCAGTTGCAGCAGGACCTCGCCGTATCCGTCGGCCGGGATGGCCGTGACGACCGACCCGGAGGTCCCGACGAGATCGTCGCTGCGCGGGGTGACGCTGGTCTGGTCCCGCATCAGGGCCCGGCTGAACTTCCAGGTCAGCCAGGCCGCGACGAGCCCGGCCAGCACTCCTGCGGCGGTCGCGACGACCGTTCCGGCGCCGGTGGTGCCGAGCACGATCGCTCCGCCGAAGCCGAGCATCGAGAGGAACCCGGCGATGACCGGGAGGGACAGGAGGCCGTCGAAGAGGCCGTCCAGCACGCCGCCGAAGAGGCCTTCGAGGACGCCGTCGAAGATCAGGGACAGTACGAGCAGAACGATTCCCGCAATGCCGAGACCGAGAAACAAGGTCACCTGGTCACCCTCCCCGATTCCCGGGATCCCCGATCCCCGGGACCCCTGATCCCCGATGCTCGAAATGCCCCGAACATTTCCGTCGAACTGGCTGGATGATCCCATACGTACCGGCCCATGGACACTGCCGGGTTCCGGCAATCTTTTACGCGTTCTTGATGCCGGAGAGCTGCTCGGTCAGTTTGGCCGCCGACTGGAACGTGGCGCCGAGCAGCGCGACGTGCTTCCAGCGCAGCACCCCGTCGGGCCCGATGAGGAACACCGAGCGGCGCACCCCGATCCCGGGCGCCGCGACGCCGTACGCGTGGGCGGTCTCCCGTCCGGTGTCCGCGAGCAGCGGCATCCGCAGGCCGTGGGCGCGGGCGAACGACTCATGACTGTCCACACCCTGTGGACTGATCGCCCAGACCTCCGCGTCGAGCTCGCCGAAGGCCTCCAGGCCCGAGGAGTACGAGCAGAGCTGCTTGGTGCAGACGGCCGTGTTGTCGCCCGGGTAGAACGCGAGGACCACGGACCGGCCGCGCGCCTCGGAGAGGGTGTAGTCGCGGCGTTCGAACTCCTCGCCCTCCTCGCCGGTGAGCAGACCGCCCGGCAGGGTGAAGTCCGGGGCGGGCAGGCCGAGTTGCGGTGACGATCCCATGTCGTTTCCTCCGTGGTCCCGGCGCTGCCGGGTTTTCCGTGAGTGTGTCCGTACAGCATGCTCGGTACGGGTCCGGCTCCCGCACCAGGAGGTAGGCAATGGCACGACCGCCGTCCGAGCGCCGCCCGTCCGCGGCCGTGCTCCTGCTGCACGGCGGGGCGGAGACCGGCCTGGCCGCGCCGCCGCCCGGTCCGCTGAACCTGCCCGCCGTACGGATGCGCCCGTTCGCCCGGTCCATCGCCGGTGCGACGGGCGGCGGCCCCGGAGGCGTTCTCGTACGTACCGCCCGCTACGCCCACCGGGGCTGGAACGGCCCCCGTGAGGACCCGCTGCACGACGCCGTACGCACCCTGGACGCGCTGCGCCGCGAGGCGGGGGACATTCCGGTGGTCCTGGTCGGCCACTCGATGGGCGCCCGCGCCGCCCTCCGCGCGGCCGGTCATCCGCTGGTGCGCGGGGTGGTCGGCCTCGCCCCGTGGTGTCCGGACGACGACCCGGTCGACCAGCTGGCGGGCCGCGACATCGTCCTGCTGCACAGCACCCGGGACCGGATCACCAGCCCCCGCGCCTCCCAGCGCCTCACCGCCCGTGCCCGGCCGGCCGGTGCCCGCTCCTGCCTGGTCGCGATCCGGGGCAGCGACCACGCGATGCTCCGGCGCGCCGGACAGTGGCACGCGCTGACGGCCCGGATCGTTGCCGGGCTGCTGGGGCTGGGCCCGCTCCCCGGGCCGGTCGGGGCCGCCCTCGCGCTGCCGCCGGACGCCCCGGCGGTGCACGGCACCCTCGACCTGGACCTGCTGGGGGCGTGACGGGGCGCGCCCACGGACACGCCCCCGGCGCCGTGGTGCAGGGGCGGGGGAACGGGCGCACCCTGGTAGGGAGGTGATCGTCATGGTGATGACAACCGTCGGATGGCACATCGAGCTCGAATTCGACGAGGACACCCACCGCACCCGCGCGGCCGCCATGGTGCGGCTTCCGGACGGGACCGAGGTGCGGGCCCACGGATACGCGAGCCGCCATCCTTCCGACAAGAACCAGCCGAGAGTGGGCGAGGAGATCGCGGGAGCCAGAGCGCTCAACGAACTGGCGATGAAGATGCTGACGAAGGCGCACGACGAGATTGACGAGGCTTCCGGCCGGACCTCGCACCCGCTCAGCTGACGCGGGGACCGGGGCGCATGGTGCGGGGCCGGGGCGTACGTGCCCCCGGCCCGCACGGAGACCGACGGCCGGAAAAGGGACGCCCGGCTGCGGATGCGCGGCAGGGCCGGGCGGCTGACGATTGAGGGCGGGCCGCGGGTGTTCCGCGTCCGCCCAGGAGGTTGACGTGCAGGCCGATACGTACGCCGGCGGCCCCGCGCCGTTCGACCCCAGCGCCCTGGCCGCGCTGGTCGACGGCACGATAGCCGGGGTGGGCGTGCTCGACACTGCGCTGCGTTATCTGTACGTCAACCCCGCCCTCGAACGGCTCAACGGCGTCCCTGCCGCCGAGCACCTCGGGCGCACCGTCTCCGAGGTGCTGCCCGGGGTCGACGCGCGCGAGGACATGATGCGGGCGGTGCTCGCCGACGGGAAGTCCCGCGAGATCACGTCCAGCGGATTCACCGCCGGGGCCGCCGCGGTCCGGCGGTACTGGCACGGGGCGTACCACCGGCTGGAGATCGACGGGCGGATCGTGGGGCTGGCCGGGATCGTGCTGGAGGTCATGGCCTCGGACCAGGGGCAGCGCGAGCTGGAGCAGGCCCGGCGCCATCTGACGCTGCTCGACACCGCCGCCGGCCGGATCGGCACCACGCTCGACATGGACACCACCTGTGCCGAACTGGCCGAACTCGTCGTGCCGGGGCTGGCGGACATCGCGACGGTCGAGGTGTTCCCGCCCGATGTCGCCGCGCCGGTCCGGCCCGCACCGCCCGGTGTGCTGAGGCTGCGGCGGGCGGCGCAGCGGTCCGTGCCCGCGCTCCGCGACGAGCTGGCCGGTTTCGGGCTGAGCGGCGAGTACATCGACTACCAGGAGGGCGCGGCCGTGCAGCGCTGCCTGGCGGCCAACCAGCCGGTCGTGGAGAACCTCACCACCGACGAACAGCTCGTCCGCTCGGCCCCCGGCCCGGAACGGCTCGCCGCCTACCGGGCCCTCGGGATGCACTCGGCGGTCATCGTGCCCGTCACCGTACGCAGCGGCCCGCTCGGCATCCTCGGCCTGATCCGGGCGGGCGACTCACCGGTCTTCACGGACGAGGACGTGGTGGTCGCCCGGGAACTCGCCGGACGGGCCGCCGTCGATCTCGACCAC
Source organism: Streptomyces sp. NPDC001933 (assembly GCF_042890955.1). Taxonomy (NCBI): domain Bacteria; kingdom Bacillati; phylum Actinomycetota; class Actinomycetes; order Kitasatosporales; family Streptomycetaceae; genus Streptomyces; species Streptomyces sp. NPDC001933. The sequence goes on along the minus strand of NZ_JBIASS010000006.1, from coordinate 66,583 downwards.
GCCCGCCGGTACGCCCACGAGCACACCATCGCCCTGGAGCTCCAGCGCTCCCTGCTGTCCGAGCCGCGCCCGCCGCACCCGCACATCGAGATCGCCACCCGCTACCTGCCGGCCGACCGGAGCGTGATGGTCGGCGGCGACTGGTTCGACGTCATCCCGCTGCGGGACGGGCGGCATCTCAAGGCGATGGGCGATGTGATGGGGCACGGGGTGGAGGCGGCGGTCGCCATGAGCCACTACCGCTCCCTGCTGCGGATGTTCGCCGACGACGATCTGCCCCCGCACCGCATCCTGGAACGCCTGGACCAGCTGGTCGAGCGGTCCGGTCTCGACCGGGCGGCGACCTGCCTGCTGGCCGTCGTCGACCGCTTCGGCGGGGCGTGCGAGGTGGCCAGCGCCGGGCATCTGCCGCCCGTGCTGATCGATCCGCGGGCGGGCACCAGGGTGTGCGACGAGATGGTGGTGGGGCCGCCGCTCGGCACCGGGTTCGGCGGGTACCGGACGACGCTGGTGGAGTTCGACCCGGGCACGGTGCTGTTCCTGTACACGGACGGGCTGGTCGAGCGGCGCGGTGAGGACATCGACGCCTCGGTCGGCCGCCTGAAGGAGCTGACCCTGCCGGCCGACGGCAGCCTGGAGGACCTGCTGGACGACGTCCTCGAACGGTTCGGTCCGGGGGCCGAGGACGACATAGCGGTGATGGCCTCCCGCTCCCGGCCCCTGAAGCCGCAGCCGGACCCGGGCCGGAAGCCGGAGCGGGAAGCGTCCTGCACCGACCCGGGCCGGAAGTTGGAACCGGGGCCGGAGCCGGATCTGCTCGGTACCTCCTGACGCCGTTCGGACGGGGCGCGTCAGCCCAGTTCCAGGCTGGTGATGCCGAAAAGTCCGCCGTGGTCGATGTCCGGAGCCGGTCCCGTGTACATCCGGGCGGTCTCGAACGACGGGTTGAGGCCCAGCTGTTCGGCCAGGCGCACGGCCGCCGGGTTGACGTCCGGCACGTCGACCGCGACCGGCACACCGGGATCGGCCGCCGCCAGCGCACTGACCAGGGCTCCGGCCACCTCGGGCGATTCCGCGTACACGGGGCCGATCCGGGACGACGTACGGCAGGGCCGCAGCACGGCCAGGCCGCACAACTCCCCGTCGCGGACGGCGGCGAGCGAGGTACGGGTGGGGTGGGCGATCCACGGCGCGAGGAAGCTGTCGCGGTCGGCCGGGAAGAAGCGGCGGTCGTAGGCGGCGAGCCGGTCGAAGGGTACGGATCGGCCGTCGACGAGCTCCGTACCGGCCGGGGCGGGCAGGCCGGCGGGCGGCAGGCCCTCGTAGCGCATGTTCGTCCACACGGAACGGAAGCCGGACTTGCGGTAGTTGGGCTGCTGGGCCACCACCCCGTCGAGGCCGACGTTGCGCCCGTCCAGCCGTGCCATGCCGGCCCGCCAGAGCTGGATGCCGTACCCCTGGCCGCGCAGGGGCGGGCGGGTGAGGTAGAAGCCGAGGAAGCCGAAGCCGGTGCCGTAACGGACCACGGAGACGCAGGAGACCGGTTCCCCGTCGAGCCGGCCGATCAGGAAGCCGCGCGGATCGGTCGCGAAGAAGGCGTGACGGTCGGTCAGTCCGGGGTTCCAGCTCTCCTCGTGGGCCCATTCGGCCAGCATCGTGAGGTCGTCGGCGCTTGCGTTGGTGATCTCGAAGTTCCGCACGGGGCACCTGTACCCGCCTGATCCACCGTTCCAACGGAGGAATCAGACAAACAGGAACGCGCCCGCCGTCGCGGCCCCCAGCGCCCCTCCGGCGACCGTCTGGGCCACCGAGTGGTACCCGAGCGCGACCCGCGACCAGCACACGGCGACCGTCATCACGTAGCCGAGCAGCCACCACGGAGAGTGGACCGCGGCGAGCAGGGCGACGACCGCCGAGGCGACCGCGGCGTCCACCGAGATCTTCCAGACGGTGTTGACGGCCAGCAGGACCACGGTCATCGCCCAGAGCGCGAGCATCGCCGCGAGGATGCCGGTGGGGGCGTGGCCCAGCACCATCACCACCGAACCGGTGCCGATGGAGCCGAGGATGACGAAGAAGATCGGCGCCCGCTTGGTGCGGTCGACGACATGGCGGTCGCCCCAGGTGCCGCGCCCGCGCTCCCATTCGATGTACCCGGCGGGTATGAGGCCCGCGCACAGGGCGCCGAGGAATCCCCAGAGCAGGCCGGTCCAGTGTCCGGCGGCGGCCAGGCCGATGCCGAGCATGCCGATCAGCAGGACGTTGCGCGGCTGGAAGACGTCGGTGACGGTGCGCGCGGCGGCGTTGTCCGGTGTCGTGGGGGTGTCGGTGGTGGCGGGGGTGCTGGGCGTGTCTGTGGAGGTCATGCTGTCTCCTCGGTGGAGGCCGTGCGGGGTGCTGCGGTTGCGGTGGACGGGCCGGGAACGGCGGCGGGCAGGGCGGCCGCAAGTACCTGCGCGGCCCGGTCCTGCGGGACCGTCCGGTAGGCGGTGGCGACCCGGACCAGCCAGGCCACCTCGCCGTCCTGGTCGGTGGCGTGCTGGGTCTCGACCGCCGCGGCGGTGGAGGCGGACGTCCCGCCGTTCTTCGCGGTGAGCGCCGCCTTGATCCAGTACGCCTCGGCGAGCGGGCCCGCCCGCTCCGCGTCGGTGACGCCGTCCGCGGCGGCGGCGTCCTTCGCGGCCGGGAGCAGGGTGTCGGGCACGTAGTGGCGCAGCTTCTCCACCGCGTCCGCGATGTCGGCGGCCCAGCGGTCGATGCGCAGGTCCGCGGGGGTGCCGAAGCGGGTGAGCTCGCGGGCCAGCGAGGCCGGGGGGTCGAAGGGCTGCTCGGGGAACGCGGTCATCAGCTCGCGCCAGAGACCGTGCAGCTTGACCTGGGCCCGCCAGAGCTTCGCGCGGCGCTGCCCCTTGCTGAGGGCGGGGACGGAGGCGCCCACGGCGAAGAAGGCGAACAGCACCACCTGCGCGGCCTCGGTGATCTCGTCGAAGCGGAGCGCGAAGGACTCGCTCGGGGTGTCGATGACGCTGACCCACAGGAACAGGGTCCGGCTGACGGTGTAGCCGACCCCGATGAACATGGCGAACGTCATCATCCCGAGGCCCACCCGCAGATGACGCAGCCCGGCACCGGCGGTGGCCAGCGCCCACTGGTACGCGCAGACGGCGGACGCGGCACCGAGGTAGAGGTAGAACACGCTCATGTACAGCGTGGCCCCCCACTGTCCCGCGTGGTCGGCGACGAAGCGGTCCGAGGGGACGGAGCGGTCGACGACCGTGAAGAACAGCACCGTCAGCAGGATCAGCGTGGCGATCGATGCCTTGGCCGCCACCTGCTGGATGGCGCGGGCGAACCGTACGTGGCGCGGGACGGCGCCGCCGTCGGGGTACTGGCCGTAGATCGCGACGATGTAGCTGAGGATCGCCAGGATCGCGATCGTCGCCGTGTAGTGCTTGATCAGGACGGCGAGGTCGGTGACGGCGCTGTCGTTGAGCGCGATGCGTACGGCCCGGGTCTTGGTCCACAGGGCGGCGGCGAAGCCCGCGTAGCAGCCCCACAGGGCCCGGCGGCGCTTGTCTTCCTCGTCGCCCCACAGGGCGGCGGGCATGCGCCACAGGGCGACGGCCGTCATCAGGACGGCCACGAGATAGCCGGCGAGGTCGAGCGGGGTCACGGCGGAGTCCTCGGGGTGGGGGTGGGGAGAGGGACGGGGGAGCGTGCGGTGTTCAGGAGCGGCGGAACAGGCCGCGACGGCGGTTGGTGGCGACCGGGCGGGACAGGGAGTTGGCCAGCCGGCCCACCATGTCGTCGCTCGTCACGTCCATGGCCATGCGGGGGATGAGCGAGGCGCCGAACTCGGCCATGCGCTCGTCGTGGGTGTCGTACTGCGCGCGGGCCTGCACGGTGCCGTCCCCCGACCGGAGCGCGTCCACGATCTCGGCGGCGACCGGTGACGGCGGGGAGGGCGGGGACGGCGGGGGCTCGGTACCGAGGACCCGGCTGATCAGCGAGGTGTCGAAGACCGGCAGCAGGCGCCGCAGTTGCTCCGCGTCGAGGGAGGTGCCGTGGTCGAACCACTCGTGGCACAGCTCGTGCAGGATGACGTGCTGGGTCTGGTACGCGGTCGGCCGGCGGCGGTAGAGCACGAAGCTGGTCCCGCCGGTCTTCAGCCGCAGCCCGCAGGCGGCGTTGACACGGGCCAGCCGGTCGGGCACCTCGTGCAGAACGATGGTGCGGCCGCGGGCCGCTTCCATGTTCGCCACCAGTGCGTCGATGGAGAAGGGCGCGGGGATGGGCAGGTCGGCCAGCCCGGCCTCGCACTCCTTCCGTAGTTCGCGCAGCGACATGGAGATCTACTTCTCCGGCTCGCCGTGGACGCCGCCGCCTTCGGCCGGGCCCTGCCGGCCCTTGGCGTTCTCCAGCAGCGAGAGCGCGAACTGCAGCAGCTCCGGCGGGAGACCGTCCTCGTCGAGGCCGCGCCCGGCCACTCCGCTGATCTCCCCCGTACGCCGCATCGCGAGGAACTGGAGCCCGGCGACCACGTCGTCGACCACCTCGGACTCCTCCTTGAAGAATCGCCAGTCCACGCCGAAGCCCAGACCGAGCGCCTTGAGGATGTCCTCGGAGGGCTGAGTGACCTTGCCGGCCAGGATGTTGGAGAAGTAGCTGTGCGAGAGGGAGCCGCCGCGTTCCTTGACCAGATCGGCGAAGAAACGCCCCGAGATCTTCTGGCCGGGGAAGGTCTTCTCCACCATGTACTCGACCTTCTGCTGCAACGTCCGCAGCTCCGGCGTGCGTTCCTCGGCGCTGTCCATCCGGCCCCCCCACGTATCCGCTCCCGTGCGATCGAGGTTCTTCACGGTCGTTGATTCGGTCAACGGGCTCGTACTGTAACGAACCCTGACGCGTCGTTCTCAGTGCGGTGGGCGCGGTACGGGAACGGGCTTGCGTAAACACGCAACGTCACTGTTAACTCGAAAAAACACGAGCAGGGGACCACGAGGGGAGTCCCCTGCTCGTGAAATCGACGGGTTCCGTGTGAATTCACCACGGACAAAAGGTGCATGACGCACATACATGATGTGCGGACATGGGTGTAGCCCTTCACGACGGGGGATGCGTGAAGGGCTACACATGCATTATGACTGCTGGTCAGGCCGTCATCAACTGTCCTCCGGAGCGGCGTGTCCGGGATAGGGGCCGGATGAGGGGTCGGTGCGGGTGTCCGGTGGCGGGATCGCGGGTGTGCCGGACCGGTCGCGTGAATTTAGATTTGCGGCGGAAGTGAATTCCGCGCGATTTTAATTCGAATCCGGCGTCCCGGAATTACTTTTCCTGTGCGCTTGCTCCCGCCGTGTTATTCTGGAAGCAGTTGCAGTTGTGGTTCCCGAAGACTCCAAGTGCGCCCCTCGGCCCAATGTGCCGAGGGTTGCCCTGCTGTGTTTTCCGGTGCTTTTCCGGATGGGGTAATCATCGCGGCGACGTGGGGTCCGCGCCACGTGGATCCCCGAGAACTGCCCCCCATGAAGGAGACAAAATATGGCTACTGGCACCGTCAAGTGGTTCAACGCGGAAAAGGGCTTCGGTTTCATCGAGCAGGACGGCGGCGGCCCCGATGTCTTCGCCCACTACTCGAACATCGCGGCCACCGGCTTCCGTGAGCTCCAGGAAGGCCAGCGGGTCAACTTCGATGTCACGCAGGGCCAGAAGGGCCCGCAGGCGGAGAACATCACCCCGGCCTGATCCCGTCGCTCCGGCGCCGACGCGCTGAGACGACTTGCACGATCGGGGCCCGCACCTGAGGGTGCGGGCCCCGGTTCGCTGTCGTCCGCGCCGTCCGGCGCCCGCCCGAGCCGTTCCGGGCCACTCCCGGCGCGGCTCGTTTTTTCGCAGCCGGGCTCCGTCCGGGCTTCGTCCAGGCTTGTCAACGGCCCGTTCTTGCGATTCCTGCGCCGCCCGCCGCCGCAGCGAATTCCTCGATACGCGCCCTGTCGAGGAAGGGTTCCGTATGGACCGCGACCGCACAGCACGTTCGAACGACCGATATTCCCGTCCCCGTTCCGGCAGCCGCAGGCCCGCCCCCGTGCAGGGGGAGTTCGCGGCGCCGAAGACCATCACCCCGGCGCTGCCCGCGATTTCGGCCTTCGCCGAGCTGGACCTGCCCGAGGCGCTGCGGTCGGCGCTCACCGCCGAGGGCGTCACCACGCCGTTCCCGATCCAGGCGGCCACCCTGCCGAATTCGCTCGCGGGGCGCGACGTGCTGGGCCGCGGCCGGACCGGCTCCGGCAAGACGCTCGCCTTCGGCCTGGCCCTGCTGGCCCGGATCGCGGGCAACCGGGCCGACACCCGCCGCCCGCTGGCGCTGGTCCTCGTCCCCACCCGGGAACTGGCCCAGCAGGTCACCGACGCGCTCACCCCGTACGCCCGCGCGCTGAAGCTGCGGATGGCCACCGTCGTCGGCGGCATGTCGATCGGTCGGCAGGCCACCGCGCTGCGCGGCGGCGCCGAGGTCGTCGTCGCCACACCGGGCCGGCTCAAGGACCTCGTCGAGCGCCGCGACTGCCGGCTGGACCGGGTCTCCGTCACCGTTCTCGACGAGGCCGACCAGATGTGCGACATGGGATTCATGCCGCAGGTCACCGAACTGCTCGACCAGGTGCTGCCGCAGGGCCAGCGGATGCTGTTCTCGGCGACCCTGGACCGTAACGTCGACCTGCTCGTACGGAACTACCTGCACGACCCGGTGGTCCACTCGGTCGACCCGGCGGCCGGTGCCGTGACGACGATGGAGCACCACGTCCTCTACGTGCAGGGCGCGGACAAGTACGCCACCACGACCGAGATCGCGGCCCGCGACGGCCGGGTGCTCATGTTCCTGGACACCAAGCACGCCGTGGACAAGCTCACCGACCACCTGCTCGGCAGCGGGGTGCGGGCCGCCGCGCTGCACGGCGGAAAGTCCCAGCCGCAGCGCACCCGCACCCTGGACCGGTTCAAGAACGGGCAGGTCACGGTGCTGGTCGCGACGAACGTCGCGGCGCGCGGCATCCACATCGACAACCTGGACCTGGTCGTCAACGTCGATCCGCCGAGCGACCACAAGGACTATCTGCACCGCGGCGGCCGTACCGCCCGCGCCGGGGAGTCCGGCAGCGTCGTCACGCTGGTGCTGCCGGGCCAGCGCCGGGAGATGACCCGGCTGATGGCCGACGCCGGGATCACCCCGAAGATCGCCCAGGTCCGCTCGGGCGAGGCCGAGCTGAGCCGGATCACCGGCGCGCGGAAGCCCTCGGGGGTGCCCGTCGACGGCAGCGCGCCACCGGCGACGGAGCGCCCGCGGAGCGTGCCCTTCCGGGGCCGGGGCAGCGCCCCCACGAAGGCGGGCCGCTCACGCCGCTCCGACCTGCCCACCGCGGAGGCACTCGCTGCCGCGAAGCAGCGCCGCGCCAACCGCGGCGGGTAGCGCGCGACGTCCTGTCGCCCGGTCCGCAGCCCGCTGCCGGCGCTGCCCTGCCCGCGCCCCGCTCACCGGCCGCCCGCGACCCGCAGGACCGTCCCGGTCACGTAGGACGCCTCGCCCGACAGCAGCCAGGCGATGGCGGCCGCGATCTCCGGGGCGGATCCGACGCGGCCGAGCGGGATTCCGGGGACGGCCGCGTCCGCGCGGCCGGGATCGCCCGCCGTGGCGTGCATATCGGTGTCGATCATGCCGGGGGCGACCGCGTTGACCCGGATGCCGTCGGGCCCCAGCTCCTTGGAGAGCCCGATCGTCAGCGCGTCCGTCGCCGCCTTCGTGGCGGCGTAGTGGACGAAGTCCCCGGGGCTGCCGAGGGTGGCGGCGGCCGAGGAGACATTGACGATCGCGCCCGCCCCGCCGGCCGCCATGTCCTTCGCGGCCCGGCGGCAGCACAGCAGGTAGCCGAGGAGGTTCACGTCCACGACGCGGCGCAGCGTCTCGGCGGAGGTGTCGGCGAGCCGCCCGAGCGGGCCCGTCACCCCCGCGTTGTTGACCAGCCCGGTCACGGGCCCGAGCTGCTCGGCCACCGTGTCGAAGAGCCGTTCCACCCCGGCCTCCTCGGCGGTGTCCACCCGCACCGTGACGCAGCGCGCCCCGGCGGCCCGTACCGCCGCCGCGGTCCGCTCGGCGGCCTCGGCGTTGCTCACGAAGCCCAGGGCGAGGTCATGCCCGTCCCTCGCCAGACGGATACAGGTCGCGGCGCCGATCCCCCGGCTGCCGCCGGTGACGACGGTGACGGGGCGGGACGGAACGGTGGTGCTGCTGTCCGGCACTGGAGGGCCTCTCACTTCGCTCGCGGATCATGCGGTGCTTCGCGCGGTGCTTCGCGCGGTGCTTCATTCGGTATCCGGATACGCAGCGAATCACCGCGGGCGCCGGTGGATCAAGGCCACCGGCGCCGCGTACCCCGGCGCGGTGCCTGCTGTTGGAGTGGTGCCGGGTGACGGCACCGGCGTGGTGCCCGGCGCGGGGCGCAGGCGGTTGCCTAGCGTCGGCGTCTGACGGGCCGCTGTCGGCGCGAAACGGGTTGAATCGCCCGGCGCTCGGTGACGGTTCCTCCCCAACGGCGTTCCTCTGCCACCGTCTCGCATTGCGGTGGCAGGGGACGCCGACCGCAGGCCACAGCCCTTACGGCCAGAGTGCCCGCGCCAGTGCGACCCCGGCGAACGCCGCGCCCAGCCCCGCCGCCACACTCCCCACGACATTGGCCACCGCGTAGGACTTCGCACCGTCCTCCGCCAGCCGCAGCGTCTCGTAGCTGAACGTCGAGTACGTGGTGAGCGCCCCGCACAGCCCCGTGCCGATCAGCAGTTGCAGATGCGAGGAGGCGGCGCCGGCCGCCACCGCGCCGGTCAGCAGGCCCAGGACCAGCGAACCCGACACATTGATCGTGAACGTCCCCCACGGGAAGACGCTGTCGTGCCGGGACTGCACCGCCCGGTCGGTCAGATAACGGAGCGGCGCCCCGACCGCCGCTCCGACGATCACCAGCAGCCAGTTCAACGGCCCGGCTCCCGCCCCTGCTCCCGCTCGTCGCCGAAGCGCACGATCTCGCACTCGTCCAGGAAGGCCACGCCGCCGCCCGCGAGCAGTTCCCCGATGAGCGGCAGGAACGCCCTGATCCGCGCCTCGGTGTCCACGATCACGACCGCCACCGGCAGGTCCTCGCTCAGCGAGAGCAGCCGCTGCGTGTGGATCACCGACGAGGTGCCGAAGCCCTCGATGCCCCGGAACACACTGGCGCCGGACAGCCCGGCCAGGTGCGCCCGGTGCACGATCTCCGTGAAGACCGGCCGGTGGTGCCACCCGTCGGACTCGCCCACGAGAACCGTGAGGCGCAGGCCCCGTTCCGTCCCAGGCGTCGTCATGACTGCCTCCAGGCCAGCGCGCGGCGGGTCGCCCACACCGCACTCCATACCGCCGCGAGAGCCGCGAACAGCGTCAGTCCCAGATACCCCAGACCGGCACGGAGCCGGCCGCCGTCGAGCAGGCGCTGGATGTCCACCGCGTACGTCGAGAACGTGGTGAACCCGCCGAGCACCCCCGTACCGAAGAACGGCCGCACCAGCCGGTGTGCCGTCCACGCCTCGCTGATCACGACCATGAAGACGCCGATCACCGCACATCCGACGGCGTTCACGACCAGCGTCGTCCACGGGAAGCCGTCCGGGGCGGTGGGCCAGAGCAGCGCGGCCCCGTAGCGGGCGGACGCCCCGATCGCACCGCCGAGCGCGACCACCGCGACGACGGAACCTTGTGGGTTCGGGGCTCCCATGGGCGCTTTTCTCCTGCCTGCCGTACGCACCAGGCTATCGCCCGGAGGTCCGCCCGGCCGCTCACCCGAACGGTCCACGCGGCGCGCCGCCCCCGCCCCGGCGCGGGCGACTTGCCCCATGCGCGGAACCAGCGGAGCGGGCGCGAGGGCACCCGGCGAGAACGGACGAGCCCGCCGCCGGACCACCGGCGAGAACGGACGGGCCAACCGGACCATCGAGGGGCCCGAGGCATGGCTCGTCCGGGGGCCTTCGCCGGGCTCTTCGTACGGGAGACGGCACCGCCCGCGGACGGTCCCCTGCGCGGCCCCCGGTGCATGGCCTACCAGGTCTTGCCCGGGGGCTGCTTGGTGGTGACGTTGATGCGGTTGAACAGGTTCGTCAGGCCGATCGCGAGCACCAGCGCGGAGAGCTGCTTCTCGCTGAAGTGGCGGGCGGCCTCGTCCCAGACGGCGTCCGGCACCGGATCGGAACGGTCGCTGAGCCGGGTCGCGTGCTCCGCGAGCGCCAGCGCGGCCCGCTCGGCGTCGGTGAAGTACGGCGCGTCGCTCCAGGCCGAAACGGCGAACAGCCGCTCGTCGCTCTCCCCGGCCTTCCTGGCGTTGCGTACGTGCCCGTCGACGCAGAAGGTGCAGCCGTTGATCTGGCTGACCCGAAGACCGACCAGTTCGAGCGTGGTCTCCGGCAGCCCGCCCTTGCTGATGGCCTTGACCAGCCCCAGTACGGGCGGCAGGGCCTCGGGGATGATCTCGGCCGGGTTCTCGATACGTGCCTGCATGATGTCTCTCCTTCGCTGTCCGTCACGGTCGCGGCGGCGGTCGCGGTGGCGTTCTCGCCGCGCCCTCACTGCACTGACGGACGGCGGAGCGGAAGTGTGACGAGAGCGGCGTCCGGGATCCTCACCGCGCCCGCCGGAGCGAGCTGCGCAGCCCGTTCTCCTCGGCGGCCTGAAGCGTGTTTCAGGAGTGGAACCCGTCGAGGTCGAGAACCTGGTGGGTGGATAGAGTCGGCTGCATGGCCACACCAGTGCTTCAAGCAGTCGAGGCGGACGGGACGACCTGGGACGACCCGTCCGAGGAACAGCTGCACGACCTGCTTGCCGACATGAGTCTCGGATGCCGATTCGTCATCGTGCGGCGGCTCGATCTGGAACCCGCCGACCAGCACTACATGCAGGTCTACCTCAACGACGACCTGAGCTATCAGGTGGAATACCGCGAGGGAGGGCCGGACAGGCACTTCCAGGCATGGGTACCCCGCGGGCACGAGCTCTTCGCGGTGAAACCCGTGGCTGAGGTGCTCCAGGGCTGGGCCTGCGGGCGACCTGGTTGGCGGGAGGCTCTTTCCTGGGCCCCGTGGTCACCCGCGGAGTCATGCGCCCGTCACCACCCCCTCACAGCCACTCCTTGACGGCTGCGACCAGAACACCTGGTTCGTAGCGGACGGCCGGCTCCGGCCCGCGCCGGCTTCCTCACCGCGCCCGCCGGAGCGAGCTGCGCAGCCCGTTCTCCTCGGTGACCTTGGCCCGGAGCTGCCGTATCAGCGTGGAGTCCGCCGCTTCGCCGTCCCCGCCGGAGCGGCACCGCGCGCACTCGCAGGGCGGCCAGCGCAGCGGGTTGAGCTCGGGCAGGTCGGGTTCGGGTGCTGGAACTTGCTCGCTCATGCCGACCCCCGTTCCGCGCAGTCCGCCGTGTCGCGGTGGCGCCGGAGCAGCACCCGGCAGTCGGTCGCCTTGCTGTAGTCGTACTGATCGTTGGCGAGGGCCTCGGCCAGCCGGAGCTTCTGGCACTCGGGACAACAGCCTTCTGTTCCACGCCTGTTCTCGACGAACACAGACAACTCCTCTCCGTAGTCATTTCGCTACTGAGCGAGCTCAGATTGGCCTAGAGTCAGGGGTGCTTCAACTTGTTGGGTGCGAGCGAAAAGTCAGGTGAAGCCGTTGAACCGCAAGGAGTTGGACCCCGAGAGCAGTCCGGAGGCGGCCTTCGGCGCGCGCATCCGCAGATTGCGAGAGGAACGCGGCTGGAAGCAGGAGGAGTTGGCTGACCGGATGGGCTACTCCGGCACGCACATCTCCGCCGTCGAAACTGGTCGCAAGATGCCGACTCTTCGGTTCTCGCGCAACGCGGACCAGGTTTTCGGTACCGGTGAGACAGCCGACACATTCGAACGTCAGTACCGCGAGATCCGGCACGGTTCGCTGCTGGAGGGCTTCCCGCAGTACGTGGGCTACGAAGGGCGCGCGGCAGAGATTCGACTGTACGAAGTCGGGATCATTCCCGGGTTGTTGCAGACACCGGAGTACGCACGGGCGTTGGCGGATGGTGACGTGTGGCGCGGTTCCATCACGCCCGAGCAAGCAGGCGACCGCGTCTCGTTCCTGGCGGAGCGTCAAGCATCGCTGGTGCGGTCCCGGCCTCCTACGATCTTGGTGGTGATGGACGAGAGCTGCATCCGCAGGCGGGTCGGCGGGGACGGGGTCATGGCCGCCCAGTTCGACCGGCTGCTGGAGTTTGCCGGGCTGCCGAACACCGTGCTCCAGATTGCCCCGTTCGACATGATGGAGCGCCGCCCGTTCAACCTCCCGATGAACCTGCTGACGCTGTCGGACCTGTCCGCCGTCGCGTATGCGGAGTCCCAGATGCGGGGCCACCTGGAGCGCGATACGACCTTGGTGCTCCCCCTGCTGGCGTCCTACCATCAACTGCAGGCCGAAGCGCTGTCCCAGGCGGCATCGGTGGCCATGATCAACGAAGCGCGAAAGGGCACCCCGTGACGACCACGACCGAGTCTCCCCGCTGGTTCAAGTCTTCGTACAGCTCCAACGGCGGCAACTGCATCGAGGTCGCCGCCAACCTCGTCGTCTCGCGCGGCGTGGTCCCCGTCCGCGACTCGAAGAACCCCGGTGGCCCGGTGCTGAACGCCTCCGCCGCCTCGTTCGCCTCCTTCGTGGCGGGCGTGAAAGCCGGAGAGTTCGCCGGGGGCTAACCCCACCGCACACTGGCATGCCTCCCGGATGGGTTGAGGGGTCGCGCTCAACCAGCCTTGTGGCATGAGGACTTACGGGAAATCCGCCGCGTTCGTCGCCCTGTCCGTCACCGCCGTCGCCACCGTTCTCACCGGGGCCGCGACCCCGCGAGCCGCAGCCTCGGCCAACACCGTGCCCGCGCTCTCCTGGCGGCCCTGCGACACGGCCGGCGGGCCCGTCGGGCGGGAGTGTGCCGAGTTGCCCGTGCCGCTGGACTACCGGGACCCGGACGGCCCGCAGCTCTCGCTCGCGGTGACCCGGGTCCGCAGCGACCGGCCCGCCGCGCGGCGCGGGACGCTGGTGGTGATCGCCGGTGGTCCGGGTACCTCCGGGGTGCAGCGGGTGACGGAGAAGGGGGAGCGGCTGCGGCAGGCGACGGAGGGGCGGTACGACATCGTGAGCCTCGACCCTCGCGGGGTCGGCGGCAGCACGAAGGCGGGCTGCGGGCTCGAACCGGAGGACCGGGAGCTGGTGAACATGCGGTCCTGGCCCGCCGCCGACGGCTCGATCACCGAGAACGTGACGCGCTCCCGGCGCATCGCCGAGGCCTGCGCGCGCAACGGCGGAGCGGTGCTGCGGAGCCTCACCACGGCCAACGAGGTGCGGGACATCGACCGCTTCCGGCAGGCGCTCGGCGAGGAGAAGCTGTCGGCCTGGGGGATCTCGTACGGCACCTACGTCGGCGCCGTGTACGCGCAGAAGTACCCGCAGCACACGGACCGTTGGGTGCTGGACAGCAGCGGCGACCCGAACCCGTCACGCGTCGCGCAGGGCTGGATGGCGAACATGGCGGTGGCGGCGGAGGACCGGTTCCCCGACTTCGCGCGGTGGGCCTCCGACCCGGCCAGGGACGAGGAGGGGCTGCGGCTCGCGCAGCGGGCCGAGGACGTACGGCCGCTGGTGCTGGGGCTGGCGGCGCGGCTGGACCGGGAACCGAGGGAGTCCACCACGCCGGGCGTTCCGCTGACCGGCAACCGGCTGCGCCAGGCGCTCCAGATGGCCATGTACGGCGACGATGCCTTTGCCGGTTTCGCGGGGCTCGTCCAGGCGGCCCGGAGCACCTCGGTGAAGCCCGTGCTGCCTGCCGCCCTCGCCGGGCCGCTGCCGGACGCGGACGCGGCGGTCTCGATGGCCGTGGTCTGCAACGACGTGCGCTGGCAGGGCACCGTCCCCTCGTACCGGCGCGCCGTCGCCGCCGACCGCGCGAAGCATCCGCTGACCGCCGGGATTCCGGTGAACGTCACCCCGTGCGCCTTCTGGAAGGACGCCCCCGCCGAGCAGCCGACCAGGATCACGGACGAGGGACCGTCCAACGTTCTGATGATCCAGGGCCTGCGCGACCCGTCGACGCCGTACTCCGGCGCGCTGAAGATGCGGGCGGCCTTCGGGGACCGGGCCCGTATGGTCGCCGTCGACCACGGTGGGCACGGCATGTACCTGGGCAACGGGAACGCCTGCGGCGACGGCGCGGTCACCACGTTCCTGAACACCGGGACGCGGCCGGAGCGGGACGCGTACTGCGCGGGCTGATCGCGACGCCGGGCCGTGGCCGAGCGGGCGCCCCCGCTCAGTCGCAGCCCGGCGTCACATGTCCGCTGTTCCGGGCCTGTGCCAGCAGGGAGACGACCTCCTCGTCGGAGGTCTGCGTGAAGTCCCGGTACCACTCGCCGACCGCGTAGAACAGGCGCGGCACCGACAGGCACACCACCTCGTCCGCGCTCCGGCGCAGCCGCACGACCGCGTCCGGCGGCGCCACCGGGACGGCCGCCACCACGCGCGCCGGCTGCTGTGCCCGCACCACCCGGCAGGCCGCCTCGGCGGTCGCGCCGGTCGCGATGCCGTCGTCCACGACGATCACCGTCCGGCCTGCGAGCGGGGTACGTACCCGGCCGGCCCGGTACACCTGCGCCCGCCTCACGAGCTCCGCCTCCTCGACCCGTTCGACCGCCGCGAGATCCTGCTTACCGGCCCGCAGCCGGGAGGCGACGTCGTCGTTGATGACCCGGACCCCGCCCTCGCCGATGGCGCCGAACGCCACCTCCTCGTGGTGCGGCACGCCGAGCTTGCGGACGACGATCACATCGAGTTCGGCACCGAGTGTCTGGGCCACCTGGAAGGCCACCGGGACTCCGCCGCGAGGCAGTCCCAGTACGACGGGGTTCTCCCGTTCGAGGTGGCGGAGCGACTCGGCCAGCTGCTGGCCCGCGTCCTCGCGGTCGGCGAACAGCACGGTGGTTCACCCCCAAGCAGGCTTCCCTACCTTCGAAACAACCCCATGTGCGGCACCCCCGCAACTCGGGCAAGGTCGGTTGTATGCGACGAATCGGAGCGGTTCTGATCGATATCGACGGAGTGCTCACGGTGGCGTGGAAACCGCTGCCCGGCACCGTTGCGGCGATGCGGCGCCTGCGCGAGGCGGGTGTCCCGCTGGTCCTGGTCACCAACACCACCTCCCGCACCCGCGCCTCGATCGCCGCGAAACTCGCGGGCCAGGGTTTTCCCGTCACGGCCGAGGACATCCTCACCGCCCCCGCTGCCACCGCGGCGCACCTGCGCGAACACCACCCCGGCGCCCGCTGTCTGCTGATCAACTCCGGAGACATCCGGGACGATCTGACGGGCGTGGCCCTGGTCGACGAGGAGGGCGAGGAAGAGGGTGAGGCGCCGGATGTCGTCGTCATCGGCGGGGCCGGGGACGCCTTCGGCTACGCGGAGCTGAACCGCGCCTTTCGGTATCTGCAGCGCGGCGCCCGGCTCGTGGCCATGCACCGGAACCTGTACTGGCGCACGGCCACCGGGCTCGACCTCGACACCGGGGCCTTCCTCCTGGGGCTGGAGCGGGCGGCCCGGACCGAGGCGGAGATCACCGGCAAACCGGCCGGATCGTTCTTCGCCGCGGCCCTGGCCCACCTCGGCGTCACCGCGTCCGAGGCCCTGATGGTGGGCGACGACATCGAGTCCGACGTGCTGGCGGCCCAGGCCGCCGGGCTCACCGGCGTACTCGTCAGGACCGGCAAGTACCTCCCCGAGACGCACCGTGCGGCCGAGGGCACCCCGGACCACGTGATCGACTCCTTCGCCGACCTGCCCGAACTGCTTGAGCGGCAGGCGCCTCCCTGACGGCTCAGGACACCGGCTTCGTCTTGGGGATCTCGCCCTCGGTCGTGTTGACGTCGATGACGGAGAACGCCGCGCCCTGCGGGTCCGTCAGCGCGGCGAACCGGCCGAACGGCATGGTCATCGGCCCGAACCGCAGGACGCCGCCGCGCTCGGTGGCCTTCGCCACCGCCGCGTCGCAGTCGGCGACCGTGAAGTACACGTTCAGGTGCGGCGGGACCTCGGGCGGGAACTCGTCGCCCATCTTCATCCGCCCCATGACGGTCTTGTCGCCGAGGTTGAACATCCGGAAGTCGACGTGCTCGTCCGCCATCTCCACCATCGAGTACGGGAAGACGGCGGGGAAGAACGCGTCGGACTTCTCGGGCTCCCGGGTGAAGACCTCGGCCCAGCAGAACGCGCCGGGCACCGCCTGCGCCTCGAAGCCCTCGTGGGTGCCGGCCTGCCACACGCCGAAGACGACGCCGCTGGGGTCGCGGGCCAGCAGCATCGTGCCGAACCCGCCGACCTGCATCGGGTCCATCAGGGTCTCGCCGCCGTTGTCGCGGATCTTCGCGGCGGTGGCCTCGGCGTCCGGCGAGGCCAGGTACAGACACCAGGCCGAGTGGCCCTCCTGGCCGGGCATCGGGGGCACCACCGCGGCGACCGCCTTGCCGTCGGCGTACGCCTGCGTGTAGTTGCCGAACTCGGCCGAGGACTCGCCGAACGTCCAGCCCAGCACATCACCGTAGAAGCTCTTCGCGCCCTCCAGGTCGGCGAACATCGCGTCGGCCCAGCACGGTGTGCCCTCCGGTTGTACAGCCATGACCCTGACTCCTTCGCGCTCGGTGGGGGGTGGTCCGGCTTTTCACGCTAGCCAGCGGACCGCCTTCCCGCGCGCCGGGAACACGGGCCCCGGGGCTACCCGGGCGTGCCCCGGCCCTGCGGCGGGTCCACCCGGACCAGGCCCGACTGGTAGGCCATGGCGACCAGCTGCGCCCGGTGCCGGGCGCCCAGCTTCGTCATCGCACGCCCCACGTGGGTGCGTACGGTCAGCGGGCTGACGTGCATCCGGGCGGCGATCTCGTCGTTCGACAGGCCCTCGGCGGCCTGCGCCATGACCTCGCGCTCGCGGGCGGTCAGCATGTCCAGGGACTCGGGCGCGGCGACACCGCCCTCCGGGCGGGCCAGGTAGCGGGTGATGAGGGCCCGGGTGGCGGTCGGGGACAGGAGCGTGTCGCCCCCGGCCACCGTCCGGATCGCGTCCAGGAGCTCCTCGGGGCCGACGTCCTTGCCGAGGAAGCCGCTGGCTCCCGCCCGCAGGGCGCCGGCCACGTAATCGTCGATCTCGAACGTGGTGAGGATGAGGATGCGGGTCTGTCGCAGCGCCTCGTCGCGGCAGATCTCCTCGGTGGCCGCCAGCCCGTCCATGCCCGGCATGCGGATGTCCATCACGACCACGTCCGGCGCGGTGGCGCGGGCCTGCTCCACCGCCTCCCGGCCGTCCGCCGCGACACCGACCACCTCCATGTCGTCGTTCGACTCGATCAGCAGCCGGAAGGTCCCGGCCAGCAGCGCCTGGTCATCGGCCAGCAGTACCCGGATGGTCACCGCGCCGTCCTCTCCTCGTCGTCCTGGTGGGGGTCGGGTTCCGCCGTTCTCAGGGCCTCCAGGGGAAGTTCCGTGGTCACTTCGAAACCGCCGCTCGCCCGGTGCCCGGCGGCCAGCCAGCCGCCCGCGGACAGGGCCCGTTCGCGCATGCCGATGAGGCCGTAGCCCGGCTCGCCCGCCGTGCGGGATTCGTGTCCGTCGTCGGTGATGGTGAGGGAGAGCAGCCGGCGCGTGTAGCGGAGCCGGACCGACGCCGTCGCGGAGCCCGCGTGCTTTGTGACATTGGTCAGTGCCTCCTGCACGATCCGGTACGCGGTCAGGTCCGTGCCCGACGACAGGGCCCGCTCCTCGCCCTCCACCGACACCGAGACGACGAGCCCCGCCCGCTCGAACGAGGCGACCAGCTCCGGGAGCTGGGCCAGCCCGGGGGAGGGTTCCAGCGGCGTCTCAGGGTCGCCCTCGCGGCGCAGCAGGCCCACGGTCGCCTTGAGCTCGCGCAGGGCGGAGGAGGTGGTTCCGGCGAGCTGGTCCATCATGTCCTGCGCCTGCTCGGGGCGGCTGCGCAGCAGGTACGCGGCGGTGGCCGCCTGGGCGTGGGCGAGGGCGATGTGATGCGCGACGATGTCGTGGAGCTCGCGGGCGATCCTGGTCCGTTCCTCGCTCACCCGGCGGCGCGCCTCCTCCTCGCGGGTGTGCTCCGCCAGCTCGGCCCGTGCCTCCACGGCGGCGAGATGGTCGCGCCGGTTCCGTACCGACTCACCGACGGCGCCCGCCAGCAGCACGCACGAGAGGGTACCGACCTGGTCGGGCCGCAGCAGCGCGCCGTGGCCCCAGCCGACGGAGACGAGGGCGAGAGCGACGGCCATCCCGGCCGTGTACGTGACGGTCGTGCGCAGGTCCGTGTGCAGGGCCAGGAGATAGAGCGCGACCAGGGCGGCGCCGACGACGCTGGGGCTGGGGTCGAACCCGATGCGGCCCCCCATGACGCCCAGGACGCCGCCGCACACCGTCGTCACCGCGACCACCGTGCGCGGGAACCTGCGCTGCCCCAGCAGCAGAACGGCGGAGGGCACGACGGCGACCAGGGAGAAGTCGAGCGTCGGGACGCGGACGATCCGGGCGCCGGTCAGGGTGCTGGAGAAGACCGCGAGGAGCCACAGCACCACGGCGATCGCCACGTCGACGGCCCGGGGGTGGCGTCGGGCCCACTGCCACCAGTCGGCGAACACGCGGTCTCTCTCTTTCTCTCTCACGGCGAAGGTTCTGTCCGACTACCCATGGTCCTCGACTCGACGGCCCGCGCGGGCATCACCCACCGCGATGGCCCGCGCGGGGCATCACTCACCGCGACTCACGCGCGTACGGGATCGGGGGCGGGTTCCGACGCCGGCGCCGACGGCCCGCCGTGGCCCAGCTTCTCGCCCTCGACGTCCACCTGGGGCACGACCCTCGCCAGCCACTTCGGCAGCCACCACGCCCGGTCGCCCAGCAGGGCGAGCACGGCCGGGACGATCGTCATCCGGACGACGAAGGCGTCGAAGAAGACGGCCGAGGCGAGGCCGAGGCCCATCATCTTGATCATCGACTCGCTCATCCCGATGAACCCGGCGAACACCGCGATCATGATGACGGCCGCGGCGCCGACGACCCGGGCGCTGTGCCGGAACCCGGTGACGATCGCCTCGCCGGGCCGCTCCCCGTGGACGTACGCCTCCCGCATCCGGGTCACGAGGAAGACCTCGTAGTCCATGGCCAGCCCGAAGACCACACCGATCAGGAAGATCGGCGTCATGCTCATCACCGGCCCGGTCTGCTCGACGCCGAGGGCATCGGCGAGCCAGCCCCACTGGAAGACCGCGACGACCGTGCCGAAGGCCGCCGCCACCGACAGCAGGAAGCCGAGTGCCGCCTTGAGCGGGACCAGCAGCGAGCGGAAGACGACCATCAGGAGCAGGAACGCCAGGCCGACGACGAGCGCGAGATAGGGCAGCAGCGCGTCGTTGACCTTCTGCGACACGTCGATGTTCACGGCGGTCGTGCCGGTGACGAGCATCTTCGCGCCGGTCTCGGACTTCAGGTCACGGGCCTCGTCGCGGATGGTGTGGACGAGGTCCGTGGTGTCCGCGGAGCTCGGCCCGGTGGAGGGTACGGCGGTGAGCACCGCGGTGTCACCGGCCTCGTTGAAGGCGGGGGGAGTCGTGGCGACGATGCCGTCGGTGGCGGTGAGCAGCTTCGCGGCCCGTGCCGCGGCGGCCTTCGGGTCCTCGGCGGTCTTCGCGTCGACGACGACGGTCAGCGGTCCGTTGAAGCCGGGGCCGAAGCCGTCGGCCAGGGCGTCGTAGGCGCGGCGCTGGGTGGTCGAGGTGGACTTCGACTCGTCGCCCGGCATGCCGAGCTGGAGATCGAGCATCGGTACGGAGATCAGGCCGAGGCCGAGGACGCCGAGCACCAGGACCGCGAGCGGCCGGCGGATCACGAAACGGGCCCAGCGGGTGCCCAGGCCGGGTCGGCCGTCCCCGGCACGCCGGCCGCCG
Source organism: Streptomyces sp. NPDC001933 (assembly GCF_042890955.1). Classification (NCBI taxonomy): domain Bacteria; kingdom Bacillati; phylum Actinomycetota; class Actinomycetes; order Kitasatosporales; family Streptomycetaceae; genus Streptomyces; species Streptomyces sp. NPDC001933. The sequence goes on along the minus strand of NZ_JBIASS010000006.1, from coordinate 46,525 downwards.
CTCCCCTTGCTCCCCTTGCTCCCCTTGCGCTGGGTACGCGGCAGGACGGCATCGTGGAAGAAGCCGAGCAGCGCGGGCAACAGGGTCACCGCGACCAGGACGGCGATCACGACGGTGGACGCCGCCGCGAGACCCATCTTGGTCAGGACCGGGATGCCGACCACGGACAGGCCCGCCAGCGCGATGAAGACGGTGAGACCGGCGAAGACGACGGCGGATCCCGCCGTGCCGACGGCCCGTGCCACGGCCTCCTCGGCGTCGTGGCCCTCGGTGCGTTCGGTCCGGTAGCGCGAGACGATGAACAGGGCGTAGTCGATGCCGACCGCGAGCCCGAGCATCAGGGCGAGGATGGTCGTCGTCGTGGACATCCCGATGGCGACGATCGAGCCCACCCCGACGCCGATGCCGATGATCGCGGTGAGCAGCGGGAGGCCCGCCGCGACGAGCGAACCGAAGGTGATGAGCAGGACGACCGCGGCGGCGGCGACGCCGACGAGTTCCGTCGTACCGCCCAGCTCGCCCTCAGGCAGCAGGGCCGATCCGCCGAGCTCCACGGTCAGCCCCGCGTCCCGTCCCTTCTCGGCGGCGTCCTTCAGCGCGTTCGTGGTGGCATCGGTGAGATCGACGTTCTCCACGTCGTACGAGACGGTGGAGTACGCGGTGGTGCCGTCCTTGCTCACCGCCCCGGCCATCTTGAACGGGTCGAGGGCGCCCTTGACCTGGTCGCCGTTTGCCACGTCCGCGACGATCTTCTCGATGGCCGCCTTGTTCGGGCCCGCCGTGACCTTCTGGCCCTCGGGCGCGACGAAGACGATCCGGGCGTCGGCCGCGTTGGAGTTGCCGCCGGGGAAGCGCTGGTCCAGCAGGTCGAACGCCTTCTGCGCCTCCGTCCCGGGCATCGAGAACCCGTCCTCGGGGGCGGCCGGGGCCTTGGCCGCGGCGAAGGCGCACGCGGCCAGGACCACCACCCAGAGCAGGGCGACGAGCCGGCGTCTCCGGAAGGAGAAGCGGCCCAGCCGGTAAAGGAAAGCAGCCACGAGGAGGCGCTCCAGTCTCTCGAAGGAATGCCTCGATCCTTCGCGAACGGGTGCGTCATCGTCGTCGTGCGGCTGCATGGAGTCGTACGTACTGTCGCTGCAGTACGCGGCCGGTCCGCCCTGCCCCCTGAAGAGGACGCCGCCGGCGTGTGCCGTAGGAGATGAGCAGGCCGACGGAGGCCTGGCGGTGCTTCGCGTCCCTCCCGCGTATCACGGCCTTCCCGCGTATCAGGGGCGGAAGGCGTCAGCGTGTGCGGCGGCCCACTGGGCGAAGGTCCGCGGCGGACGGCCGACGACTTCCTCGACCGCTGAAGTCACCCGGGCCACCGCCTCCGGCACGGTCGCCCACATGTGCAGCATGAACTCGATGCCCTCCTCGGGCCAGCCCTCGGCCCGCCACTGCCGACGTGCCTGATCGTCGGTCAGCTCGGTGAAACGGATCTCACGGCCGGTCGCCGCAGCGATGGCGGACACCTTGTCGGCCGGCGTGAGCGCTTCGGGCCCCGACACGGTGAGGCTCCTTCCCGCGTGGCCGCCCCCGGCAAGCACAGTGGCGACGACGTCGGCGACATCCGTCTCGTCCGCCGAAGCGGTCCTGCGATTCGCGTACGGCTCGCGGACCTCCGCCGTATCGCGGATGACCTGAGCCCACCCCAACGCGTTGGACATGAAGTCGATCGGCCGGACGAACGTCCACTCCAGGCCGCTGTCACGCACCGCTTGTTCCAGTTCTCCTTCTTCGCCGGCCGACAGGACCGTCAGGCGCCGTACGCCCGCCTCGGCGGCCATCGCCATGATCTGCGGCCCTGTGCGCAACGGGGCGTGGTCGTGGCCGGTGGCTCCGAGCAGGTGCACGGCGGAGACGCCGCCGAGAGCCGCTGCCAGTGTCTGCGGCTCCGTGAGGTCGCCGCCCACCACTTCGACGTCGCCGGGCAGACCGGCCGCCCCGGCCGGGGTGCGCGTGAGCGCGCGAACCTCCTGTCCGGATCGCCGAAGTCGCTCGACCACGTGGCGCCCCAGATTTCCCGTCGCACCAGTAACCAGAATCTTCACGTTGCTCCTTGCTGCCGTCTGTTGAGGCGGGCACCGATCCGAGCAGCAGTCGGACGTGCCCGACCGCGGACGACGACAGTAGGCGGCATGTAGGTCAGATCTTGTCCCCGATCCGCTCGCCGCCGGCCCCGCCCCTCTGTGCACATCCGGAGCGCGAGGCCGAGCGGCTGCGCACCTGCCGGCCGCCGCCATCGAGGAGGGCCGGGGCCTGTCCTCGATGGCGGCAGCCTGGCCGACCCCGCCTACCGCCTGCTGCGGGCCTGGCGGCCCGGCCTCACTTCAGGTGCCGGGTGAAGAACTGGGCCGCGGCCTCCCCCGCGAATTGCGGGACGCCGGCGTGCCCGCCCATATTGGCGTGCAGCGTCTTCTCCTCGGAGCCGAAGGCGTCGAACAGCTCCAGGGCCTGCTGCCGCTCGTTCCCTTCGTCGTCCCACTGCAGCAGGACGTGCAACGGAATGGTGACCTGCCGGGCCTCATCGAAGATGGTGCGAGGCACGAAACTCCCGGCGAACAGAACGGCGGCCGAGATGCGCGGCTCGACCACCGCCAGCCGGGTCCCGATGGAGATCAGTCCACCCGAGTACCCGACCGGCCCGCCGATCTCGGGCAGCGCAAGGAGGGCGTCCAGGGCGGCCTGCCATTCAGGGACCACCTTTTCGACCAGCGGGAGGACGAGGGCGTCGACGATCTCGTCGCTGACCGGCTCGCCGGCCTCCAGCGCCCGGCGCAGGTCGGCGCGGGCCTGCTCGACGGCGGGCCAACGGGGCCGGTCGCCGCTACCGGGGAGTTCGATGGTGGCCGCGGCGAAGCCGTCCGCCGCGGAGTGCCGGGCCCGGGCCACCAGCCGGGGGTACATCTTGCCCAGCCCGAGGGGAGGGTGGCCGAGCAGGATCAGCGGCGCCGGTGCGGATGAGGACGCGGATTCAGGCGTCCACAGGATGCCGGGGATCTCGCCGAGGGTGAATTCGCGTTCGAGGACGCCGTCGTCGAGACGCTGTTCGGAAGTGAAGTGCATGGTCGTGCCTTTCGGGAGTGCGCTTGGACGGCGCTCCCGGACGACCTGCCTATCGCCCGACCGTGACCCCGGAGGGGAGCACCCATGTCGATACTGCGTTCACGGGTACCACCTCCTCGTTCTCTCGCACGGCCTCCGGAAAACTAGCAGGTGGCCGCCGTGGTCCGCCAACAGGTTTTTGGCTCCGGGACCCGAGGCCCCGCCCGTGTCAGATATCGGCGTCGGCCGGCAGCGTGGGCACGATCGCCCCGCGAGCGCGCCGCTCGCCCTCCGGTCCGGCCCTCATTGCTTAACCTATCGAGATTCGATAGATTTCCATCGTGACTCGATGAGAGGATGGGGCATGGGAAAGCTGACAGTGCGCGCGCTGCGCGCCGTGCTCGTGGTGGTGCTCACCGGCACCGTGTTCGTACAGGCATTGATGGTGTGGGCGTTGGTCAGCGGGAGTGATCCGGAGGACGGGTCGCTCCCACTGACCCCGCTGCGCGTGATCACGATCCTGGGCATCGGGACGGCCCAGGTCGCCCTGGTCTGTGTATGGCGACTGGTGACGATGGTGCGACGCGGAACCGTGTTCTCCCACGCCGCCTTCCGGTACGTGGACGTCATCATCGGCGCGATCGTTGCGGCTGCTCTCGTGTGGTTCGCGGTCACGGCCCTGAATGCGCCCGGCCAGCGGGACGACCCGGGCGTCAGCCTCATCATGGGCGGGATGGGCGTGGCCATTCTGGGAGTCGCGCTCATCGTGCTCGTACTGCGGATGCTGCTTGCCCAGGCCGTCGCCCGCGACGTCGAAGCAGCGCAGATGCAGGCCGAGTTGGACGAGGTGATCTGATGCCGATCGCCGTCGACATCGACGTGATGCTGGCCAGGCGGAAGATGTCCGTGGGCGAACTCGCAGACCGCGTAGGGATCACGCCCGCCAACCTGGCGGTACTCAAGAACGGCCGCGCCAAGGCGGTGCGCTTCGCGACGCTCGCCGCGCTCTGCGAGGTACTCAAGTGCCAGCCGGGCGACCTGCTTCGCTGGGAGGCCGAGGACAGCGCGGGCGAATGAACCGTGCCTGCTGACGCGTCATCGCCGAGAGACAGCGGACCGATTCTGTCCGCCAGAGGTGTCAGGGTGACGCCATGGACGCAAACGAACTCGACTTGAACCGCACGCTGCGCGAGCAGTTGGAGTTCCACTGGAACCACCAGCTCCGGGCCCGGCTGGAGGGCATGACCGACGACGAGTACTTCTGGTCGCCGGTGCCGGACGCCTGGAGCGTGCGGCTGCGCGGCAGCTCGACGGCGCCCGTGCAGCTCGGCGCCGGGGACTTCACGATGGACTACGCCTCCCCCCAGCCGGTACCCGCGCCCTTCACCACGATCGCCTGGCGCCTCGGCCACGTCATCGTCGGCGTGCTCGCCGCACGCAACGCGGCGCACTTCGGCGCGCCGGCGGCGTCGTACGAGACCTGGGAGTACGCAGGCGGCGCGGCCACCGCGCTCGACCAGCTCCGGACCCAGCTCGACATCTGGCTGGAAGGGGTGCGCGGCCTCGGCGACGCCGGGCTCCGGGTCCCGGTCGGGGAGAAGGAGCCCTTCCCCGAGCTGCCCATGGCCGACCTGGTGCTGCACATCAACCGCGAACTGATCCACCACCTGTCCGAGGTCTGCCTGCTGCGCGACCTCTACCTGCACACGAAGCCCGGCACCTTCGGGGAGCGACACATGGCCGCGAGGACGACACACCTCGACCCCGAAGAACTCCACAACAACCCTGCCTTCACACAGGGCGTGATCACACCCGCCGCCGCCCGCACGGTCCACGTCGGTGGCCAGCTCGGCTCCGACAGAACCGGAAAGCTGCTCGACGGCATCGAGGCGCAGAGCATCCAGGCGATGCGGAATGTGCTGACCGTGCTCGCCGCCGCGGGCACCGGTCCCGAGCATGTCGCCAAACTCAACATCTACCTCGTCAACGGAGTCGACGCGCAGGTGGCGTACGCGGCGTCGCTGTCGGTGTGGGGCGATCACCGCACGGCCATCACGGTCGTCTCCACCGCAGGACACGCTCGACCCGGCGCGCTCGTGGAGATCGACGCGGTGGCGGTCATTCCCGAATAGGGGCGGGCCCATGAATTCGAGGGCCCGTAGCCTTCCGCCATGAGTGATCGATCGACCTCCGGCGGAGACAGCACCGGCCGGGCCAGGGGCACCGCTGGGTATGCCGGGGCGGCGGACGCGCTGGCGGTCCAGTACGAGGAAGTCACCTTCGGCGAGGTCCACCGCGACGTGCTCGGCCTCGTACCCGCTGAGCCTGCGCGGATCCTCGACATCGGTGCGGGTACGGGGCGCGACGCTGCCGCGTTGGCAGCCCTGGGACATGACGTCGTGGCTGTCGAGCCGACCGCGGAGCTGCGGGCGCATGGACAGCGCATCCACGCAGGCAGTGCGATCGACTGGGTCGACGACGTTCTTCCTGAGCTGGCGCTGCGTCAGTGCCGCCGCCCAGGACGGTTCGAGGGGATCTTCGCCACTGCGGTGTGGATGCATCTGGACGCGGGGGAGCGCGGACAGGCGATGGCCAGGATCGCCGCCCTGCTGATGCCCGGCGGCCGGTTCTTCGTCAACCTCCGCCACGGACCTGTGCCCGAAGGCCGCCACATGTTCGACGTGTCCGCTGCCGAGACCGTCGAGCTGGGTGCCGCGCACCGCCTGCGGACGGTCCTGAGCAGCGAGCGTGCCGATCTCCATGGCCGGGACAGCGTCCGGTGGAGCTCTCTCGTGCTCCAGGCGGAGGACTCCCGCGACGCACGCGGCTGAGCCCGGCGGCGCGCCGCGCGGCACGCGGGGCTGCCGGGTTCAGCGCGACGCCGTCCCGAAGTCCTGCGTCCAGTAGTTGCCGGACCGGGCGTGGCCCACGCCCATCTCCTTGAACGTGCAGTTGAGGATGTTGCGCCGGTGGCCGGGGCTGTTCATCCAGCCCGCCACGACGCTCTTGGGGGTGGCGTAGCCGTGAGCGATGTTCTCGCCGTACGCATGCCAGCCGTAACCGGCGCGCGCGATCCGGTCGTCCGGAGCCGAACCGTCGGAGCCCGTGTGGGACATCTTCTTGCGCGCTGCCATGTCCGTGCTGTGGGCCTGGGCGGCCTTCCTCAGCTCCGCGTTCATCTTCAGCGGCGGGCACCCCGCCTTGCGGCGCTCCCTGTTGACGAGCTTCAGCACGCGGGCGGGGGCGCCGGACGCCTCCGGGGCGCTCGTGGAAGCGGCGGGCTTCACGGGCGGGGCGTGGCCGCCGGCCATGGCGGCGGTGGGGATGGTCACTGCCGCCGCTGCGACGACAGCGACGGTCATCGTCCGGTAAGGCGTCTTCCTGTGGTGCGTCCTCATGAATGTGACCTCGCTCGAACGCCCCCGGGGCGGGGCAACAGGGGGAGTACTACCCCGGGCCATGGTGCCGCATGGGCCGATGTCACCGGTGGTGGTGAGGCGCCCCGCCACCGGTCGGGGCGCCGATGAGCATTGTCCGTCCCCCTACCGCCGCCGGGTCGCCGCCGCGACGGTGGCCATGAGTTCCGCGTCCAGTACGGACGGGTCGGCCAGCCGGGTCGGGGCGGCGTACGAGTTGAGCAGTGCCTTGGTCACGCGCAGGGCGGCCTCGGGGCGGCGCACGATGGGCTTGGCCCAGGCGGTGACGGCCGCGTCGAGTTCGCTCTCGGGCACGATGCGCTGGAGGACCGACAGCTCGTGCGCCTCGATGGCGTCGAAGGCGCGTCCGGTGAGGATGAGTTCGCGGGCGCGGGCGGCGCCGACCTCGTGGATGAGCCGGGGCAGTACGCCGCCCCAGGCGGTGGGCAGCCCGAGCGCCAGCTCCGGCAGCCGGAAACCGGCGGTGTCGGCGCCCACGCGCAGATCGCAGGCGAGGGCCAGCGCGAGGCCCGCGCCGATCGCCTTGCCCTGGATCCGGGCGATGGTGACGGCCTGGTTGGTGGAGATCGCCTCGCAGACCCGGCGGGCCTTGTCGCCGGCGATCCGGATGCCCCGCCCGGTGGGGTCCTCGTCGAGCCAGTCGGCGAACTCGGTCCGGTCGCCGCCCAGGCAGAAGTCGTCACCGGCCCCGCTGAGCACCAGCACCCGGACATCGGGGTCCGGCACGGCCAGGACCGTCAGCAGATCGTCCAGCATCGCCTCGGTGACCGCGTTGCCGGTCTCCGGGGTGTCCAGCTCCACGCGCAGGACGGCGCCCTCGCGCTCGGCGCGTACCGTGCTCGGCCGCCGGAACGGGGTCAGGTACTGCGGGAGCGAGAGCTTCATATCGCCACGCCCAGCGAGGTGATCCGCCGGAAGACCAGCCGGGAGGCGTAACCGGCCGGCGAGACGGAGCGCAGGGTGGGGAAGCGTTTCAGCAGCTGCGTCAGGAGCGTGCGCGCCTCCAGGCGGGCGAGGGCCGCGCCGAGGCAGTAGTGCACACCGCCGCCGAAGGTCAGGTGCGTTCCGCCGGTGCGCTCTACGTCGAAGGCGTCCGGGTCGTCGTTGCGCCGGGGGTCGTGGTTGGCGGCGCCGTACATGACGTGGACCATGCTGTCCTTGGCGATCGGCACGCCCGCCAGCACGGTGTCCTCGGCCGCGATCCGGGTGTTGATGTGGATCGGCGGGTCGTAGCGCAGGACCTCGTCGACGGCGGCGTCGATGTACCCGGGGTTCTCCGCCAGCCACGCCCACCGGCCGGGTTCCCGCAGGAGCAGATCCACCATGGCCGACAGCAGCGTGGCGGTGGTCTCCAGCGAGGCGATGGTGACGAACATGGTGAGCCGGTAGAGGATCTCGTCCGCCGTGTCGCGGTCGGGCTCCCGCGCGTCCCAGGTGTGGATCCAGCCGGTGAGGACATCGTTGCCGGGGTTGGCCCGGCGCTGCTTCACGAGCTCGGTGAAGTAGCTGCGCAGATGGAGGGTCGCCTCGGCGGAGACGGCGAGCTGGCTCTTGGTGGGCAGCAGCTCCTGGGCGTGCACCTGGTTGTGGGTGATCTGAAGGATGTGGGCGTAGTCCTCGGGCGGTATCCCCAGCCAGGCGCCGATGGTGCTGATCGGGAGCTGCTCGCTGACCGTGCTGACGAGGTCGGCCTCTCCCCAGCGCAGCTTGTCGGCCAGTTCGTCCAGGAGCTGGGTGACATGCTCCTCGACCTGCGGGGTCAGCCGCTCGATGGTCGACCGGTCGAAGAGGTTGCCCAGGCTGCGGCGCTGGCAGGTGTGCTCGGGTGCGTTGAGCCGGGAGAGCGTCTTGGTCATCTCCTGCGTGGCGACGGCCTCCCAGCGCTCGGTGTCCGCCTGGCGTTCCTGCCAGGCGAAGTCGGGCGCCAGCCAGTTGCGCCCGCGCAGCACCTCGCTGCACGCGTCGAAACCTGTGACGAAGTACGCGTCCCAGGGGGCGCGTACGACGTCGCCCATGTTCCTCAGATCGGCCAGCAAGGGGTAGGGATCAGCCTGCCCCTCGGGCGATTTGAGACGTCTCAGGAGGGAGATGAGGGCACGGCGGTCTATGGGGGGCCTGTCTGTGCCACATATAGCGCTCACGCAGAGTTCCTTGACCTGGGCTCATGGTTACCGGCAGAACCTACCCCTCCGCATATGCCAGCCATGCGTGGATCTTTGTTGCCCGTATCACAGAGAAAGCCTGCTTCGGCCCCTTGCCATCGACCCCTCGTGCCCCAACTTCCTCCTGTGTCACTCCAGTTGCGTGTGCGATAGGCCGGGTTATGCGTACAAGTCGTCCGGCGCACCTTGATCATGTCCGGTGCGTCACACCCTGAAGACGTCCAGGAAGGAACTCCACCAGCCCTTGGTCTTCTTCTGCGGCTCCGCGTGGGTGTGGTCGTGGTGCGCGGCCGACGTCTCGTCCGGGGTGACATTCCGGGACGGAACGGGCGACTGCGTCGCCGATGCCGTGGTGGTCCGGCGGGCCGGGGCGGCGGTGAAGTGCACGGGGAGTGACACCAGGGCACGGTGGAAGGGTCCCGGCCGCCATTCGACCGCGGAGGGATGCACGGCGAGGGCGAGGTCGGGCACGGAGTTGAGGATCTTCTCGATCGCGGTGAGGGCGATGAGCTGCGCGGGGGACTTCGCCGGGCAGACGTGCGGGCCGGCGCCCCAGGCCAGATGGGCGCCCTTGCTCAGGGTCTGGCGGGCGTCGGTGAGCGCGGGGTCGCTGTTCGCGGCGGCGAAACTGATCAGTACCGGGGTGTCCGCCTTCAGCGTCACCCCGCCCAGGTCGACGTCCTGGACCGGGTAGTGCGTCGCGTAGTTGGCTATCGGCGGGTTGTTCCACAGCACGTCGTCGAGGGCGTCCTCGACCAGCATCCCGGTACCCCGCCGGTGCGAGCCCCCGGTGTCGCTGGACAGCATGAGGAGCAACGCGTTGGCGATCAGGTTGCGCTCCGGCTCGACGCCCGCACCCATCAGCATGACGAGCTGGTCCTTGAGCTCCTCGTCCCGCAGCCCCGCCGGGTGCTGGATGAGCCAGGAGGTGATGTCCTCGCCGGGCTGGCGCCGCTTGAGCGCGACGAGCTCCATCAGGCACTCGGTCAGCTCGGCGTTGGCCCGGAGCACGTCCTCGCCGTCGAAGATCGCGGACATGCTGCGGGTCAGCCGGTCGCCGATGTCGCCGGGGCAGCCGAAGAGCTGGTTGAACAGCAGCAGCGGCAGCAGCTTGGCGTAGTCGCCGAGCAGGTCCGCGCTGCCCCGCTCGATGAACTGGTCGATGAGGTAGTCGGCTATCCGCTCCACGTCCCGGCTGAGCCGGGTGGTGCTGAGCCGGCCGAGGCTCTCGGTGACCGCCTTGCGCAGCCGGAGGTGCTCGGTGCCGTCCGTGAACAGGCAGTTGGGCCGGTACGCCATCATCGGCAGCACCGGGCTGTCCAGCGGCACCCGGCCCTCCCGCAGTGCCGCCCACCGCCGCGAGTCCCGGGCGAAGTAGGAGGGGTTCTGCAGCACCCGGAGCGCGGCCTCGTGCTGCACGATCAGGGTGGCCTCCACGCCGGGGGCCAGCTCGATCGGAGCGGCGAGTCCGTGCGCCCGGAATTCGTCGTACACGCGCTGCGGGTCGGCGGCGAACTCCGGCCCGTAGAGCGACGTCTGGCGCCCACCGCGCATCGGGCACCCGGTGGGTGCGCTGTACGGGGTGGATCCCGGCGACGAGTCCATGTGTGATTCCTAGGTGTGAACGCGGACCCGAAGGGCCCGGACGGCGGAAGGTGAACGGGCCCGGAAGCGATGGCCCGACCCGGCCCGTGCGTACGGCGGTCGTACGCACGGCGGTCGGGTGACAGCCTCTCAGGCCACGTGTGCCAGAAGGTGCTGGACCAGGGTGATCAGGGCCTGCGCGGACGACTTCTCGTCCCGGGCGTCGCAGTACACCACCGGGGTGTCCGGCAGCAGATCGAGCGCCTCGCGCAACTCCTCCTCGGCATGCCGGGAGTACGGATCGAAGCTGTTGACCGCGACCGCGTACTCCAGCCCGTACGTCTCGACCAGGTCGATCACCGGGAAGGTGTCGGAGAGACGGGCCGGATCGACCAGCAGCAGCGCGCCGAGCGAGCCGCGGGCCATGTCCTCCCACAGCTCGACGAAGCGCTGCTGGCCCGGCGTGCCGAACAGGTACAGCACCAGTTCGTCGCTGAGCGTCAGACGGCCGAAGTCCAGCGCGACCGTGGTCGTCACCTTGTCGGGCGCGCCCCGCAGATCGTCGATGTGCGCGCCGGCCTGCGTCATCCGCTCCTCGGTGCGCAGCGGAGTGATCTCGGAGAGGGTGCCGATGAGCGTCGTCTTGCCCACGGCGAAGTGCCCGACGACGAGAATCTTCGCCGCACGCCGCACCGCGTCCGGCACATAGATGCTGTCAGCCGAACCGGACGTGGAGTCCATGCAACACCTCTTCGAGGATCTTCCTGTCAACGAGCTGAGCCGGCGGTGGCGCCTTGCGGCGCATCAGATGACCCTGTTCCGCTAAGTCGTTCAGCAGCAGCCTCGCCACCCCGACCGGCTGGCCGAGGTGGCCCGCCACCTCGGCCACCGACAGATAGCCGCCGGAGCACAGCTCCCAGATGGCCCGGACCTCCGGGCTCGGGTTCGGGGGCGGCTGCCGGTCGGGTGCGATGGTGACCAGGGTGACGAGGGAGAGGCCCTCCGCGTCGGGCAGGCCGCGCCCGCCGGTGATGACGTAGGACCGGACGAACCCGCTGTTGACCGCCTGCTCCTCGCCCGGCGTCGTCATGCGTCTATTCCCGCGTCCTGGCGGGGAGGTGTGGTCATCGCCTTCCCCAGTGCGGCGACCTGCTGCTGCATGCGGAAGGACATGGCCTCCATGTCGACGTCGGCCGCTGCGGCCGCCGCCAGGTAGGCGCCGGTGCCCGCCGCGATCAGGAAGATCCAGCCGTGGTCGTACTCCAGCAGCGTCTGCCGCCAGCGGCCCGGGGCCTGGGCCCCGATGAAGGGTGCGACGGCCCGGCTCAGCGACTGCATGGAACTCATCGCGGCCGCCACGGTCTCGGCGTCGTCCCGGCCGATCTCGCTGGAGCTGGCCAGCAGCAGACCGTCGGCGGAGACGAGGATCGCATGCCGCGCGCCGGGAACCTGGAGCACATCGTTGAGTACCCAGGACAGATCGGGGTTCACTGGAACTCGGGTCCTTCCATCGTCGTCATGTCACGCCCGGACCGTGTTCCGCGCTGGAACGCGCCCAGTCGGGAAGCGGTCTCCTCGTTGCTGCGCACCGGCTCCGGCTCGGTGGACGGCACCACCGACACCGGGCTCTTGCGACGACGCTTGGGCAGGCCACCGGCGGTGGTGGCGACGGGCCCGGTGGGCTGCGGAGCGGCGATCGGCTGCGCGACCGGAGGAAACAGCGGTGTCGGGGACGGCGCGGGCGCCTGACGCCGGGGGAGCGCCGCCACTTCCGCTTCGTGGTGGGCGGCGACCGGGGGCGGCGAGGGCACATCGCCGGTTAGCAGCTCGTCGGGCAGAAGGACCACCGCGCGTACACCTCCATAGGGCGATACGGAGTCCACCGAGACCCTGAACCCGTAACGGGCGGCGAGCACACCGGAGACGGCGAACCCGAACTGCGGGGGAATGCCCAGGCTGGAGACGCTGATCGCGGCCTGCGGCGCGAGGAGGGCCGCCGCGCGGTCCTTCTCCTCCTGGCCCATGCCGAGACCGGCGTCGTCGACGATGAGGCAGACGCCCGTCGGAACGGCCTGGATGTTGATCTCCACCGGGGTGCCGGGGGCGGAGTAGTTGGTGGCGTTGGCCAGCAGCTCGGCCAGGACGACCGCGACGGGCTCCACGGCCTTGCTGACGACCGAGAAGTTCACCTGCCCGTTGATCCGCACCCGGTCGAACTGCCGGATACGGCCCTGGGCGCTGCGGGCCACGTCGAAGACGGAGGCAACGGTCTCCCGGCGTCCGAGCCAGCCACCGCACAGCACCGCGATGCCCTGCGCCCGGCGGCCGAACTGGCTGTTGGCGTGGTCGATGGCCATCAGGTCGGCGAGCATGCCGGGGTCGTCGCCGTACTTCCGCTGGGCGTTCTCGATGACCACCTGCTGCTCGTCCGCGAGCCCCTGGAGGGTACGCACGGCGGCCTTGAGGACCGCCTTGGTCTCCTCCTCGGCGTCCCTGCGGACGTCGGCCAGCTCGGTGGAGTGCTGATGCGTCAGACCTGTGTGCGCGACATGGAGTTCGTCACGCTGACGCTGCAGCATGTCGCGTTGCTGGTGTAGTTCGGCGTTCTGTCTGCGAAGCCCGATATTGGTCTTGCGAGCCCGCAGAACGGCACCTACGGCGATCAGCGCGACGACAACCAGTGCCCACAGAAGAGGGCCCTGTGCAAATGTCATGAGACTCACTTCAAGTGCCATGGCTATGGATACGGCTTGACGCTCCCTCATGTGCCGCAGGCGCCGGGCCGGTCGAGCCCAAGCTTGCGCCACCCAGGGGAGGCCCCTCCGGATGTGGGGCCGAGGAGTCCATCCCTCCCGGAATGCCCCCATACGCCATCAGCCCACTGGAAGTAAGATGATCTTAACATCGGTCAGGCGGGCAATTGTCAAGACCGACACGCCAGTTGCACTCTTGACGCGGAATGTTCACAAGCAGGCGCCGTGGCGCCCTTGCTACGGGGCCGGGCGACCGGCCCCCGGCCCCGCGCCGGGATCGGCGAACCGGCGCAGATCCGCCGGAAGCAACTCCAGGATGTGAGCGCGCTCCGCGGCGTCCGGTTCCGGCCCCGGATGGGCCTCGGCCGTCTCCGGTACGGAGATCGGCCGCCGGGCCGCGTCGATGCGGGCTCCGGTCGGGGCCGATGTCCTGTCGGCGTCCCGGCAGAGCTCCTGGCGCTCGTAGTGCCGGGGACAGGGGAGACGGGACGCGTCGCATCGCGGGCGGGCCCACCCGTGATGCGACGCGTCAGGTGTCAACGGGTCAGGACTTGACCAGGGTGATCTGGGTGGTGTTGTCACCGGCGTTCACGGTCACCGGGTAGTCCCGGTCGTCCGCCGAGCCGAAGCCGCGGAACAGCGTGGTGCCGGGTCGGAAGACCGACCCGGGTTCCATCGCGGTGGTGGGAATGGTGACGTTCCACGGAACCGGGGCGCCGGGGGTGCAGTCGACCACCCCGCCCTCGTACCTGCCGACCGCCTCGCCGGTCCTCTGGGTCTGGGCGACCAGGCCCGAGAGCGATATGCGGGCCGGCTTGTTGCAGGTGGCGGTGCCGCCGACGGTGACCTGTCCGGTCTTGGTGTCGACCTTGCCCTCGGGGTTCAGTCCGAGCCCGATGGCCAGCTCGGCCGGAGGCTCGGCGGTGCGGGCGTGCACCTCGCCGCGCAGGGGCAACGTGGAGCCGTTGCAGTACTGCTCGAAGGTGGCGTCGAGCTCACGGACGTAGCCGTAGGGGCCGTAGGAGATGTGGGAGACGGTGAACGAACCGGTGCTGGTGGTGCACCACCGGTCGTCGGCCCCGAACTCCAGCTGGGGATCCTGCGGTTGGGCGTCGGGCCAGCGGGAGGCCCCGGTGTAGGTGGCGCCCTCGGTCAGCTTCTGGCCCTCGGGGGCCTGGAGGTGGAGGGACCAGCGCTTGCCCTCGGGGGTGACGATCGTGACGCCCACGGCGCTCTGGGCGGTGGGCCCCGATACGTCGAACATCTCGACCGACCCGGCCGTGAACTCCTGGGACCGACCGTCGGAGACGAACTCACCCGCCTCGCCGCTGAACGCGAGCGAACCCGAGACCGCTTCGTGGGCCTGTGCGGTGCCGGACAGCGGAGCCGCCGCCACTGCCATGGCCATCGCCGCCGTGAGGACGGCCGCCGCGCGGGCCGCCCTGCGTCCGGTCGTGCTGCTCTTCATCAAGGTTCTTCCTCCTGCGGGAGCGTTGCCCGTCCCGGTGAGCCGGAACGGGGCTGCACACGCGTCACCGAATGACATTGCCGGTCAAGCCGGACGGAGGGGGGCGGCTTCGATCTCCTCGGTGACGCAGGCAGGAAGCTAACAGCGCCCACTGACAGCGCTGATGCAGATGCGGTCAGCCGATGCAGATGACGAGCAGGCAGAGCTGGTCCGGCGGTGTCGCCGTGGGGGCGGGATCCTGGGGCGGCGTGTCCGCCGCGGGGGCGGCCGGAGGGGTGGTCGTGCCCGGGGCGCTGGTGGCGGGCGTTTCGGCCGTCGCGGGCGTGGTGCGTGGCTTCGGGGTCGTCGCCGAGGCGGGGCGGGCCGCGACGACGGGCAGCCGCGTGCGCTTCGTGCCGGCGGTGGACACCGCGACGCTGATCCTCCGCGACGAGCCGCTCGTGGTGGCCGGGTGGGTGTCGGTGCCGGAGCTCTGCGGGGCGCGGGTACTCGGCCGGGTGGACGATGAGTCGGTTTCGGTGGCGTTGTCGGTACCGGTACCGGTACCGGGGGCGTCGGCCCGGTCCGGGGCGGTGGCCCTCGGTTCGGGTGTCGTGGCGGCCGCCTGTGCGTCGTGGCCGGTGGACGGCCGCGAGGACGGCAGTACGGCGAGGGTGAGGCCGCCCCCGACGAGCGCGACGGTCGAGGCGAGCACGGCCCGGCGCCGGTGCTTCTTCCAGCGCGCCAGTTGGCGACGCCGGGCGGCGCGGCCCTGAGTGGTGGGCATGGCGGGAGTGGAAGAAGTGGTGGACGCGGCTGGGACGTCGGGGGCGTCAGCGGCGTCAGGGGTGTCGTCGTCGAAGCCGAAGTCGAAACAGTGCGCCGAGTCCGGATAGGCCGCCTGCTCCGGGAACTCCTGCGCGGGCCAGGCCGCCCCCATCGAAGCGACGGTTGCCGGGGCCGCGCTGTGGCGGTGATGGCCGGAAGGGGCGATGTCCGGTGCGTACGCGCCGCAGCCGGGGCACACCAGGGCCCCGTTGAGGGTCCGGCGGCACGAGGAGCAGTAGTCCATCCGCGATCCTTCTGTGCCGACCGCGCCACCAGGCACTCCGGCGACCTGTTCGAGTTCGCACTCCTGACAGAGCGGGCAACAACGTAACGGCACCCACGGGAGGTTGTGCGTAGCAGGTGTGTTGCTCTCGCGAAGATCTCCGCCGGCGCAGGCGCCAGGCCGGGTTCCATTCGGATTCGGCCACAATGCGAGACGAGCTGTCTTGAATCGTGGATGCGATGTCATGGTTGTACCCTGCACACACATCTGCCGGGGAGGCTGCCGTGCGCCGCTGGATGATGCTCGCTCTCGGGACCGCGGCGCAGACCGTCGCCTGCACCTTCCTCTACGGACTCCCGTACACCTCGGAGACGCTGAGGCGGGACAGCGGGCTGACCCTCGGCGAAGTCGGACTGCTGGTCGCCTGCCCCACCTTCGGCCTCCTGCTGACGCTCATAGCCTGGGGAGCCCTGGCCGACCGGTTCGGCGAACGGGTCGTCATCACCTCCGGTCTGGCCATGACCGCCGTACTCCTGTCCCTGGGAGCCACGGTGAACGGCCTGGTCCCCCTGGGCGTGTTCCTGGCACTGGCCGGGGCGGCGAGCGCATCCGTCTCCGCGGCCAGCGGTCGGCTCGTCGTCGGCTGGTTCTCCGCCCGGGAGCGCGGTCTCGCCATGGGGATACGGCAGACGTCGACCCCGCTGGGCATGGGCATCTCCGCTCTGGTGGTCCCCACGCTCGCCGCGCACGACGGAGTCGAGGGGACCGTCCTGTTCTGCGCGGCGCTGTGCGGTGCCGTCGCCGTGCTCGTCGGCTTGCTGACCACGGACCCGCCCCGCGCCGCGCGGCCGGCGGGAGGGGAACCGGCCGCCAACCCATACCGTCACTCCGGCCTGTGGCGCATCCACGCCTCCAGCGCGCTGCTGTGCGTACCGCAGTTCGCGACGAACGCCTTCGCGATGGTGTTCCTGATCGACGTACGGGGCTGGAGTGCCGTGCACGCGGGTCAACTCCTGGTGCTGTCCCAGGTGTTGGGAGCCCTCTCGCGGGTGGTGGCGGGGCGTTGGTCCGACCGGGTCGGCAGCCGGGTGCGGCCGATGCGGCAGCTGTCGGTGTGCATCGCCGTCGTCATGGGCGCCACGGCGCTGGGCGCGCTCTGGCCCTCGCCGCTGACGGATCTCGCCATGATCGTCGCCTGCGGCATCACCGCGAGCACCAACGGCCTGGCCTTCACCGCCACCGCCGAACTCGCCGGAAGCGCCTGGTCGGGACGGGCCATGGGCGTCCAGAACACCGGCCAGAACCTTGCCGCGTCGCTCACACCGCCGCTGCTGGGCGGGCTCATCGCCTCGGCCGGATACGCGCGTGGCTTCATGCTGGCCGGAGCGCTGGCCGTCGCGGCCTGCTTCGTGATCCCCGCACTCAACGGCCCGAAGACTCACTCCTGACCATCGACGCCACCATTGGTGTACGGGGAGACCGGCCGCTCGAAGAGGGTCTCCAGGACCACCGTGGCCCGCGTCCCGTTGACTCCTTCGATCGCGTATATCCGGCGCAGCACGTCCTGCAACTGCTCGGTGGTCGCGGTCCTGACCTTCACCAGCACCGATGCGCTGCCGGCGATGACATGGGCCTCGACTATCTCGGGGAGGGCGGCGAAGTGCTCCGCCGAATCGCCCATCCAGGACGTGGAGTCGACCGTCACGTACGCGAGTACGCCGTGCCCCACCGCCGCCGGATCGACCTCGACCGCGGTGCGCCGGATCACGCCGCGTTCCCGCAGTTTCCGGACGCGTTCATGAGTGGCCCCGGCCGAGAGCCCGACGGACTTGCTCAGCTCGGCGTAGGGCCGGGTGGCGTCCTGCTGGAGCTGCGCCAGCAGGACACGGTCGATGTGATCCACGACTCTCCAATCCATGTTCGGCAGACATGCGCTCGAACCATATGTCATCTTGCGGTCGCTGCTGGATGCCGTAGATTATTCGGCACCTTCTGGGAGGGATGGACACCATGACCAGCGAACGCCCCCTGCTGTACGAGGCCTTCGACGACCGGTTCCGCACCGGGCGGTGCATGAACGGCGATGCGGGTCTTGAAGTCCTGTACACCGGCTGCCGCTGGGCCGAGGGGCCGCTCTACGTACCTGCCTGGCGGCAAGTGGTCTGGAGCGACATCCCCAACGACCGGATGCTGCGCTGGGACGAGGAGACCGGCGCCGTCGGTGTCTTCCGCCGCTCGGCGGGGCACACGAACGGCAACACCCTCGACCGCGAGGGCCGGCTCGTCACCTGCGAGCAGGGCAACCGCCGGGTGACCCGTACCGAACACGACGGCACGATCACCGTGCTGGCCTCCCACTGGCAGGGCAGACGCCTCAACAGCCCGAACGACGCGACGGTGAAGTCCGACGGCTCGATCTGGTTCTCCGACCCGGACTTCGGCATCACCAGCGACTACGAGGGCCATCGCGCCGAGAGCGAGATCGGCGCCAACAACGTCTACCGCATCGACCCGTCCACCGGCGAAGTGCGCCTGGCCGCCGACTGTTTCGGCGCCCCGAACGGCCTGGTCTTCTCGGCCGACGAGCAGCGGCTGTTCGTCTCCGACACCAGGGCGGGCCTCGTCCGGGTCTTCGACGTGCGCGACGACGGCACGCTGTCGGACGGCGAGATCTTCGCCGCGGCCAAGGCCCGCCCGGCGGCCCGCTTCGACAACCTCCGATTCGACGACGACGGCCGGCTCTGGGTCGCCGCGCTGAACGACGGGGTGCACTGCTACGACCCGGACGGCACCCTGATCGGGCGGCTGGTCATCCCCGAGGCGGTGGCCAACATCTCCTGGGGCGGCGCCAAGCGCAACCGTCTCTTCATCACCGCCGAGACCAGCCTCTATTCGGTGGTCATGAGCGTCACCGGCACCCACCCGACGGGCCCGGGGCAGCGTCCCTGGCCGCCCTCCGCCGGGTGAACCGACACCGCCGCGACCACCTGGAACGGCCCGCGTCCCGTCCGCCGTTCCGTCCGCCGCCCGGGGCCGAAGCGGCGGGTGCCCGACGGGCGGTCACGCCGTTGTCGGCGGGGTGAAGATGCGGTCCAGGTGGTGGCGCAGTACCTCGGCGGCCGATTCCGCCGGCCGCTGGCCCACCAGGATGCTGGTCCCCATGCCGGCCGCCATGGCGAGCAGGCTGATGGCCTCCGTGCGGGCGTCCACCCCGGGATCGGCGAGGCCGGCCTCCTGCGCCTGCCGCAACAGGCCGGTCAGGGCGTCCTCGGCGGCGTCCGGGTTCTTGATGAACGGCTGGGCCGCCAAGGCCTCGTCGGTCACGGACAGGATCGCGTACGAGCTGTAGAGGAGGTGGAAGGTCCGGCCCTCCTCGTCGGTCGGGAGAGAGGTCAGCAGTAGCGCCTCGGCGGTTGCGCGCGGGCCCGGAGCCGTCCCGCCGGCCTGCAGGCGGGCGCCCACCCGTGCGGTGAACCGGTCGGTCAGATGCTGGAGCCCGTAGAGCAGCAGCTTCTCCTTGGTTCCGAAGTAGTACTGCACGAGCCGCAGCGACACACCGGCCTCGGCCGCCACTTCCCGCATGCCGACCGCGTGCAGCCCGCGCCGCCCGGCGACCCGGACGAGCGCCTCGGCGATCTGGTCCCGCCGTTCCTCGTGGTCCACGCGTTTCGGCATGCTCTCGTGTCTCCACCCGTCGGTCGCACCTGCGCGGTCCGGCTTCCCGGACGCCTTCATGGTACCGCTGTACCAAGATAGTGATACGGTCGTATTACGAAGAACGAAGAACGAAGCGCGAAGAGCGAATCACGAAGAACGAGATCCTCACCGGAGGTGCCGCCGTGCCCGAAAACACGACCCGCGTACGCCGTGACATCGGCCGATACGTCAACGACACCCTGCGCGACCGGTACTTCGCCGCCTGCGATGCCGTCTACGCGCTCGGCGCCCCGGCCCGTTCCGAGACGGACGTCGAGACCGCCTTCGGCACGACCCACGTCTACCGCTACGGCCCCACCGACCCGGCAGCCGAGTCCCGCACCCCGGTTGTCCTGATCCACGGCTCCGGCGGCTGTTCCGCGCAGTGGTACCCCAACACCCGCGCGCTCGCCGCCGAGCGCCCCGTCTACGCCCTGGACACCCCCGGCGACCCCGGCCGCAGCGTGCAGCGGGAACCCATGTGGCAGCCCGAGCGCGCCGCCCAGTGGATGGACGAGGCCCTGGACGCTCTGGGTCTGGACCGGGTCCACCTCGTCGGCTCCTCCTACGGAGGCTGGCTCGTCATCAACCAGGCACACCTGCGCCCCGGCCGACTCGCCTCGGTCACCGCCCTCGACCCGGGCGGCCTGGAGAAGGTCGGCCTGCGCTTCTTCGTCTGGATCTTCGCCAGCCTCTTCGCCACCTTCGCGCCCAAGGCGCTGCGCCCCCGCCTGGCGGCCTGGCTGGAACAACCGGTGCTGATCGTCCCGGAGTTGCGCGCGATGATCCGCTCGGGAGTAAGGGCCTTCCGTATCCGCCGCCCCGCGCCCCTGCCCCTGTCCGACGACCAACTGGCCACCATCCGCACCCCGTTCCACCTGATCATGGGCAAGCGCAGCCTCCTGGTGCACCCGCAACGGCAAATGGAACGGGTACCGCGCCTGATCCCCGGAGCCCGAGCCGAAATCATCGCCGCGACCGGCCACGGCCCGCAGATCGACCACCCCGACCTGATCAACGCCCGGATGCTGGACTTCATGAAGGACACGGACGCCGCCACGCCACCCACGAACCACGCCGGTACCGCGGACGTCTGACAGTTTGAGCAGTCGTACTCATGTGCGGCGCCCGGTCCGACCGGCATCTTGGTCAGCAAGCAGCTGACAGGCTGTCTCCCACGGACGGAGCGCTGATGGGCACGGAGCACGGCAGACCATCGGCCGGCCGGCAGATCGCGGCCGGCGCGGCACTGTTCCTCATTGACCTGACAGTCATCGCCTGGCTGGTGTTCCGCTACGGAATGACCGGCTGGGCAGACGCCTACGACAGCGTCAATCCGCCCGACGCGCCCGGGGAGGCGCTGCGGGGAATGTGGATTCTGCTAGGCGGCGCGGTCATCACGGGCGGCGGTCTCCTTCTCCTGCGATGGCGGATCACCGGCATCGTGCAGCTGGTCGTCCTGGGAGCGGGAGGCGGGCTTCTCGCCTACTGCGCCGCCGTCAGCGGGTGACGACGGCGCGATCAGGCGGTCTCCAGGGCGACGGCGCGATCAGGCGGTCTCCAGGACGACGGCGGGGGAGCGGGGCTTCCAGGATCCGTGTGCGGGGCAGCGTGAGGGCGAAGTGCGCTTCGAGGACACCGAGGGCGATGCGGTGCGCATCCTGGGGCGGCAGGTCCTCGCTGGGCAGGCCGGCCGCGTTCAGCAGCCGTTCCACGGGCGCCGCCGTTTCGGGGCCGCGGCGAACCAAGCCATTCGCCGACTTGCCGGCCACGGCTGGCAGGTCGGTCATTCGGAATCCAGCCAGGCCCGATCGCTTTGTGCCATTCGTCGGCAACCTGCCTCCGGTATCGCCGAGGTGCGGTTACACAGGATGGCCGGGGTGGCGCGCAGCCTTCCCGGTGTGGTGATGGGGCGGGCCGGTCGCCGGGGAGGTCTGAGCGCTTGCTGAGCAACTACGTGGGTGCAGTGCTGCTTCCGGCAGCCATCGCCCTGGCCGGCCGATGAGCACCGGCGCGCGCAAGGGGCGGCCGGGAGCGAGCAGACGCCCTGGCGGGGCCGGACGCCCCGGCGCGGCCGGGCGGGCGCCAGTGCGGCGGCGTCCCCGGCCCCGGAAGCGCGGCAAGTCGGGGCAGCGGGCGGACGGTCGGCTGATCGGGGCCCTGGTGGCCGTGGTTCTGGTGGTGGCCCTCGTCGACTGGCTGCTGGCCCATTGGTGGGTCCTGATCGTCGTCGCCGCGCTCGCGGCGTCGGCCGGTGGCGTATGGCTGCGCCGGAAACAGCAGCGGATGCGGTGGGAAGCGGTACGGGTCCGGGGCCTGCGGTACGGGCTGTCCCAGCTGGACGCCCTGCACCACACCCGGTTCGAGGACGCGGTGCGGGACCTGATGAGCCGCGACGGCTGCCGGGACGCGGTCCGGGTCGGCGGTGGCGGGGACCTGGGCGCGGATGTGAAGGCGACCGATCCGTACGGGCGGCGCTGGGTGATCCAGTGCAAGCACCGGCGCGACGGCCTCGCCGGCTCCGCGGTGGGCACGCCGGACTTTCAGGTGCTCAACGGCACCGCACGCCAGGTCCACGGCGCCGATGTCGCGGTGATCGTGACGAACGGCCGGGTGACCGCGCCCGCCGTGACCTTCGCCGAGCAGCAGCGGCTGCACGTGGTCGACCGCCACACCCTCGCGGCGTGGGCGTCCGGCTCACGCCCCCTGTGGGAACTGCTCCGGGCCGTCCCGCCCCCTCGCAGACCGACTGCGTGAAGCCGGGTGAAACCGCGTGGAACTGCGTAGAAGTACGGGGTCCGCGCCCGGACTCGGATGTAGGGCGAACACGTCGAGCGCGCAGTCGGAAAGGGCTGCTCGGGCACCCAGGGCGGCTCGGCCCATGTTCGAACCCGAACGGTAATCTTTTCGACTCGATCGGAAGGTGGCGAACGACCCCGCCCTTACGCCTGACCAAAATATAGAAAATCGGCCGAAAATTGAGAAACATAACATCACGGTCTTTTCCGCGAATAAATTACAGAACCGCGCTCTCCGTCTGGCGTCGACCACGGGCACGACTCTGGGCCGTGGCGGGTGTCGTGACCCTCGGTTTCCTCATCGCGCTGGAGATCGCCGCTCATCACTACGGCCTGCCGGGGCCGCTCGCCAGCCAGGCGAAGGAGGTGGTCGTCGCCCCCAAATCAGGCCCCCTGCTGTACGCCGGCATGGCGTTGATGATGCTGGTGCTCACCTGGCGGGAACGGTTCATCGCGCTCGGCGCCGCGATCGGTATCGACGTCGCCTTCTGGGTGGTCCGGTGGCTGGCCGATGCCGAGGTGACCGACGGCCACCCCTTCGGAAACGGCGCGTTGTGGGTGATCCTGGGCTGCGCGGTCATCGCCGTCACCCGCCGTACCGGCTCGGAACGCGTTCTGCTGCTGAAGGGCGTCGGGCTGGGCCTGCTGCTGGTGGCCGGCCGCAAGACCGGGGACACCTGGCTGCTCATCACTTCCAAGACCCGCCCGGAAGTGCTCGACCAGTACGTGGCGACCGCCGATCACGCGCTGGGCAACCCGTCGTGGCTGGTGGGCCGGCTCGTCACGGCCACCGGCCCGATCGGCTTCAACTTGCTCGACATCGTCTACGGCCAGCTCGCGGTGGCCGCGGTCCTGGTCGCGCTGTACCAACTCCGCAACGTGGCGAACGAGCGCCGCTTCCCGGGCCACCACCTGGTGCGCACCTTCCTGGTGATCGGCCTCCTCGGGCCCGCCTTCTACATGATCTTCCCGGTGGTCGGACCGCTCTACGCCTACGGCACCGGTACCGAGCACTGGACATCCGTCAGCCTGTGGTGGGCGCAATCGCCGCCCACCGGGCAATGGGCGGTGGCCAACCTGTGGCCGGAGACGCTGCCACCGGTCAGTGCCCCGCACCACATGCCGTTCGACGGCATCACCCCGCGGAACTGCATGCCCAGCCTGCACACGGCGTGGGCCACCGCGATCTTCATCCATTCCCGGAAGGGCCCACGTTTCCTGCGGTACGCAGGAACGTTCTGGCTGATCGCCACGCTGACCGCAACGCTGGGATTCGGTTACCACTACGGCGCGGACCTCCTCGCCGGTGTGGTGTTCACGCTCACCATCGAGGCGGCCCTGCGCACGTTCGACCGCGGCTGGGACCGATCGGGGCTCCGGGTGGTCGCCTACGGCGCGACCGTATTCGCCGCGCTCCTGGTGTCCTATCGCTATCTGCCGCTGGAGATGGCGAAGTACCCGTGGCTGGCCGGACCGCTTCTCGTACTGGCGATGGTCTCGGTGATCTACGTGTACGTAAGAACCGTCGCACGGTGGGAACCGAGAACCGCCCCTGTGCGGCAACCGGAATCGCAACCCGAACCGGCTTGAGCCGACTTGAAATCCCTGCCGCACCGGGAGCGCACCGGGGTGCGGCATGAGCACTGCCAGAGCGGGGCCGGGACACCGGTACGCAGCGAAAGCCCCGCGCCCGGCCCCCAGCGCGGGTCCGGGCCGACGGGCCACTCCGCGGCGATCTCTCACCGTCGCGACGCCTACGCGGCCGGCCCGTTGGACGTCCGGCGCGTGGGGGTGGGGTGCCCGGTCGGCACCCCACCTCATGCGTCAGGCGTGGGTGCCGGCCTTGCGACGGCGTACGAGGAACACCGCGCCTGCGCCGATCGCCACGGCCGCGCCGCTCGTGAGGGCAAGCTGCGGCATCGCGGAGGACGAGCCCGTGGCGGCGAGGCTGCCGCTCACCGGACGGGACGCGCTGCTCTGCGTCTTGACGTCCGAGGTGTTCGGCTTGGTGGTGCTGGGCTTGGCGTCGCCGCCCTTGCCGGGCTTGCTGCCCGCTGCGGCGATCAGGAACTCGTAGCCTTCGAGGTCCGGGTTCCCGCCGCAGGTGCCGTTGTCGTTGAAGTAGTCACCGGCGACGAAGGTGACGCCGTTGCCTGCGGGGGCCGAGGCGTCGATCTTGAGGCGCATCTTGATGTCGGCGTGGGCACCGGCCTTCAGCGGGCTGATGGCGTCCATGTAGTGCTTGTTGTCGACGGTCTTCCACTTCGAGGACGAGGCGGAGGACCACTGCAGGTGCACCAGGTCATCGATGCTCTTGAGCCCGCTCCGGTCGGTCGCGTGGACGTAGGCGAACGGAAGCACCTCGTCCATCGTCTTGTCGGTTCCGTTGGTCACCCGGAGGTTGAAGTCGACCTTCGTACCGGCGACGACGGTGGACGGCAGACCCGTGACGACCGTGGTGAGCCTGGCCTCCGGGACGCAGTCCTCACCGTCCTCGCCACCCTCCTCCTTCGCCTTGGCCAGCGCCTCGTCGGCGGCGGTCTTGTCAGCGAGGGCCGCCTTGGTGGCCTTCTGCGCCTGGTCCAGCTTCCGGACCGCGGCGACCCGCTCGTCGTCCCGAGCGTCCAGGGCTTCCACGACCGCGGCATCGGCGGCAGCCTTGGTCTCCTTGGCGGTCTCGGCGTCGGCCTTCGCTTCGGTGAGCTTGGTCGCGGCGGCGGCCTTCTCCTCCTCGGTGGCCGTCTCCGGGAGTGCGTCGACCATGGCCTGGGCGTCGATGACCGCCTGGTCGGCGTCCACCTTCGCGGCGGCGGCGTCCGCCGCCGCGGCCTCGGCGGCCTTGGCGGCCACGGCCAGAGGATTGGTGTCGGACAGGATGGCTTCCAGAGCCGCCTCGGCGGCACTCTCGGCCTTTACGGCGTCGTCGTACGTCGCCTTCGCGGCGGCGGCGGCCTTTTCCAGTTCCGCGATGGACGGCTTGTCCTGCGTCTTGTCCTGCGTCTGCGCTGCCGGCTTTTCGTCGGCGAACGCGGGGGTGACCGACAGCAGGAGAGCAGGCATGGTCACTGCGGCGGCAACAGCTGTGGCAAGAATCGGGCGAATCTTCACAAGAGCCCTTCGGTGTCCGAAAAAGAAGAAGGGGTCGCTGCGGGAGGGGGCACGCAGATGCGACTTGAGGGGATCGTATGGCCGGGCAAACGGTCCACCACCACGAATTCTTCACCTGCTCCGGCCAATACCACAGAACCGCGACCGACAGAAAAGACAAAAGGGTGCAGTTGTGTTCGCCGCCTGCACTTTCGCTGTGATCAATGCCACAGGTCACCGGGTGCGGTGTTCCGCGCACCCTGGCACCACCCGCCCGCCCGGTGGCCATCGCTGAACGATTCGGTGCACCGGTGACCGTGCTGCGCTTCCCCCCGGACGCGGCGGGCCTTTCGTGCAGAACGAGGAGCGGGAGAGGGGCAACGTCTCCGCTGCGGGCGTCAGCGCTTACGCCGCCGTCATGAGGCGGGATGCGAACAGCGCCCGGCTGCGCGCGGAAGGCGCTGCACTCGTGTACGACCCCGGCGACGAGTCCCGGGAGGCCGCCCTCCACCGGGAGATCCACGAGGATGAGGAGGTCGTCGCTGTACGGGTTGTCGGTGGAACGTACTAGCGTTCCCGCAGCGTTCCGTTGCTGTTCGTACGCCTTGAGGAGCCACGATGCCCGGATACACGCCCGAGCTTCCCGCGAAGGGCCTGTGTGCCCCGACGCCGGCGTACGCGGGCCTGCGCGGGGGGCCATCCTCCTCGACCCGGAGCCCGGCGACCCTCTCGTGCGGGAGGGTGCGTCGGGGGGCGAGTTGCCGTGCTCCACGGAGGGCTTCTGTGTTTCTCGTCCGCACCTCTGCATGCCGGTGCCGAGAATGCGATCCCGGAACTGGAAGAGACCGCTGTTGACATCCGCGATCGCAGAACTTTTATATGGCGCCTCTTGGGCTCCTCCTTATTTCTCTATGAGTGCTGCTTTTTTCGGTGATGCAGGAGGATTTGTCCACTGCTCTCCCGGAAGGAATTGCTCGCAGATCGGCCGGTGCAGCCGTGAGTGTGAAGCCATGCGTAATGGGGAGTGAGTGATCCTTTTCGTGGTAGAGTCTCAATGAATTCACAGGACGCCGCGATTAAAAGGGGAATGGCGTGAATACCGAGAAGGTTACGGCTCGACGTCTTACGGCCGAGGAGATTTCAGGCTTGGGCCCCCAGGACGGAATCTTCGTCTCGGCAGGGATGGGTGGCCTTCCTCTCGACTGCTATGCCCCGGCTTTTCTCACGGAGCCGGGCAAAAATTTCGATGGAGGGTCCTTCGCTGCGAGGACGGTTTTCGGTGAGGAGATTCACGTCCTCCCGGACAACGCTGAAGAGGCCGGGATCTGGATTGCTGACAAGGAGGGGGAGGAGATCGAGGTTCTCCAGAGTGCCGGCGTCCTCCTGAACCTTGCGCTCTTCGTGCCCAGCGGGAACAAGGAATCCCTGGAGTCGCTCTACTCCGCCGCGCGGGACGCGTTCGGTGCGGGGGTCGTTCAGCGCTGGAGCGAGGAAGTCGTCGCGGTGCCGGACGTCAAGGTCGACCTGTACGAGGAGCCGGCCCGGGCGCGGAAGAACACGAACAGCCAGAACCGCGACCGCCGCGCCCTGGACATCTACCCGACCCGAGTGCGGTTCCTGGAGCCCAGCGAGGGCTGGAAGTTCATTGTCGAACCGCACAAGGAGATCGTCGACGACACACCGACGATCTGACCTGATGGCAGCCTGGAGGCCACGCCGGATGCACAGGACCGCTCCCGGTGACGGATTCAAGAGGGCGTAGCAACCCGCTGGTCAAGCGGCTGTTGTCAGCAGTTCGGTCAGACGCTCGGCTGGAGTTTCCCAGCCGGGCGTTCTGCGTGGGCGTGAGTCGGATGCCGTCCGGGAGTGAAGGGCCACACGGTGGCGGACATGAACCGGTCAGGCTCCGTAGCGCCGACCGGGGGTCGCTGCGGTGCGCCGCGTGATGTGACCGGGCGGCCAGAGAACAATGAGCCTCATGTCTCATGTCTCGCCGGGTGGTGGTGGTCTGTCTCCGCTTGGCCGGGAGACACCTGCGGAGCGGGCTGACCGCAATCTGGTCGAACTGCTCCAGGAACTGAGGGTCGTACAGACCGGTGTGCAGATCGTCTTTGCATTTCTCCTCGGAGTGGCCTTCACCAGCCAATTTC
Source organism: Streptomyces sp. NPDC001933 (assembly GCF_042890955.1). Lineage (NCBI taxonomy): Bacteria > Bacillati > Actinomycetota > Actinomycetes > Kitasatosporales > Streptomycetaceae > Streptomyces > Streptomyces sp. NPDC001933. The sequence goes on along the minus strand of NZ_JBIASS010000006.1, from coordinate 19,276 downwards.
CGCACCTCGATACCTTCGAGCGCACCACGTATGTGGTGACGTTGCTGCTCACGGTGGTCTCCTCGGCAGTGCTCGCGACTCCGGTCGCACTGCACCGTGGCCTGTTCCACCGGGGTGCCAAGGTCCGGATTGTCGCGCTGTCCGCGCGGCTCGCCGAAATCGGTCTGGTCTTCCCGGCGCTGTCCTTCTGCTCATGGATGTTGTCCTCGGCCGGACCGCCGCTGTCATGGTCACGGCCGCCACACTCGTCATGTTCACCGGCCTGTGGTTCATCCTCCCGAGGGCACTACGTCGCCCAACCCCATGACCTGCGCGCCGCGATCCCGCCGACTGCCAGAGATTCAGGGGCAAGTTGAACAGGCGCGCGCTCGTCTACGCAGAGAGACTTTGCACTTCACAACTCGGGAAGTTGGGACGCCATGTCGGCCGGGTATGCCGAAATGGTGCCGCGCGGCCGTCGCCTTCCTCGTGCCGGCTGACGTGGGCAGTTCGCCAGGACGATCTACCCCGGGCACGTATGCCTTCGGACCGCGAATGCGCACACACGGGAGGAGTGCGAGTGATCCACGTCATGGAAACGTGTCTCGCGATCCGAACCGCCTGTCTTCCCGCATGGTTCATCTGGTGCGCCGAAGGGGCTCCGGCCAGGGCATTCATCGTGGTCCCTTCCACGTGAGGGGATGGCCATCGCACCGTGGTCAGTGAGGCAGTGTGATGCGGAAGCGCAGGCGGCAGATGACCGCCTCGGTGTTGTGGCGGAGGGCGCGGTCCAGGACCGCGCCGCGCTGGTTCTGCAACAGGCGCTGCCATGGCTTGGGCAGGTGCATCTCAGGGATCAGGACCACCAGACGGTCATGGCTGTCCTCGGCGCCGAGAGCGCACAGGTAGTCGACGATCGGCCGCGTCAGTGAGGGAGGCCTCGGCCAGCTGCGCCAGGACGGTCTTGGTCCCGCTCGGCGCGACGTGGAACTTGCTGATCAACACCGACAGGCCGATCAGCATCGCGCCCAGCAGTGCACCAAGGGCGAGCTCGGTGCGTTGGGCCCGTCTGACCCGAGGGCTGCGGAACGTGGGAACGGCATTGGCGATCGCCTCCACTCCTGTCAGAGCCGAGCACCCGGAGGCGAAGGCGCGCAGGAGCAGCAACACCCCAACCGTCTGGACGGCGGAGGAAGCGGTGGGGTGAGTGGGCTGGACAACCGGGTGCGATCGCAGCAGGCCGGCCAGCACCACTGCTGCGATCGCCACGATGAACACCACGGTCGGGGCGATCATCACCTTCGCCGACTCGGCCACCCCGTACAAGTTGACCGCGGTGATCAGAATCAGGACGACGAGGCACAGCAGGACACGTTCGCCGTACAGGCTGGGGAAGGCTGAGGTGAGCGCCGCGATGCCGGCGGAGACCGATACCGCGACATTCAGCACGTAGTCGATGATCAGCGAGGCTGCGGCGACCAGGCTGAGGCGCCGTCCCAGGTGGCGCCCGGCCACCGCATACGCGCCGCCACCGTTGGGGAAGGCGGCGATCACCTGACGGTAGGAGAACGTCAGCGCGGCCAGAAGCACAACGATCGCCAGCGTGACCGGCAAGGTGAAGCCAAGACCTCGGCTGCCGGCCACCGCCAGCACGACCACGATCGCCTCCGGCCCGTAGGCCACGGATGCCAGAGCATCCAGCGACAGTGCCGCCAGCCCCTGCGGCACCGTCAGCCGGTCCCGTTCCCCGTGCTCGGTGCCGGAACCTGGCAGATGGCCACCCGAGCCGTCGGCGTTCTCAGCGCGTGCAGACACCAGGCCCCTCCAGTCCTGTCAGCCGGCCGGATCCAGCCGACTTCAGGGCGCCGGTCTTCCGATATCCCTGCTCAGGGCGCCAGAAGAGCGTTAAGCACACCCGTGTGGCGCTGCCGGTGAGCACCCCTTGCCGGCGGCGGTGCAGGGGTTGGGCATCCTGCCGCGCCACGACAGGCGCAGACGGGGAAAGTGCATCAGGATCCAGAGGCATGAAGACGGTCGCTCTCGGGGTTGCACTGCTCACGTCCATGGCTCTGGCCGCTCCGGGCGTGCTCTGGGCAGCGGGCCGGGGAACTGCCCGGGGGGCGAGGCGCGGGACGTGGCTGCGGTTGCAGGGCTGGGCGTGCCTCGTGCTTCACCTGGCGGTTCTGGCGCACGCAGTCCCCCGCCTGGCGCAGCTGTCCGGGAGAGCCGCCTCCGTCGGCGACGTGGTGGGTCTGGCCCTGCTGGCCACGGCCTCCGGACTGACGCTCGTCTCCACAGCGTGGGAACGCGCCGCCCGTCCCCACGAAGGAGTGCCGTTCCCAGGGGAATTCATCGCAGGGCAGCGCGAGAGCAAATAGTCTGTTTTGTGCCGAGGGTCTGGTCTGCGGGAGACCTCGCCCGGCGGGGTACCACCTGACTCGGAGCCGCGACATGGGCCGGACCCAGGTGGGGTTCCTTCTGGAGGTTTCTGTATGTCCGATTGGCGAGCGCGCGCGACCCGAGCGGGTAAGTGGCCGCTGCGTCCGGGCGGCCACGGGACCGGACCTGGGCTGGACCCGGCCCCCGAGCATTCGATGGATCCACGGGCGGAGCAAGAAGAGCCCCCCGCGTCCCTGGCGCGCAGCGTGGTGGACGCGGGGATCTACCGCGACGGGCGCCGGATCGCAACGCCCTCGACGCTGGAGGAGATCTACGAGCGGCTTCCCGGGGAGCAGGGCACCATGGCGTGGATCGGCCTGTACCGCCCTTCCCCCGCGCAGCTGTGGGAGGCGGCGGAGCAGTTCGGGCTGCACGAGCTGGCCGTCGAGGACGCCATCGTGGCCCACCAGCGGCCGAAACTGGAGCGCTACGGAGACACGCTTTTCGTCGTACTGCGCTCGGCCCGGTACATGGACGAGGCCGAGGAGGTGGACTTCGGGGAACTCCATCTGTTCGTCGGCCCCGGATTTGTCCTGACCGTGCGGCATAGCCAGGCGCCCGACCTGGCTACTGTCCGCAAGCGGCTGGAAGGCGATTCCGAGCTGCTGGCGCTGGGCCCGGAGGCGGTGCTGTACGCGATCCTCGACGCGGTGGTCGACGGTTACGCGCCCGTGGTGGCCGGCCTTCAGCACGACATCGACGAGATCGAGACCGAGGTGTTCGGCGGCGACCCGAAGGTCTCCCGCCGTATCTACGAACTCTCCCGCGAAGTTGTCGAGTTCCAGCGGGCCACCCGGCCGCTCCTGGCCATCATGCGCGGGCTCGAAGCCGGCTTCGAGAAATATGGCACGGACGAGGAGCTTCAGCGCTACCTGCGTGACGTCGCCGACCACGACACCACCGTGGTCGAGCGCGTGGACAGCTTCCGCGAGATGCTCGGCGACATCCTCACCGTCAACGCCACCCTGGTCAATCAGGCCCAGAACGAGGAGATGAAGCAACTGGCCGAGGCCGGCCACGCCCAGAACGACGAGATCAAGAAGGTCTCCGCCTGGGCGGCCATTCTCTTCGCACCCACCCTCATCGGCACCGTCTACGGCATGAACTTCGACCACATGCCCGAGCTGCACTGGATCCTCGGATACCCCTTCGCCATCGCTCTGATGGCCATGGTCTGCGTCGGCCTGTACGTGGTCTTCAAACGCCGCGACTGGCTCTAGCAGCCCGGTCGAGACTGCCTCTGCCTCTTCTTGCGCAAATGTGCAAGTACTGGTTTGCGCTCGGCCCGGCCTGCGCTCCTGCCCATGGAGCACGGCCATGCCCTCGGCCGAGGTGACTTGCGCGCGGCGACAGTCGTGCCCGGCATGAGGGAGCCGGCGGCGGTCATTTGCCGGGCGGCCGCGGCGGGTTCGGTCCCGGGCGGGATCACCAGCAGGTCGCATCGGCCGACGGTTCAGGAGAGCAGGATCATCTTGTCGGCATCCTGTTCGGTGAACCAGCCGACGTGCACGGTGTGCCCGGTGACGGCGACCTTGTGCGGGACGACAGGCCGGCGGGCGGGGTTCACCATGACGCACGTGGTGCGTCCGTAGCGCTCCTCGAGTGCGTCGACCAGGGGCGGAAGCTCGGTGGCGAGGTCACGCGAACGAGGCCACCAGGCGCCGTCCAAGAGGCTGGCGAGGGTGCTCTTCGGCGCCGGCGACAGGCGTGCCGAAAGCGTGGGTGCCAGGGTGGTGGCCATGATTGCGGACCCGTCCCAGGGCCGCCGCGTACTCCGCCCAGTGGTCGGACGAACCGCTCTGACCAGGTGATTTCCCACCGGGCACGTCGTCCGGTCGACAGCCGCGGGCATGACCACCGGCACGCGGAGTACCGTGTGACCACGGCGGTGTCTCGTCGGCCGTGAGGTGTCGGCGGCCCCGCGCAGGCAGGCGGACCATCATGGCCGAATCCGACAGCCCGACCCCTCCCAAGCTCCTTCCGGACGAGATCCACCGAGCGGTGAATCCCGGCACGGCCCTGCTCCGGCTGCGGACGACGCACTCCCGCGAGGGAGTCCTCGACGGCGCGTGGTGGCCCCGCTCCCGGGACGTCGCGGCCGAGCTGCCCGCCCTGATCCAGGCGCTCACCACGCACCTCGGCCCCGTCACGCGGGTCGGCCTGGACGCGGACGCCTGGGAGGAGGTCCCGACTCGTGTCGTTGTCGACGACCGGGTCGTGCACCTGGACTCCTTCCCCGTCGGCGACGACACCGTCCTCATCACCCGTGGCGACAACGACCACTTCGCCCTCCTGGTGGTGCCCCCGGACACGACACCCGACGCGGCACGTGACGCCATGGCCCGTGCGGTCGACGCGGGTAACGTCACCCGGGCCGCCGAGATCCTCGTCGCCACGCTTCCCGAGCGGGTGACCCACCGCCAGGAGTAGGCGTGACACGTCCCTCCGTCATCCCGCCGCCCTTCGGGGATCTTCGGCATGCCGCTTTCTCCAGAGTTTCCTCATCTGTCTGGGCGGACCGAGACGGTGTCGCCCTTCGCCACCTTGCCCGTGCCTAGGGAGGTCTAGACAACGACGAAGCCCCAGATCACTGACCTGGGGCTTAGCGGAAGAGCGGGTGACGAGAATCGAACTCGCGCTCCGAGCTTGGGAATCAGCGGTTCTTGGACAGCCAAAGTGACTCTGGCCTGCATGTTTGGACGGGGCAGACGAGGTTGGTGTGGTCCCTGGGTGCCGTGCTTGACCGCTGTTGTCCGCCCCGAAGGGCACGGATGGGGCACGGCGGCCGAGGGGCGGCCAGCCCCTGTAGCGAACCGCATTCCTGTCGAACGGTCGGCATCCGTCAGGCCATCAGTCCTCGTGCGGGGCCTCAAGCTCGTGAAGCCGTTCCCCGATGTCGTCGGCCCAGGTCTGTGCCCACCGGCGCAGCCCGGCAATAGCCTGCGCGTCGAGTCCGTAGGCGGCGAATTCCGTGTCATCGATCCAGTCGGCTCCGCTCAGCCGCGCTTGAAGCTCGCTGAGGTCGAAGGCGTCGCGGGCATGGCGTCGGCCGAGCTCTTCGAGTTCGACGGGGCTCCAGCGGCTCGTGGCGGCCTGCACATCGATCAGGTCCCTGGCGAGTCCGCGGTCGGCCAAGGCGCGGACCTTGGTGCCGACGACATCTTCGAGGGACAGCACCAAGCCGTGTTCGGTGTGTACGGGTGGTCGCCAGAGTGCTTCCTTGAGGATGTCGACCTCGCACTCTTCGCGGCTGGCAGGGTCGGTGACGATCAGGCGTGCGGACAGTGGGTCTGTCTCCAGGGCTTCTACGTGCCATCCGCGCCGCTCCAGTCCGGTGCGCACGACGGTCGCGATGTCCTCCATGGGATCTGGGTTCTCGGTCGCGACATCGAGGTCCTGGCTGAGCCGGTCGACCAGGCCGTGTGCTTGGACCGCGTAGCCACCGGTGAGCACCAGAGGGTAATCACCGCCCACGGCGAGCACATCTGCAAGCAGGCGGCGGTGCAGTTCTGTGAGGTTCACGCAGCGGCCTGAACGCTGTGAGCCAGCTCGTCGAAGGAGCTCTCCCAGACCTCACGGACATCACGGCTGACCAGTGTGCGCAGTGTGGGCCACAGGCCGACGAGAAGGTCGCGATCGAGGTACTGGACCAGGTCGTCGTGCTGCCCCTCGGCCAGGACGATGCGGTAGTAGCTCATCCGCAGCCGGGGCTGATCGAGGTCGAACGTAGTGAGCCCCGACCATGCCAGGTGGAGCGGCAGGCGTACCGGGCCGTGCCGGGGACCGGCAAGCTCGGAGAGCGCTGCGGGCAGGCGCCGGGCGAACTTGGCACGACGGAGATCGGAAAGACGAGGCTGTGATGCCATACATCGATTATCCAGGAAGAGCCGACGATGAGCCGCTCGGTCCGCATCGATCCACCCCGCCACGACCACGGCAGAAACGAAAAAGCACGTGAAAACGGGCACGTGAACGTTCCTGCGGCCCGGTCTCCTTCGGCGTCGGGCGGGATGCGACAGAGCCCGGCCGGAGTGTTGCGTACCGGCCGGGCTCCGGGCGTGCGGTGCCCTGGTCAGAGCTCCTCGTCGTGCAGGTCCTCTTCGCGCAGCAGGTCGTCCTCGCGGCGGCGCGAGCTCTCCTTCTGCCCGGGCTTCCGTCCCTGTTCACGGGCCTGCCTGCCCGGTCGGGGCTGCGCGGGGTCTCCGGGGCGATGGTGTTCCTGCGCCTCGCGGCCCCGGCCCTTGCCCGGCTCCTGACGCTTGTCCTGCGTACCGTCCATGACGGCGCTCCTCATTGATGCGTGGGGGTACGGATTCCTCTCGGATCACGCTGCCACGCACAGCGAAGGTCCGCATGATGGCGACTGCGAAGCGAGGCACACGGATGACGCCCCGCCTGTCGGCCTCACAGCAGAGGGCGACTGACGGCAGCGACTCGGAATTTTGAGTAGCGTCCAGAACCAACCCGACGCGCCACGAGGGCACTTGTGGCACACGAGGGCACGCGGGCCCCGAGGGGTATGGACAGCAAACAAGCCTCAGGCATGTGACCTGGGGCTTTGCAGTGGAGCGGGTGACGAGGATCGAACTCGCGCTCTGAGCTTGGGAATCAACCAGCGCGTGATCGCCAGACATGTTCCTGAGCAGCGGAAACGCTGCACAGGTGTGTTGCCGGCCGACGGCCGGACGGTGCCCTGTGGTGACCGCTTTTTCCCCTACGAATGGCACGTAGTGGCACGCGGGGTGTGTCGGATCGGCTTGAGCCGTGCGTCTGGGTTCGGAGGGGACGAGGGGCGGCTGGCGTACCCGGATCCGGAATGGGTGGGCGGGCTTTTCGGGCAGTTCGCCGGTCAGCAAGCTCGTTCCGGGCCCTGGGCGACTGCGGGAGATTCCGAGAGCGACAATTGTGGGTGGGTGCCGTGCTGGTCGGTCCATGGAGTCGGGTCGCGAGGTCCTGTCCGGTGGACCGGGTGCCGAGCCGGCGGGAGACGACGATGAACGGCTCGGTCCGTGTCGGACAAGTTGTCGGGGTACCACTGCGGATGCACTGGAGCGTGCCGCTGCTGGTCGTTCTGTTCGCGTACGGTCTTGGCCGCCAGACCCTCCCCGCATGGACTCCAGGGCGCTCGGATGCGGTTTACACCTTCGCGAGTGCAGTGGGGGCCGTGCTGCTCATGGGCAGCCTCCTGCTCCACGAGACGGCACACGCTGCGATTGCCCGCAGGAAGAAGGTCGCGGTACAGGACGTGACGCTGTGGGCGCTGGGCGGGATGACCCGGATGGGGCGACCGCCGACGGCCGCGGTGGCTTTCGCAGTGGCGATCAGCGGGCCGCTCACCAGCCTGGCCATCGGAAGCGCCGCGCTCGGAGCGGGAATCGGGCTGCACGCGATGTCCGGCTGGGCGGTGCCCGCCGCCGTTCTGGTGTGGCTCGGCTGGGCGAACCTGTTCCTGGGCGCATTCAATCTCCTTCCCGCTGCTCCGCTCGACGGCGGAAGGGTGGTGCAGGCGCTGTTGTGGTGGCGTACCGGAGACCGGGAACGTGCGGATCGGGCGGCCTCCCGAAGCGGTCAGGTCGTGGGCGGGCTGCTGATGGCCTTCGGCTGGATCTCCTTCCTGCGCGGGGCGCCGGGCGGGCTGTGGCTCGTCTTCGTCGGTCTCTTCATCACGGTCGTCGCCGGCGCGGAACGGCAGCGCGCCGTGATCCACACAGCGCTGCGGGGCATCAAGGTCGCCGATGCCATGTCCAGCCCGGTGACCACCGGCGCCGACTGGCTGACCATCCGGCAATTCATCGACGAGGTGGCAGTGAACTCCCGCCATTCCGCCGTGCCGCTGCTCGATTTCGAAGGCCGTCCCAGCGGGATCGTTCAGATACGCAAGCTTGCCCGGATACCGGGAGCGCGCCGGGAGGCGTTGCGCGTGCGCGAGGCGGCGATCCCGCTGTCGCAGTGCGCGGTTGCCGCCCCGAGTGATCTTCTGAGTGAGGCTCTCGACAAGCTCCGCCCGGGTACTGGCATGTGCATTCTCGTCGTGGACGGGCACCATCTGGTGGGGATCGTCACCGCGAAGGACATTTCACGGCTGACCCGGCAGCACGCGCTGGGGGGCCGAGGGACAGACTGAGCCCTGCGCGACCTCGTAGCGGAAGCCCGCTCCGATTGTCAGGGCCGTCCGTGCCGGAAGTGCACGAACCAGTTCTGGGCTGCAGTCCGGCAGGGCGAAACCATCTGAACGGAACACTCTGCGCCGCTGCCGACGCGCACGTCTACGCGTACGGGACCGCCGCACAGGACGCGGTCGGCGGGGTCCGCATCGATGTGGGCCCAGGTCGGCCGGCCTCCGTGAGAGGGGCGTCCCGGACCGTGCCCGCCTCCTGACCCCGGGGCTCCTGGACGCCTTCGCCCCGGAGGGGACCGATCCGCCGGCTGCGAGGCGGCCACATGGCGTCGGGCGCGTGGGCCTTATGGCGACCGTCGTCGCAACGGCCCCAGCGCATTCACTCCGCCAGGGCCGCCCTTCCGGATCGTCACACGTGAGAGTGCTCGATCCACGTTTAATTGTACGACTGCGGGCCGGACGGACCGGGAGGGGAGAGCGGGCCATCGGGCAGGCCCCGTCCCCCTCGTTCGTGTGCGCGCAGGGGGCCGTGCAGGTCGTACGTGCCGGGCTGAGCGGTGGACGGCTCGTACGACCTGCACGGACAGTCCGGCTCAGTCGCGTTCTTCTTCTTCGGCCTCCATGCGGCGGATTCCCTGGTGGGTCAGGGAGACCATCGCGGGTGTGTTGCCCGGTTCCCAGTCGACAGTGATCAGGCCCTCGCCGGTGAGGTAGGTGCAGGCGGCGGCCAGGTCTTCCTCCGGGATGCGCAGGTCGTTCCGCAGCTTCCGCCCAGGGACTCCGAGGAGACGGTTGCCTTCGGTGGCTTCGTGGAAGGCGGTCGGACCCGCTCGCGGTAGATCTGCCGCTCGCGGAGGGTCGCCATGATCGAGTCCTTTCGTGCATGCGAAGGTCCGGTGCTCCTCAGACTTCGTCGCCGTGGGCGCCGGTGTGCGCGGACGGCCTGCTGGTGGTGAGCCAGGAGAGGGCAGGTCCTGCGGCGGATTCGGTGTCCACGGTGAGATGGAGCCGGGTGCCGCCTGCGGCGGCGGGGTAGCTGCGCTGTTCCGTTCCGGCGAAGCAGCGGCGGATTACTTCGGCGACCGCGCGGGCGGCTTCGGGAGTTGCGGCGACGATCCGGATCTCGGCGTGTCCTGCCTGCGGCAGGGGCTCCTTCTCGACGGGGTACAAGGCGGTGTGTTCCGTTCGGGGCGAAGCGAGAGGCCGACGGGTGGGTCGTCCCGGGTGCCGGGCGCCCCACCCGCGGCCTTCGGTCGGAGGAGTGGTCTGAGGTCAGGGCCGGATGCCCGTGAGCCTGCGGCTGGAGGCCTGCCCTGTCGAGCTGTGGTGGCTGTGCCCGTGGCTGTGGCCGGGTGGCCGACTGAGGGCCGGGAAGGGATCGCTGAAGTGGTAGACCGCGATGCGTGCGTCGTGCTGGGCGTTGAGCCGGTGGATCAGGAGCATGCCGAGCGCGATCAGGAGGACGCCTGCCGCGAGCGTGATCAGGGTCTCCATGTCGTCATCTCCGCGTGTTCCCCGGCAGGGGAATCATCCGCGCGCCGACGACCGGGTGCCGGAGAGGCAGCAGGGCGGACCCGCCATCGGTCTCCCAAGCCTCCTGGCTGCTTCGGGCGTCCCGCATACGGCGGCCGGTCGCGGCTTCGTCGGACATCAGCACACCGGCGGTGAGGACGCTGCCGGGGACGGCGGCGGCGCTCATCAGCCGGGCGGCTGCGGCGGGCTCGGTCTCGGGTGGGACCACCAGCAGGTCGCAGCGGCCTGCGGTGCAGGAGAGCAGGATCATCTTGTCGGGATCCTGTTCGGTGAACCAGCCCACGTGCACGATGTGCCCGGTGACGGGAACCTTGTGCGGGACGACGGGCCAGCGGGTTGGATTCACCATGGCCCGCGTGATGCGTCCCCAGCGCCCTTCCAGCGCTTCGACCAGAGACGGAAGCTCGGTGGGCAGGTCCCGCGAGTAGGGCCACCAGGCACCGTCCAACTGGCCGGCGAGAGTGGTCTTCGGCGTCAGGGAAATCCGCGTCGGGAGCGGGGGCACAAGCGCCCGTGCCACTCCGCGTTCGACGGTCGTGGTCATGATGCGGACCCGTCTCCGGGCCGCCCTGCAGGGCGGCCCAGTGTCTTGATCGCCGGAAACGACGTCCGCGTGGGAGCGGGTGTACGAGGTACTCCCGGTGCTGTCAGCGTACTCCGCCCAGCGGTCGGACGAACCGCTCTGACCAGGTGATTTCCCACCGGGCACGTCGTCCGGCCGACAGCCGCGGGCATGACCACCGGCACGCGGAGTACCGTGTGACCACGGCGGTGTCTCGTCGGCCGTGAGGTGTCGGCGGCCCCGCGCAGGCAGGCGGACCATCATGGCCGAATCCGACAGCCCGACCCCTCCCAAGCTCCTTCCGGACGAGATCCACCGAGCGGTGAATCCCGGCACGGCCCTGCTCCGGCTGCGGACGACGCACTCCCGCGAGGGAGTCCTCGACGGCGCGTGGTGGCCCCGCTCCCGGGACGTCGCGGCCGAGCTGCCCGCCCTGATCCAGGCGCTCACCACGCACCTCGGCCCCGTCACGCGGGTCGGCCTGGACGCGGACGCCTGGGAGGAGGTCCCGACTCGTGTCGTTGTCGACGACCGGGTCGTGCACCTGGACTCCTTCCCCGTCGGCGACGACACCGTCCTCATCACCCGTGGCGACAACGACCACTTCGCCCTCCTGGTGGTGCCCCCGGACACGACACCCGACGCGGCACGTGACGCCATGGCCCGTGCGGTCGACGCGGGTAACGTCACCCGGGCCGCCGAGATCCTCGTCGCCACGCTTCCCGAGCGGGTGACCCACCGCCAGGAGTAGGCGTGACACGTCCCTCCGTCATCCTCGCCACTCGACCAGGGCGAGCGTGGCATCGTCCGAAGTGGCGTTGCCGCGTGCCCGCTTGAGGGTGTGGGAGAGATCCCGTGCCACCGCGCGGACCTGCCGTTCCGCCTTCTCCAGTTGGTTCACCCAGTCGATCAGCTGGTCCTCGCCGAACTCTTCCTGTCCGCTCTCGTGTTCCTCGATCAGCCCGTCGGTGAAGCAGAGGACGCGATCTCCCGGTTCGAGCGTCACTTCGCTGACCTGCGGCTGTGCTCCTCCGAAGCCGACGGGCAGGGTCGTGGGGCTGTCCAGGCGGCCTACGACGCGGTGCCGGCGGATCAGTATGGGGGCGGGATGCCCGGCGTTGACCCACTGGAGGCGGCCGGTGTTCGTGTCCAGCCGCATCATCTGCGCGGTCACGAAGTGGTCGGGCGCGAACTGCTCGGCCACGGCCCGGTCCATGAAGAGGTAGATCTCGGACAGTCCGACGCTGATCCGGCGGGCGTGCCGGTACGCACCGATGGCCACCGTGGCCATCGTGGCCGCGTCCAGACCGTGACCCATGGCGTCGATCATGGCGAGGTGGAAGGTGTCCCTGTTCAGGGCGTAGTCGAAGCTGTCGCCCGCCACGTCGTAAGCGGGCTCCAGAACGCCGGCGATGGTGACGCGCGGCGTCACCATCGACAGAGGCGGCAGCAGCGACCACTGGATCTCGGCGGCGACACTCATCGGTTCGCTGCGGCGGGTGCGGGAGAAGAGATCGGTGTGGCCGTTCTTGGTCTGCATCATGTCGGCGATCAGACCGGCGATCCTGCGCAGGAGGCGGCGGTCGTCGTCATCGACGGCGTCGAGCGTGACAGCCAGGACACCCGACGGGTCGCCCTCGTCCGGCAACGGCAGCAGGACCCGTACGCCGTCGGGCAGCGCGAGTTCGACCGGGCGCGAGGTGAGGAAACACCGCCCGGCCTCGGAGCCGTCGATGGACTGCGGTTCGCCGCCCGCCAGCCCCTCGCCCGGCAGGGGGACCAGCCTCTGCTGCCCGTAGTCCTGGAGCAGGATCTGCGGATCCCGTCCCCCCAGCCGCGCCACCGTGTTGGCCAGGATCGGCCCGACCAGATGGGGCGGCAACTCGTGGGCCCGGTCCAGGAGCCCGCCCAGCAGCCCCTCTCCGAAGCTCTCCGAGTGATCCGGATCCCTGGGCGATCCGACTGTCATCCCGTTCCCTTCCGCAGGGCGACGGAGGAGCCGTTCAGCGCCTGCGCCGCGGCCCGGCGGGCACGGGAGCCAGGCCCGTTACCGGCGATCTCGCCACCAGGATGCGCCTCGGAGACAGGACGCGCCACACGGGTGCCGCCGGAGGCCGCTCCCACGCCGCATGCCACCGGCGCCGAGTGCGCCGGACGAAGCGGAACGAGGTCCTTGCCTGTCGGGCATCGACATCTGGGAGGTCAAGACGATGAAGAGGGACCAGCTAGCCGCCCCCCGATGTGGCATCAATGGCACGCGAATGGCGCGCGGGCCCCGAGAGGTCCAGACAACAAACAGGCCCTGGTCGCCGACCAGGGCCTTCATCATGGAGCGGGTGACGAGAATCGAACTCGCGCTCTGAGCTTGGGAATCAACGGTTCTTGAACGGCCGTATTGGCTCTGACCTGCATGTTTGGTCGAGACGTGCGAGGTTGGAGTGGTCTCCGGGCGCCGTACATGACCGCTGTTGTCCGCTCCGCTGGGCACGGATGGGGCACGGGTGGCGGCAGTGCAACAGAACCTGCCGAGGTGCATGCTCCGGGTGGGCTGGAGGGTCAGAGAGGGATGATGCGGACCTGGCTGCCGCAGAGCTTGGCCATGTCGTCGCTGTCGGACGTCAGCAGGGCGACGGGTTTCGGCTGGCGGAGCGCTACCTCGGCGACCGTTGCGTCGATGGCGTACTTGTGTCCGTGCAGCCCGGCGCCTTTGAGGAGCTCCGCTGCCGCTTTGGCTGCTCGCTCGGTGACCGGTTCTACCTTGATACGGGACAAGGCCCAGTTCAGGCGGGGGATATTGGTACGGGAATGGCTGACTTCCACGATGGTGTTCGCCCCGATCACGAGGTCAGCTCCCATGTCGTGGAAGACCTGCAACATCGCGAGGAACTTGCGATCCTGCGTGAGCCAGGCGGAGAGTCCTTCCGAGTCCAGGACAACGGTTTCGATGCGCTCGCTCACGCGGCGTCCGCGCCCTTGGAGGAACCGACGGCGCCAAAGATCTTCGCGTGGGCCTCGGCGAGCTCCTCGTCGCTGAAGTCTCCATGCTCTTCCTCGTGCCGGCGAAGGTCGTCGCCCAGAAGCTGGTGCCGGATCTGGCGGGCCACGGCTTCCGCTACATAGCCGGAGACGTTGTCCGTGAGCTTGCGGAGCTCCGCCACCTGATCGCTGGGGAGCGTGACGGTGATGCGAGTCGTTGAGGACATGTAGCAAGCGTACTGGAGTATGCGCGCAAGGGCTTGCGTATTGCTGCCCTATCGCCACTCTCGGTGACACTGGCCGCACAATGTGGACGGGGCGTCACACGTTGCGACGTTGCCTCCCCTCTTCGGCCTCGACGAGCGGTGCGACCTGTAGGAACCGTGGCGGCCTCTCCGTCGACAGGCAAGGCGCGCGCTTCGTGTGCCAAGGGGGATGGCGCATGGTTGGGGTCATCGGCGTGGATCTCGATAGGGTGCGTGATCACCAATACGGCCTCGGCACCCCGACCGCCGCCCTGCTGTACGTGAACTCAGCCCAGGCCGCCCCGCGTACGCCGAGAGTCTGCGGAAGCTGCGCGCGATGGGCATCCTGATCGGCTCCTACGAACCCCACCGGCCCAAGGCAGCGGCGGAGCGCACCGCTTCCACTGGGAGGAAGCCCTCGGCCTGCTCACTCTCAAGCACCCGTGATTCCCAAGCTCAGAGCGCGAGTTCGATTCTCGTCACCCGCTCCATCAGCAGAAAACCCCAGGCCAGCAGTCTGGGGCTTCTTTGTTGTTCAGTGACACGGATCCCGGGGGTGGCTCTGACCTACAAGGTTGTCCGGAGTGGGGTAGTTGTCTGTACCCCCTGGGAGCCGTACGTGACCGCTGTTCTCCGCTCCGAAGGGCATGGATGGGGCACATCGACGGCAGGTCATCGACCTGAGGTTTCTTGCCGGAGCGGGTGACAGCACGCGGAGGCCGCCCGTGGTGCAGACGCTGCGGTGGCGCAGGCGTCAGGCCCAGAAGGCTTGGTGACGACGATCTGTGGGTCGGCGTGGCGGCGCATGAAGGTGTAGATGGGCCAGCCGCGTCCGCCGGCCAGGTCGACGTTGTGGGGGCCGCCCGGGCTCGTGGAGGACAGCGGTCGGACGGTCATCCAGTGCGGGAGCGAGGCATCGGCTTCGATTCCCCGGAAGTACGGGTCTTCAGCAGTGACCAGTTCCGCGCGGGCACTCATGACCAGGTCGCTGCCTTCGGCGGGCATGCTCTGAAAGTCGTGCTGCGCCTGCTTCGTCCAGCCCATTCACGGTACAGTCCCTCGCCTGCCCGGAGCGCACCGCGAAACTGCCCAGGTAGCGGGCCCGCTCCGAGTCCGATGCCGCAGCTGAAAGCCTGTGGCGGTGTAGCAGTGGGTCCGGCATCATCCCCATGTGATTGTGATGCACCCCGTTCTGGAGATCTCCGCTGCCGACGACTTCGCGCTCTGGCCGGTTGGCGAGCACGAGTCATATGGCTACCTCGTGCTGAACGGGGAGCTCACTCCGGCGGAGGTAGGCACGGCGGTTATGCGGATCGCCGACTGCAACGACTTCGAGCCGGAGGTGGAGCATGGGCCGTGCCCGACCGACCCGCTCGGCACATTCCTGCACGGGCTGCTCACCATGCCTGACCTGTTCGCCGCCGGCGGGTTCCGGGTGACCGACACCACCACCGACACCGTCTTCGTCGAGCCGGGCTGCTGCAACGGCCTGGAGACCTGGCGGGACTGGCTGGACGTGCTCGACGACACCGGCTGCGCCTACTTCGGCCACGATCCGTCCTCGGTGGCCGAACGCGTCGGCGACAGTGTCCGGCTAACGCTCGACGCCCATGGGACGGACGGCAGCCCGGTGATCGAGCTGTCGGTAGACCAGGTACGCAGGCTCGTCGCGGGCGCCCAGCAGGATTTGCAGGACTTCCTCAGCCTTGCCGGAACCTGGGCTGAACAACACCTGCCAGCACACGCTGCCGCCGTCACTGCCGCCCTGGCACGGGCACTGGACGACCTGGCGCCCACACAATGACCAGCTTCCTGACCCACCGAGCGCACGTGCACGACGCCCGTCTCCCCCTCTGCCGCCGGCACAGCGCGCTGCGGACCTGCATCACCCTCTTTGCTCCGCACGGCTTCCGGGCGACGTACCACCACCTCACGCTCAGCGCCGCGATCCCCCGCCGGCTGGAGGCGGACCCGGACGCGCTGGTGCGCGCGGTGGAGGAACTGCATGAGGCGCGGGTGCTGTGGCTCGCGCGGGCGGAGGAGTACGCCGCGCAACGCCGGGCGGAGAAGCGGGCGGGGCGGCGGGCTGTAGTGAATCCGCGACCGTGGTGGCTGCGGAGCTGGTGGGAGGGCCCGAACCGCGCCTGGTACGAAGCCCCGTTTCGCCATCCGTCGCTGCGGCTGCCCGAGTACGTCCGGCGACAGAACGCAATTCTGGACGGCGCCGATCTCCCCGGCTGCCCCGCCTGCGGGAACGAGAGACCGCCGGTGTCGAACTCGACCGGGCACGGCTGGGTGGATCTGTGCCGTGGGTGCGCGTGGGTGCTGGCGCCATGTCCGTGCGGGCAGCGGCACCGGTTCGTCCCGGAGACGCCGTTCAACTGGAAAGGGATCTGGCAGCGGGCGCACATGAGCGATGACGGCATGCCGAACCCGCATTGGCCTGCGGGCTAGCCGGTTGGATGCGGCACGGGGGGCTTGAGTGTGGCTGATCAGCTGGGTGGCGCGCGCTCTTCAGATCGTTGCCCGCCGCGCAGGTGCTCGTTGCCCGGCGCTCCTCGTAGCGAAGAGATATCGCGGACGCTGCCGAGAGGTCGCCGGCTGGTCACCACACGTCGATGGACCAGACGTCGCCCCTCTGATGTCCGTCTGGATCTGGGTCGCCTGACCCGTACGGGGCAGGGTCGGCGACGACGTGGATGCGGGCGGCGGACGCGGATACGCGGTAGCAGGCCATGTCACTCGACGTGTTGTGCTTGTCGAGTTCGATCGTGTGGCCCAGGGCCAGGATGGCGGTCTGTAGTTCCTTGAAGGGGACTCTGGGTGCGAATTCCCCGTATTCCCGCGAGACCGGGGACGGCACGGTGCTCGGGGACTGGTCGTACAGCAGTCGTTGGATCTTCACGCCGAAGCCGAAGCACGACATCTGCCCTTGCCGCCCTGGCTGGTCCGGCGAGAAGTTGATCTCCACGAGTCCGTAGTCCCGCCGCAGCAGGCCCCCACCGGGAACATCGAGGCATGTCACCCCCAGGGCGGCCTCCCAGGCTTCCGGGTCGGCACCGAGGCCAACTCCCAGGACCTCACCGCAAACGGCGACGTGAGCGCAGAAGTCCAAAGCGGGCATTCGCCAACTCCCTCAACTATCGGGACAGGACACCACTTGCTGATCTCCGCACAGGACAGGCGGATCAGCCCCCAGTATTCGGTGATCGTACAGAGCAGCCAGTCATGGCAGTCGCCGGGTGAGTTCGTCGCCGTCGTCGAAGTCGAAGTCCCAGGCGGGACGTGTCTTTCAGAACAGCCGTGGTCTTCCCTCCTGGCAGAACCGGGTTTCGCTCACCATGTCCCGTCAGCTAATCCGGAACCCGCGCGTGGGACCGCCGCAGCCATCAGCTGGCATGCAGGTTCCGGCTTACCAACGTTCAGGATTTCGGGAGCCCGCGCGCTTCCGGCCTCGACGACTTCAAGAACCTCAACGACACCCACGGCCACGCCGCCGGGGACGTCGCCCTGGCCGTCAACGCCGAACGCCTCGCCGCCTGGTGCGGCCGTCACGGCATCGCCGGACGCCTCTGCGGAGACGAGTTCGTCGCCATCGCCCACCGGGCCCCGGACCTCGACAGCATCCACCGCGCCGACCTTGAGTGGCGGCAGGAGGGCGCGAGCGGCGGGTCGACCTGGGGCGCACCGTCCGCGAGAAGGCCGAGGGGAAGCCTTCTGGTGCGGATCTGGTGCGGGACCCTTGAACTGGTCCAGGCAACAAAGAAGCCCCCGGCCACTGGCCTGGGGCTTTTTCATGGAGCGGGTGACGAGAATCGAACTCGCGCTCTGAGCTTGGGAATCACCCAGTACTTGAGGGACAGGTAGCCGCTGACCTGCGAGAACGCCATCGAGCGGCGGTTCCCGCTGGCTCCGATGAACGCTGCTACTGACCGCTGTTCACCGCCTTCACTGGCACGTTGTGGCACGCCCGGGGTGGAGTTCGGCTGCGGGGGAAACAGATGGCGTCGCCGAGGGCTGTCACCACAGCTGCGAGGGAGAGGTTGAGCAGGGGATGCGCCCCTGGTGCCGCGGTGGGTTTCAGGCCGGGCGGAGCCCGTGGGCAGGGCGGTCGCATCGAGGGTGGGGCGGCGGAGACCTCAAGGAGCCGATCGTCGACGTGGTATGCACCCCGGGCGATCGGCTCCTCTTCGCTGCCGCCAGGGTTCGAAGGAGCGTTGCTAGGCTGACGCAGGTGCTTCAACTAACCGGTGCAGGAGCGGCGTTGACGATGACGGAATCGGGGATGCGATGAGCGGCGCAGGAGGGCATCCACGACTTAGGGCTTGCCGGGAAACAAGTCGTGGCTTCCAGCTGTGGGGCTCGTTGTTCTGGTATGGGGAGACCGGAGGGGATCGAGAGTGTCCTGGCGGCGAAGTTCCAGGCGTTGTTGCCGCATCTGGACGAGCGTCAGCGTCGGCTGGCCATAGGGGCGGAAGCGCTGTCGCTGGGGCATGGTGGGATCAGGCTCGTCGCTGCCGCGGCCGGGGCTCGGGAGGGCACGGTCTCGCGCGGAGTGGCTGAACTGGAGTCTGGCCAGGTTCTGGTGGGGCGGGTCCGTCGTTCTGGTGGGGGTCGAAAGAGGGCTGTGGACCTTGATCCGGGGCTGCGGCAGGCACTGCTTGCGTTGGTCGAGCCCGACGAGCGGGGCGATCCGATGTCGCCGCTGCGCTGGACAACGAAGTCGACCCGGAAGCTGGCAGCGGCGCTGACCCGGCAGGGCCACCAGGTCTCTGCCGACACGGTCGCCGGCCTGCTGAGGGAGGAAGGCTTCAGCCTTCAGGCCAACGCCAAGACCATCGAGGGTACTCAGCACCCCGACAGGGACGCCCAGTTCCGCTACCTCAACGAGCAGGCACGAGACCACAGGGACTCCGGTGACCCGGTGATCAGCGTGGACAGCAAGAAGAAGGAGCTGATCGGCGACTACAAAAACGCCGGACACGAATGGCAGCCCGCAGGGCAGCCTGTGAGAGTCAAGACGCACGACTTCCCCGGCCAGACCAAGAAGGCAATTCCGTACGGAATCTATGACACGGCGGCGAACACCGGCTGGGTCAGCATCGGCACCGATCACGACACCGCGGCGTTCGCCGTCGCCTCGATCCGGCACTGGTGGCAGGCCCGCGGCCGGCACGACTACCCCCGCGCCCGCCGACTGCTGATCACCGCCGACGGCGGGGGATCCAACGGCTACCGCACCCGCGGCTGGAAGACCCAGCTCGCCAACCTCGCTGCCGAGACCAGCCTTGAGATCACGGTGTGTCACCTTCCACCCGGCACCTCGAAGGTCGGGTAGCCGGAGGGATTCGCACCCTCCGGCTCCCACAGATCCGTACGTGACGATCTCTCGTCATACGGCTCTTGTCGTCCTGATCACCAGGC